>JAEUMZ010000170.1 GCA_016790765.1 Betaproteobacteria bacterium
TGCGGCGCCTCGCCGCGGTGCCTGCCGCCGATCAAGCCGGGTTGCGCTTTGTGTTGCATCCGGCGGTCACGCTGCTGTCCTCGCCCTATCCGCTGGCGGCCATCTGGCGTGTCAACCAGCCGGACTTCGCCGGCGACCAGCGGATCGACTGGGACACCGGCGGCGATCGCCTGTGCGTGCGCCGCGATGGCCATGCCGTGACGTTCGACGTCCTGGCCGAACCGGCATTGCGGTTCCTGTCGGCGCTGTCCTGCGAAGCGCCATTCGAGGCGGCCGCGGACGCCGCGCTGGCGGTGGATGCGGACTTCGACCTGCAAGGATTCCTGCTTGCATCCGTCCAATCCCGGGTGATCGCCGATTTCCGGTGATCGGGGAGAACAAGATGAACCCGTGGATCGCATTTCCTGCACGCCTGGATGCCTGGGCCGGCCAGCATTTGTCTGCACTGACGGATCTGTTTCTGCTCGGGCTCAGGATCCACGTGGCGCATGCATTCTTCGCCTCCGGTCTCACCAAGTTCGCCGACCTCGAATCGACGGTCGCCCTGTTTGAGAACGAATATCGCGTGCCGGTGCTGTCACCGATGTTGGCGGCCTACGCGGGAACCGCCGCCGAACTGGCCTTGCCGGTCCTGATCGTGCTGGGCCTGTTCACGCGGCCCGCTGCGCTGGCGCTGTTCGTGTTCAACATCGTCGCCGCGGTGTCCTATCCGGACATCTCGCCCGCCGGCGTCAAGGACCATTGGGTGTGGGGCACCATGATCGCGACCCTGTTGTTCTTCGGTGCGGGTCGCTGGTCGCTGGACCGCGGCTTGGGCCGTCGGGGTGCGGCGGTCAGGGATCCGGCGTGACGATGTCCGCGGCCAGCCGCCAGCTTCCGGCTTCGGTGATCCAGACGCGCATGTAGTAACCCGTTCCACCCGTTGCGGCGCCCGGCAGGGTCCAGCGGCCGAGCACGTACGCAAAATCTCCGGCCGCGGAAGTCACGGTCCGATCCGGGGTCCACGCGTACCGATTTTCCGCGTCCTGGTCGGAACGCACGGCGCCTTGTGCCACGATCGGCGCACGGCCTTCGCGCAGGGAGCGCGTGGTGGACGTGGCGAAGCGGGCATGGGCCGCACGCGCGCCGCCCGATCCTGCCAGCGCGATGAATTCTTGCTCCGGGACCGGGCCGCCCGGCGTCGATGCGCGCGGGAGATCGAGGGCGCGCAACGCCTCCTGCATGCCGTCGTGGCCTGCATGTGAGATGCCGTGGTCGAACTCGACGCGCCAGGCGCCATCGGCCTGCTTGCGCCAGATCGAGAAGAACTGGCCGAACGATGGCGCGGCCTTCGGATCGGCGCTGGGGGTCCGGATCCAGGGACCGGTGGACAACCCCAGCTCGCCGGATGCGGCAAGCACGGTGAGGGCCGATTTCCAATCGAGCAGGATCGGCGGATTGGGGCGCGTGCGCATGTACTCGCGGCCATCCACCGGATGTGGTCGCAACAGCACCGAGCCGGGGGCCATGAATTCGACGAAGGCCGGCTGCATGCCGTGCCGGACAGAATGCGCGGCGAACTTCGCCTCCTCGGCGGCGAGGCCGCGGGCGTCAAATCCCGCAGGTGGCGATACCGACTGGCAGGCGCACAAGATCATCGCGATGAAACCTGCGAACAACGAACGGGTGGGACGCATCGGCTTGCTCCAGGGTGGCCTGCCGGGACTTTGCCACGATCCGCCGCGACATCCTGCAACGGCACGTCACGTGCGGAGCGCCCGTGCACTACAGCACGTATCGCGCAAGGTCCTCGCTTTGCGCCAGGTCCGCGAGCTTGACGTCGACATAGGCCGCATCGACCGCAAACGCTTCCCCGCGAGAGTTGGCGTCGAACGACAGGTCCTCGAGCAGCTTCTCCATCACCGTGTAGAGCCGGCGCGCGCCGATGTTCTCGGTCTTTTCGTTGACCGCGTAGGCGATTTCGGCCAGCCGCTTCACCGCGCCGGGCGCGAACGTGAGCTTCACGTTCTCGGTCGCCAGCAGCGCCTCGTACTGGCGCGTCAGGCACGCGTCGGTGTTGGTCAGGATGGCCTCGAAATCGTCGATCGACAGCGAATCGAGTTCGACGCGGATCGGCAGCCGTCCCTGCAGTTCCGGAATCAGGTCCGAGGGCTTGGCGAGGTGGAACGCGCACGAGGCGATGAACAGGATGTGGTCGGTCTTGATCATCCCGTACTTGGTGGAAATCGTCGTGCCCTCGACCAGCGGCAGCAGGTCGCGCTGCACGCCGGCGCGCGACACGTCCGCGCCGTGCGTTTCCGAGCGGCTGGCGATCTTGTCGATCTCGTCGATGAACACGATGCCGTTCTGCTCCACGTTGGCGATGGCGCGATCCTTGGTCTCCTCGTCGTTGACCAGCTTGAGCGCCTCTTCGTCGGTGATCAGTTTCATGGCCTCCTTGACCGTGAGCTTGCGCGCCTTCTTGCGGCCGCTGCCCATGTTCTGGAACATGCCCTGGATCTGCTGGGTCAGTTCCTCCATGCCGGGCGGCCCGAAGATCTCCATGCTCGACGGCAGCGCAGAGACCTCGATCTCGACTTCGCGATCGTCGAGCTTGCCCTCGCGCAGCATCTTCCTGAATTTCTGGCGCGTGGCGCTGTCGTCCGTTGTTTGTTCGCCCTTGCCATAGAAATCAAAATTGCGCGCCTGCGGCAACAACACGTCGAGCAGGCGCTCCTCGGCATGGTCGGCAGCCATGTGGCGCACCTTCTGCGCCTCCTGCTCGCGCGCCTGCTTGATCGCCAGGTCCACCAGGTCGCGGATGATCGAATCAACATCGCGCCCGACGTAGCCGACCTCGGTGAACTTGGTGGCCTCCACCTTCAGGAACGGTGCATGGGCAAGCTTCGCCAAACGGCGTGCGATCTCGGTCTTGCCCACACCGGTCGGGCCGATCATGAGGATGTTCTTCGGCGTGATCTCGTTGCGCAACGGCTCGGCGACCTGCGCGCGCCGCCAGCGGTTGCGCAGCGCAATCGCCACCGCCTTCTTGGCCGCCGCCTGCCCGACGATGTGCTTGTCGAGCTCGGAGACGATTTCCTTGGGGGTCATCATTTTTGGGGCTGGGGATTGGGGGCTGGGGGCTGGGGAGAGCCGGTGAAAACTCTAGGACTGGCGCGGTTTCTGGGGGATATTTGGCTTGAAAGGTCCGTGGAGCAAGGGGTTTGGGCAATCAATCGAATGAAGCGAGGACCGTTGATGATTCACCAAAACCCGAGCCCCCAGCCCCCAGTCCCCAGACCCGTCCTCACAGCACTTCAATGGTGTGATTCTGGTTCGTGTAGATGCACAGGTCGCCGGCGATCGACAGTGATTTCTTGACGATGTCCTCCGGGGACATCTCGGTGTGGTGCAGCAGGGCCAGCGCGGCGGCCTGGGCGTAGGCGCCGCCGGAACCGATGGCGAGCAACCCGTGCTCGGGCTCGAGCACGTCGCCGTTGCCGGTGATGACCAGCGAGCTCACCCGGTCGGCCACCGTGAGCATGGCTTCGAGGCGGCGCAGGATGCGGTCGGTGCGCCAGTCCTTGGCCAGTTCGATGGCCGAGCGCATCAGGTGGCCCTGGTGCTTGTCGAGCTTGGCCTCGAAGCGCTCGAACAGCGTAAATGCATCGGCCGTCGCACCGGCAAAACCGGCCAGCACCTGGTCCTTGTACAGGCGCCGGACCTTGCGTGCCGAGGCCTTGACCACGATGTTGCCGAGCGTGACCTGGCCGTCCCCGCCCATGGCGACCGCGCTGCCGCGCCGCACGGAGAGGATGGTGGTGCCATGGAATGGTTCGAGGCTCATTGCCGGAACGTGGGGCGCGACCGCGGGAATTCAAGCGACGCGGAGGTCACGCGGCCTTCTTGCGCATCAGGATCGCGTGCTTGGTCATGCCGAACACTTCCAGCTGCGCGGCCACCAGTTCGTTGAGGTTCGACAGGATCACGCGCTTTTGCGCCAAATGGATGGCGCGCACCGCCTCGAAGAACTGCGAGGTGGCCGAAAAATCGATGCGCAGCAGGCCGCTCATGTCGACCAGCACCTCCTGCGGCTTGCTGGCCGCATAGGTGGCGAGCTGCTGCACCATGTCCTTGCTATTGGCCGAGAACACGCCCTTCAGCGGCAGCCCCGCATCCCCCGAACCATTTTCGCCGGCGTGGACGGACGCTTGCTTGTCCTCCGGCGCACCCCCGGGCCGGACCACGTCCTCCCAGGGCGGCGGCGACATTTCGAATGCGACCGCGTACTCGAGTCCCAGTTCGTCGTATTCCTCGTGCCGGCGATCGAGGATGTAGAGCTCGAACAGCAAGGACCAATAGCCCTGCGAGGAGGACACCGGTTGGCCCGAAAGGTCGTTGATCGACTTCTTGAGCAGGGCGGTGAAATCGGCAAAGCCGTTGAACCACATCGGCAGCTTCATGCGCCGCAGCCGGTTGAACACCAGCGACAGCAGCTCGGCCTCCTCGTTGTGGATCGACAGGATCTTTTCGAAGCCGATGCGGCAGCTGCCCATCTCCTTGGCAAAGGCCTCGAACTTGTCGATCTCGGACAACAGTCCGCCGTCCGCGGACGGGCTGATCGGAAAGAAATCCTTGCGCTCGCGCTTTTCCTTGCGGCGCGGGTCGGCCGACTCGGAGGCGGAGGTCCACACCGGTGGCGAGCGCTCGAACTTGACCGTGAACAGCATCGACAGCGCGTCGAACTCCTTGCGGTTGTTGGTCAGCTGGTAGAGATCGAACAGCATCAGCCAGACGCGCAGGCTGTCCTTGCCTTCCTTGGTGCGCAGGTTTTCCTTGAGTACCAGTTCGGCCGCATCGTAGCAATCGGCCGAGTAGAGGATGGCCGCCTCATACAACGGCGGGAAGGCGGTGGAATCGGGCGACAGCTGGTCGGCCGTGAAGGTGCCCGAGGCGGTCATCGCCGGCTTCGCGGCACCGGCGGCCGCCGGCGCCGCGGGAGCCGGCCGCATCGAGGGCTTCGAGGGCGCGGTCGCCATCAGGGCTTCACCGGCTCGGCGTCGAGCAGGCGGTAGAACAGCGAGGAGTCCTGCACCAGTTCGAGCTTGCCGGAGACCACCACCGGGTCCCACTGGTTGAATTCCACGGGAATCTTCGCCATCACTTCGATCAGGGAATCCGGCCCTTGCGAGACGCAGAACGGGCAGTGCGTGGGCAGCGGCGAGAGCAGGAAGTGCTTTTGCTTGGTCGTGGTCGACAGCGGCAGCACGAAGCCGTACAGGCGCACCGTCTTGTTGTCCAGGTCCTTCACGGCCTTGGCGAACTCGGGCTTGAGGAGCGTCTTGCCGTCCTTCTTCTCCTCCACCAGCTTGACCTGGCGCAGGGTCAGCCACGGAATGGTCCCCGCCGGTGCGCCGTCCTTGGGCAGGTAGCTCAGCAGCTGCTCGTCGGAGACCTTGGCCGCGGGCGCCGGAGAGGGCGTGCCTGCGCCCGACTGCGCAAGAGCGAGGCCGGTCGCGAAAAGCGCCAGCATTGCCATTGCACGTGAAAAGACCGTCATCGTCATGCCTCAGAGTTCCGCCAGCCCGGCGGACAGGTTGGTGCGATACGCGCGCCACGCCGGCATCAGCGATGCGCCCAGCGCCATGGCCAACGCCACCAGCACCACCCACGCCTCGTCCGCAGCCCAGGTCCAGCCGCCGAGGCCGATGCCTTGCGGGCGGGCCAGCCCGGCACCGAGCGCCTCGACCGCCAGGTGACCCGACAGCAGGCCGAGTATAACGCCCGCCAGTCCGATGACCGCGCCCTGCGCGAGGACGCTGACGCAGACCACGCCGCGCGGTGCGCCGAGCACGCGCAACAACTGCAGGTCGCCGCGCCGTTCCGCCATCGCGGCGCTGAGCGCGGAGAACACGCCCAGCGATGCGAGGACCACGATCAGCGCGGCCAGCGCGCGCAGGGTGTCGATGCCGATGCCCAGGAACCCGAACAGGCGCGTCATCTCCGCGGCCGGGGAGGCGGCCTGCAGCGCGCTGCCGGCATTGATCTCGCGCGGCAGGCGCGCCGCGGCCAGGGGGCTCGCGTACTGGATCAGCAGCGCGGTGATCTTGCGCTGCGCAGCGTCCTGGTCCGCGTCGTCGTGATTTGCATCCCCGTGGGCGTGCGGTTCACGTCCGGCAGGCGGGACCTTGGACGGATGCAGGTGCCACACGCTATCGAGCGGCGTCACGATCAGGCGGTCCGCCACCGAACCGGTGGGCGCGAACACGCCGGTGACGATGAACGACTCTTCCGTGTGCCCGGCCGCGCTGTCGGAAAGCCCGTGGTTGCCGGCGAACCGCGCACCCGGCGCCATCCCCGTGGTGCGTGCAACCTCCGCGCCAAGCATGGCCTCCATGGGCCGCTGCGCGCGCGTGCCGGCGGCCACGCGCAGGCCGTACAACGCATCGAACCCGGTGTCGGTGCCGACGATGCGAAAGCGCCGGTAACTGTCGCCCAGCGCCAGCGGCACCGCGCGGCGCACCATCGGCAGGGCCGCGACGCGCGTGGCGTCCGCCTGGGGAATGTTGCCGGTGGGGATGTCCACATGGTAGACGGATGAGAGGATCAGCTGCAGCGGACTGCCCTTGGCGCCGACCACCAGGTCGATGCCGGCGTTGTCGCGTTCGCTTTTCGCCTCCAGCTGGCGGCTGACCAGCAGCAGGGCGATGATGAGGGCCACGCCGACGGCCAGCAGGGCGACCGTGAGCAGGGTGGCGGCCAGGCGGGCGCGCAGCGATGCCGTGGCCAGCAGCCACCCGGTGGCGGCATCGTGAAGGAGGCTCATGCGCGCCCCGGCAGTGACAGCACCTGGCTGAAGTGCGCCTTGATGCGCGCGTCGTGCGTGGCGGCCACCAGCGTGGCGCCCTCGGCCGCGGCCTGCTCGAGCAAGAGCGAGATCACGGCGGCGCAATTGGCGTCGTCGAGCGCGGAGGTCGGTTCGTCGGCCAGGATCAGGGACGGGCGGTGCACCAGGGCGCGCGCCAGCGCCACGCGCTGTGCTTCGCCTTGCGAAAGCTGCGCCGGCATGCGCTCGGCGTGCACACCCAGCCCCAGCCGCGCCAGCAGGGCGCGTGCGCGCGCCGGGTCCGGCGCGCTCCCCGCCAGGCGCTGTGCGAGCAGGATGTTGTCGACCACGTTCAAGGACGCGATCAGGTGCAGGCGCTGCAGAACGAAACCCATGTGCCGGCCGCGCAGCCGGTCGCGTGCACTTTCATCGAGCGCGGCGAGGGACTGGTCGCGGAAGCGGACCTCGCCCTGCGCCGGCAAAGCAAGGCCGGCCAGCAGGTTCAGGAGCGTGGTCTTGCCGGAGCCCGAAGGCCCGAGGATCAGGGTGTTCTGGCCGGGCTCGACCACGAGGTCCAGCGGCGGGAACACCCAATCCTGCGCATCGTGGCGCGCGCCGATCCGCGAGGCCGCAAGCAGCGGCATTTACCGGACGTCGATCGTGGCGTCCTTCGTGTCCGCCACGCAGTAGGCCAGGCCTTCGATGAACACTTTCTTGGGCAGGTTGCGGCCGATGAACACCATCTTCGATTCGCGCTTTTCCCCCGGCGCCCAGGGCTTGCCGGGGCTGCCGCCCATGGTCATGTGCACGCCCTGGAAGATCATGCGGTTCTTCTGGCCGTCGATGTTGAGTACGCCCTTGTAGCGCAGCATGTCGTTGCCGTAGGTCTGGATCAAGAGCGACAGGAAGGCCTCGATCTTGGCCATGTCCAGCGCGCGCTCGGAGGTGAACACGAAGGAGGAAATGTCGTCATCGTGGTGGTGGTGCGAATCGGTGAGGAAGTCGGGATCGATCTCCAGCGTGGCGTTCAGGTTGAAGCCGCGCACGTCGAGGATGTCCTTGATGTCGGTTTCGCCGAAGTGCACCTTCTTGTAGCTGGCGCGCGGGTTCATGTTCTTCAGCCGCGCAATCAGCGCCTCGGTTTCCTCCTGCGCCACCAGGTCGGACTTCGAAATCAGGATGCGGTCGGCAAAGCCGATCTGCTCGCGGGCCGTGTTGTTGTCGGTCAGCTGCTGCATGGCGTGCTTGGCATCGACCACCGTCACCACGGCGTCGAGCAGGTAGGCGTCGTGGATCTCGTCGTCCATGAAAAACGTCTGCGCCACCGGGCCCGGGTCGGCCATGCCGGTGGTCTCGATGATGACGCGGTCGAACTTCAACTTGCCGTGCGCGCGCTTCTTCGCCAGGTCGCCGAGGATCTTCACCAGGTCGCCGCGCACCGTGCAGCAAATGCATCCGTTGTTCATCTCGACGATCTGCTCCTCCTTGTTCTGCACCAGGATCTCGTTGTCGATGCCGGCCTCGCCGAACTCGTTCTCGATCACGGCGATCTTTTCGCCGTGGCGCTCGGTGAGGATGCGGTTGAGCAGCGTGGTCTTGCCGGCGCCCAGGAAGCCGGTGAGGATGGTGGTGGGGATCGGTGCAGGAGCGGCCATGGCGGAGGGAAATCGGGAATGACCCGTGACAATCGGGCCGGACTGCGGGAATTCAAGCCACCGACCAGCCGGGGCCCAAGAGTTCCAGCACGCTATTGTCGTCCAAGTCGCGGGTGATGACCACCAGCCGGCTGCGGCGGTCTTCGTTCGGCCACGCCGGCAGCCGGAACAACGGATAGATGCTGTGCTGCACGGCGTGGACCGCGTGGGGTTGCGCATCGCCGGCGAAGGCGACCAGGCCTTTCAGGCGCAACAGGCGCTGGGCTGCGACTTCGGCAAGCGAGGCGAGCGCGTCCTCGAAAGCCGCTCGATCCAGGTTCCCCGTGAACTGCAACGCTCGCGTACGGACGCGCGCATCGTGCACGCCGCCGCCGGTGAACAGGCCCGGCGCCGCGCGCACCGCTGCGCTCACGCGGTCAAAGGCCAGCCAGCGCGATGCGCCGGCGGTGGCCAGGCTGGCCTCCAGCAACTCCGACGGTGGCCCGGATGCATCGGAAACGGCCGCCGCCGGGTTGAGCTGCGCGAGGCGTGCCTTCAGCGCCTCCACCTGCCCGCGAGTCGCGCGATCGGCCTTGGTCAGGATGAGCCGGTCGGCCACCGCCACCTGCTTGACCGATTCGCGGTGGGTATCGAGCGTGGACGCCCCATGCGCGGCATCCGCGGTGGTGAGGATGCCGGCCAGCGCATAGCGTGCCGCGGCGAGCGGCAAGTCGACCAGCGTATGCAGGATCGGCGCCGGGTCGGCCAGGCCCGAGGTCTCGATCACGACACGCTCAAAGGAAGGTACCGCGCCCGTCGAACGCTGGAAATACAGTTCACGTAAGGCCTTGACCATGTCGCCGGCGACCGAACAGCACAGGCACCCGTTGGACAACACCGCGATGCGCTCGGAGGAGGGGCGCACCAGCAGGTGATCGAGCGGGATCGCGCCGATCTCGTTGACCAGCACGGCGGTGTGCGCCCACGCCGGATCGCGCAGCAGCCGGTTGAGCAGCGTGGTCTTGCCGCTGCCGAGGAAGCCGGTCAGGACGAAGACGGGGGTGAGCGGGGAGGCGGGCATGGACGGGATCCAATCGCGAATCTACCGTGCGCGGCAGGCGTTGCACGCGCAGTGGGTGCCTGAACCAGCGATCAGGCAACAAAGTCAAGCACGGGTGCGGCGTCTGGCGCCAAAATGGCTCGGAGGCCGCGCCAGATATTGGGTTTGACCTGTGGATTGCCGAAACCCGGTTGACGCACGCCTCGGCCATCGCCGTAGAAGCGCCGTTCCCGCAACGGTCACGATCCGGCACGACGCGTGGCGGCACGCATGCCAGAATACGCCGCCACGCCGCGCGGTCCATCTGCCGGCGCGCCATCGACAACCCCCCAGTCCACCTCCACAGGAACGCCCATGAATGCATTTGTCCGCCGTCCGCTGGCCGCGTTGTGCGCCGCGATCACCCTGAGCTTTGCGCCCGGCGTGGCGCTGGCCGATGCCCAGCTCGACAAGGTTCTCGCGGGGGCGCACCGCTCGGAGGCCAACAAGGCACGCGACCCATTCCGCAATCCGAAGCCGACGCTGGCCTTCTTCGGCGTGAAGCCGGATTCGACGGTCATCGAGGTGTGGCCCGGCGGCGGCTGGTACACCGAGGTGCTCTCCCCCTACCTGCGCGACAAGGGCCGCTACATTGCCCTGTTCCCGGCCACCGCCACGCGCGGGCTGCAGAATTTCAAGGACAAGCTGGCCAAGCACCCGGAGCTCTATGACAAGGGCGCGATCGCGCTGATCGGCGTGCCCGACAAGCTCGACATCCGCCCCGAGGGCGGCGCCGACGCGGTGCTCACGTTCCGCAACGTGCACAACTGGCTCAAGGACGACCTGACGCCGAAGTATTTCAAGGCGTTTTACGATGCATTGAAACCCGGCGGCGTACTGGGCGTGGTCGAGCACCGCGCCAAGCCCGACACCACGCGCCAGCAGTGGATCGAATCCGGCTATGTCACCGAGCAGTACGTGATCGAGCAGGCCACCGCGGCCGGCTTCAAGCTCGACGGCAAGAGCGAGGTCAACGCCAACGCCCGGGACACCAAGGATTACCCCAAGGGGGTGTGGACGCTCCCGCCGGTGCTGACCCTGGGCGAGACCGACAAGGCCAAGTACCAGGCAATCGGCGAATCCGACCGCATGACGCTCAGGTTCGTCAAACCGAAGTAAGCCAACCCGGCGGCCGGTTGCTGCCGGCCGCCATCGACGTCCGCGCCGTCAATCGCCGGACTGCGGCTGGGGCAATCCGCCACCACCGCCGCGGCCGCGCAGGCGGCCGACGATCCTGGCCATCGTGCGCCAAATGGCGCGCAGGCCCAGTGCGGCGAGAACGGCCTCGGTGAATGTCATCACGAAGGCGAAGAACGGGTTCATGCGCGCTTCGCGTGCATGGAATTTCGCCAGCGCACGATCCTTGGCAATCTCGATCGAGTCATAAAACGTCGGCACCACCAACAATGTGAGCAGCGTCGAGGTGATCGTGCCGCCGATGATCGCCACCGCCATTGGCCGGTAGAACTCGCCGCCTTCGCCCATGCCGATGGCCACCGGCAGCATGCCGGCGATCAGCGCGAAGGTCGTCATCAGGATCGGCCGCAGGCGCACGCGGCCGGCGTGCATCAGGGCTTCCTCGCGGTCGACACCCTGCGCCTCTTCCTTGCGCGCGCAATCGAGCAGCAGGATGGCGTTCTTCGCCACCAGGCCCATGAGCATGATGACGCCGATGAAGCTCATGAGGTTCAAGGTGCCCTTTGTCATCAGCAACGCCAGCACCACGCCGATCAGCGACAGCGGCAGCGACAGCATGATCGCGATCGGCGCCGTGAAGGAGCCGAACTGGATCACCAGCGTGAGGTACATGAGGCCGATGCCCATCACCAGGGCGATCAGCATCTCGGTGAACAGTTCCTTCTGGTCGCGCGCGGCGCCACCCAGCTCCAGGCCGTAGCCGGGCGGGAACTGGATCGCCTTGGCGATCTTGAGCGCCTCGGACGTGACCTCGCCGGCCGAGCGGCCCTGTGCGTTGGCCGACACCGCGATCATGCGCTTGCCATCCTGATGCTGGATCTGCGCCGGTCCCTTGCCCATCGAAATGTCGGCGATCTGCTCCAGCGGCACCGACATGGTGGTGCCGGTGACCGAGATCGGCAGGCGCTCGATGTTGCCGGCGTTGACGCGGTCGTCCGGGTGCAGGCGCACGGCGACGTCGCGCGTTTCGCCGGTCGGGTCGACCCAGTCGCCGACTTCAACCCCGGCAAAGGCCACGCGCAGGGTCTGCGCCGCATCGCCCACCGAGATGCCCATCGCATTGGCGAGGCCGCGATTGAGTTCGATCTTCAGCTCATCCTTCGGCTCCTGCTCGGACAGGCCCACGTCCACCGCACCCGGGACCTTCTTGAGCTTTTCCATGAAGTCGGCGGCGATGGCGTTGAGCCTCCGTGCATCCGGGCCGGAGAACAGGATCTGCACCGGCTTGCGCACACCGTTGTTGATGTCGTCGAGCACGACATACTCGGCGCCGACCAGCTGGGTCAGCGATTCGCGCAGCTCCTTGGCGATCTGGGCCGCGCTGCGCTTGCGCTGCGTGCTCTTGCCGATGTCCACGTAGATGCGCCCGCCCCCGGGGTTGACGGAGCTGTTGGTGGCCTGGGTCTCGGGGATGGCGCGCGCGAACTCGGCCGCCTTTTCCACCTTCAGGCGCGTGTATTCGAGGCTCGAGGACGACGGCGTGCGGATGTCCACCGCGATGGTGCCCACGTCGCTGGCCGGCAGGAAGCTCGAACCGCCCACCGTCGCCTGCAGGACAATGGCGCCGACAAAGGTCACCACGGCGATGGCGGTCATCCACTTTCGGTGGTGCAGCGCCCAGGCAATGACGTTGCCGTAACGGTTGGCCTGGTGATCGAACCAGTCGTTGAAGCGCGACAGCCACAGCCGCACGCCCTTCTTGGCCTGGTGCTGGTAGCCCACCGGGTCGCCCCAGTATGCGGACAACATCGGATCGAGCGTGAAGGAGATATAAAGGCTCACCAGCACCGACACCGCCACGGTCAGGGCAAAGGGCCGGAACCACTCGCCGGCGCCGCCGCCCATGAACGCCACCGGCAGGAACACCGAGACGATCGAAAACGTGGTGGCCGCCACGGCGAGCCCGATCTCGGCCGTGCCGTTCTTGGCCGCGGTCATGCGGTCCTCGCCGGCTTCCATGTGGCGCACGATGTTCTCGCGCACCACGATGGCGTCGTCGATCAGCACGCCGATGGCCAGCGACAGGCCCAGCAGGGTCATGAAGTTCAGGGTGAAGCCACACGCCCACACGGCGATGAACGCGGCGATCACCGAGGTCGGCAGCGACAGCGCGGTGATGAGGGTCGAGCGCCAGGAGTTGAGGAACACGTAGACCACGAAGATGGTCAGCATGGCGCCGAAGATCAGCGCCTCGATGACGTTCTTGAGGCTGCTTTGCGCGTCCTCGCCGCCGTCGCGCGTGACTTCCATCCGGGTGCCGGCCGGCAGCGTCTTGTTGATCGCCTTGACCTCGGCGCGGATCTTGTCGGCCACGCTCACCGTGGACGCATCGCGCGAGCGCGTGATCGACAGGCCGACGTTGGGGTGGCCGTTGCGCAGGCTGAAGCTGCCCAGTTCGGCAAAGCCGTCCTTGACGGTGGCCACTTGCCCAAGGCGCACGATCTCGTTGCCGCGCCGCTTGAGCACGATCTGCTCGAATTCGGCGGGCGACTCGATGCGGCCCACCAGGCGGATGCTTTGCTCGTCGAGCGGGCCCTTGATGCGGCCGACCGGCGCGGTGGTGTTCTGCGCGCGCAAGGCCGCCACCACCTCGGGCACCGAGACATTGAACTCGCGCAGCTTCTCGGTGCGCAGGAGCACGGAAAGTTCGCGCTTGAGGGCGCCGCCGACATTGACCGTCGCCACGCCGTCGATGGCGCGGAACTTGTCGGCGATGGTGTCCTCGGCCAGGCGCGAGATCTCCGCATGCGACTGCGACGAGGACGACAGCGCAATCTGCATGATCGGCTGCGCGGAGGGGTCGATGCGCTGCAGGATCGGCTCGCGCATTTCCACCGGCAGCTTGTGGCGCACCGAGGCGATGGCGTTGCGGATCTCCTCCGAGGCCTCCGCCATGTTCTTCTTGAAATTGAAGATGATCACGAACTGCGCATTCGATTCGCTGGCGGTCGCGCGCAGCTGGTAGACCTGCGAGATGCTCTGCAGCGATTTCTCGATGCGGTTGACGATCTCGCGCTCGACGGTGTCGGGCGAGGCGCCCGGGTACGGGATCGCGACCACCATCACCGGCATGTCGACATCGGGAATCTGGTTGACGCGCAGCTTGGACAGGGCCAGCAGGCCCAGCGCCATCAACATGATGATGATGACGACCGTGGCGACCGGGCGGCGGATGCTGAAATCGGACAAGAACATGGGGGACCTCCCTTTGATCGCGCGGCGCCTACTTGACGGCCGGCGCACCGGTGGATGCGACGGGCGCGGGCTTGGCCGCCGCGGCGGTTTCGACCTTCTGGCCGTCCTTGAGCGCGGCGGACGGATAGCGCAGCACCTTGTCGCCGCTCTTGAGGCCGGACTTGATCGCGAAATCGCCCGAGCGCGTGTCGCGTTCGCCCAGCTGCACCGGCGTACGCTTCAGCGCGCCGTCGGCGACGTGCCAGACCTCGGCCTTGTCGGCCGAAGGCGTGTCGCGCACCAGGGCGGACGCCGGGACGGTGAGCGCATCAGCGCTGTCGGTCTCGATGCGGCCCTCGGCGTACAGCCCGGCCAGCTTCGGTTGCCTGCGGTCGGCAAAGTCGACCAGCACTTCCACCTGGCGCGTGGTGGGGTTGGCGGACGGGTTCACGCGCCGCACGCGGCCCTCAAATTCCTGGTCGCCGTAGCCATTGACGCGGAAGCGCACCACTTGTCCCGCCTTGATCAGTCCGACGTGGTCGGCCGACACCAGGCCCTCGAGCCGCATGCTGGCCGGATCGATGACCTTCACCAATTCCTTGCCGATTTGCGCAGTGTCACCCGCCGAGACCTTGCGGTCGGTGACCAGCCCGTCGAACGGCGCGCGCACCTCGGTGCGGGTCAGTTGCTGGCGCGCCTGTGCCGCGCGGGTGCGGGCCCCCTCGAGGTCGCTTTGCGCATTGTTGCGGCGCGTTTCGGCGTCGTCGAGCGCGGCGGCCGACACCATGCCCGAATTGCGCAGGGTGGTGGTGCGCTCCAGCTGCCGGGCCGCCTGGTCAAACGCTTGCGTGGCGGCGCGGATGCCGGCCTCGGCCGAGGCCAGGCTTTCACGGATCGCGGAGTCGTCGAGGCGAACCAGGAGGTCGCCGCGCTTGACGAAGTCGCCGTTCTCGCGCGCCACCTGCATGACGATGGACGAAATCTCCGCGCGCAGGTCAGCGCGCCGCTCGGGCTGCACCGAGCCGGTGATGGTGGGCCCGGAAGCCAGGGCCGAACTGCGCACCGTATGCAGGTCCTCGGGGGAGACCTGGATCGGGGTCGCGGCGGCGGCGGCGGCCGGCGCGCCCTTGGCGTCCTTGGGGGCGCTGCCCTTGGCGGCATCGCCGCCCGGCGCCCTGCCGCAGGCGGCCAGCGCGGCACAGAGGAAGAGAGGGAGGAGGATACGGCGGTTCATGGCAATGTCCATCATTGGAAGTCTTGTAAGAGTCGGGGGTCGGCGCTGCGGCTTGCAGCCCTCGGCGAGCGAATGCGCGAATTTTGCGCCGGTTGCCCGCACCTTGCCACGCGTGAAAGACAAAACCCCCGATTTGCGGGGTCAAACGCGCTGGCGCGGCGCGACCGGCATTGCCGCGGCATGGGGCCCCGGCGCCGGTGGGGTCAATCGATGCCGCGCACCTCGACGTGGACCAGGGAAATGGTCGATCCGTCGCCGGAGGATTCGATCGACACCACACGCTGGTTGTTCTTCATGCCGGCCTTGAACAGGAATCCGTTGCGCTTTGCGCGTTCGCCCTCGCAGGTGATTTCGCGTGATTTCTTGTCCCGCCGGCTGCGTTCGCCGGTGCCGGCCTGGGAACAGTCCAGCACGGTGCCGAAGCGCGACAACTCGCTGCGGTAGAACGCCGCCACCTTGTCCTTGTCGTCTTCGGACTTCAGCTTGACGGCCACCACCTTGAGGCCAAATCCCCCAAAAGCGAACTGCACATGCGCACCGTCCGGGTCGTCGCCTTTTCCGGGCACCTGCACCGAACCCGGATAGGCGCGGATCCCGGTTTCGCCGGCTTGCGCCCGATCCGAAATGTTGATGCTGGCACTGAAATCGCCAGACCATGCGATGCCATGTGCTGCAATACTCGTGACGAGTGCAAGCACTAACTTGAGGATCGGTTTCCGATTTCTTGCGGGGCTCATTGCTTGTCCTTCCAATGCAGTCTTTGGTTGGTGCCCAAGATAGGCCCACCGTTCCGGCAAGCCAAGCCGCAACCGATGAAGTGCAGAAACCAGCGCATGGACCGGCGCAGTCCATCGCCCTGTCGCAATAAATCTCCTACAATCCGCACAGGGGCAGGCAAAGACCAGGGACATTCCAAAGCCAATCAAACGATCTGGAGACCATCATGAACAAACTCGGTGCAATCGCAATTTCGATGACCTTGGCCGGCATGGCCGGATGTGCCACGCTCGACGATCCGAACGAGCCTGCAGTCAAGGCCAACCAGACCGTCCGCACCGCCAAGGAGTACGCCACCGGTTCCCGCCTGGCCAAGCCCACGACGCCGCACATGGTGAAGGCGGTGGGCAACGATGACTACAACCAGTACAACGAGCACAAGAGCCTGGGCAACGTCGTCGGCGCAAAGTCGAACTGAGCCCGACCGGGGAGCGCGGCGATCCCCGCGCTGGGGTGGGCGGTTTCGCCCGGCCCGGCATGCGGCATCGCTTGGGCAACGCCCCTGCATCCGGTTGCTGTTGGGCACCGCCGATACGGTGCGCCGGCGGCCCGCCGGCCGCGCGTTGTCACGACTGCGCACCGCTGGCTGGCCGGCCGCGCGGGAGCGAGGGGCGAGGCCCGGCTACTTCACCAGCAGGACCGGAACGGTCGACTCGGCGAGCGTGCGCATGGCCACCGATCCCATGACCATGTTGCCCAATGCGGTGCGGCCCTTGTTGCCCATGACGATGAGGTCGAAGCCTGCCGCCGCCTTGCTGGCGATCTCGGAGCCGGGGTCGCCAATGCCCTTGATCACCACGGCCTGCTTGCCGGCCTTGGCCAGCAGCCCCAGCGCCGGCTTGAGCGCTGCGTCGGACTCCTCCTCGTAATAGGCATGGAGCACCTCCTTGCCCACCCAAGCCGCTGCCCGCGCAGAGGGAACCGGCAAGTGCACATGGATCAGGTGGATGTCGGGCGAAAACGCATCGGCGTGGGAGGTCACAAAGGCCAGCGCACGCAGGCTCGCGTCGGAACCGTCGATGGGAACCAGGATTTTCACGACACCCTCCACAGGCAAGCGATGCCGCCATGTTAAACCGGTTGCCACCCCCCGCCTTGATGTGCGTCAGCGGCGTGGGTGTCGGGTGCCCGCCGGTATCACTTTCATCGCCTTGCGCGGAATCTGCTTGACGGCGCACATTGGCGGGCCTACATTCGCCTCCCGCATCACCGACCGGCCGCCTGGCCCGCCACCAAGGATTCCCATGACCCCAACGCAACGACTCCACCCCTGATCCGCACGTCCCTGGCGTGCGGGATCATGCAGTATCCCGACGTCGGACGATTCAGCCACCGGTGCCCCCGGTCATGCGAAAAGCCCTCGAGACGTCCTCTCCAGGGCTTTTTCAATTCCAGGATCCGGAACCATGAGCATTCAACTGACATTCAACAAGGGGCGCGTACCGGTCAAGGTATGGACCCGCGACATCGAGCCGGAAGCGATCCAGCAACTGGTCAACGTGTCGCAGCTGCCCATCGTGCACGGCCACGTTGCCGCCATGCCGGACGTGCACGCCGGCATCGGCGCCACCGTGGGTTCGGTGATTCCGACCCGGTCGGCCATCATTCCGGCCGCGGTGGGGGTCGATATCGGCTGCGGGATGAACGCGGTGCGGCTGTCGATCAAGGCCGCCGAACTGCCGGACAACCTGCATCGCATTCGCTCGGCCATCGAAGCCGCCGTGCCGGTGGGCTTTGCGCAGCACGCGGCCAGCAAGGTGAAGGGTTCGCAACACGACCGCACGGCGCGCACGCTCGACCAGCGTCTGGACAACATCGTCGGGAAACACCCGGCGCTGATGAAGATGCAGCGGCGTTTCAACGAGACCTGGGTCTGCCAGCTGGGAACCCTGGGGGGTGGCAACCACTTCATTGAACTCTGCCTCGACGAGGACGGGTTCGTGTGGGTGATGCTGCACTCGGGTTCGCGCGGCATCGGCAACGTGATGGGCCGCTACTTCATCGAGGCTGCGAAAAAGGACATGCGCCGGCATCACGTCAACGTGCCGGATACCGACCTGTCGTATTTCTCGCAAGGCTCGGAGTGGTTCGACGATTACGTCGAGGCGGTGGACTGGGCGCAGGACTATGCGATGCTGAACCGGCGCGAAATGATGCGTCTGGTGCTGGACGTGTTGCGGCGCGAGCTGTCGCCTTCCATCAACGCCTGGAAGACCGAGGGCGAAGCGATCAACTGCCACCACAACTACGTGGCGCAAGAGACCCACTTCGGTGAGAAGCTGTTCATCACCCGCAAGGGCGCGATCAGCGCACGCGCCGGTGAGCTGGGCATCATTCCCGGCAGCATGGGGGCGAAGTCCTACATCGTGCGCGGGCTGGGCAACGCGGAGTCGTTCTGTTCGTGCTCGCACGGCGCGGGACGCAAGATGAGCCGCACCAAGGCCAAGCGGATCTTCAGCCGCGCGGACCTGGAAGACCAGACCCGCGGGGTCGAGTGCCGCAAGGACGGCGGGGTGATCGACGAGATCCCCGGCGCCTACAAGGACATCGACACCGTGATGGCCAACCAGGCCGACCTGGTCGAGGTGGTGCACACCTTGAAACAGATCGTGTGCATCAAGGGGTGAGGGTGGGAATTCGGTCCATGAACTGCTTCATGGACCGCCACCCGAACCGGCGTGCCTATGGCGCGCCGTGGGAGAGCTGGCGATGAAAACTTTCAATCCGATCATCAACCGCCTGGTGCAAAAAGCCTCCAAGCCACGTAACCACGTCTGGCTGGCACTGAAGCTCCGGCAGGGCGGTGCGGGGGTCCACGTGAAATCGCGCGGCGCATTGCGGCGCGCGGAGCACATGGCGCTGCAACGCTCGATTGACGAACGCGAGTTCTGAACCCGGGATGGGCGGATGGGCCGGAAGCAAGTAGCCGGCCCGTCACCCGTCTTTCAGGTGACGGCAAAGAGTTCGCCGATGCCGCAGTCGAAGACTGTCATCAGGCCCTCGATGACTTCCTTGTTGAGGTGCTTGGCAGTGCCGTCGACGACGCGGATGAGCTGCGGCAGTGAAATTGCCACGCCGATGGCAGCGAGTTGGCGTTGCAGGGCGCTCACCGAGCGCACGCCGCGGTCGGCCATCACCACGCGGGTGCGCAGCACGAGTTGACGGATGGGCGCAGGCGCCGAGCGGCGCGAGCGTGGCGAGGCACCGGACTTGGTGCGGTTGGACAAGGTCTTGGACATGAATCGATCCTCACAAAATCGATGGCGACATTCTCTCATGACAGCCTTAAAATGAAAAGAAAACATGTAATACACAAAAATATTTCATAAAACGATTGACATTGCCGAATGGACTCGATACAGTGGCGCCCACTCGACGTAAAGAGCCATGACAGCGTGGCCCGAAGCCACGCGAGCAAAACCGAAGTACCGAAACTCAACCCAGCGAACGCAGGAAAGACCAACGTGAAACGCAGCACCCGACCCATGACGACCTTTGCCATGCCCTGGACCAATGTCCAGTGCCAGGGCTCCTGCGCCGCCATGGCGATGTCGCCGGCGTTTGCGTTGGCCCATGAGCGGTCCAGCACGCGTGATGCGCTCGTGGGTTATGGCGATCTGCAGCAACCATCCGGGAGGTGGATGACCTAGTCATCGACCCAGGGACTCAATCCCAAAGCCCGGATGCTCGAAAGACATCCGGGCTTTTTGTTTTTTGGACCACAGGAACCAACATGACGTCGAATCAATCGCCGCTTTTGAAGCGGCTCGAAAGCCGGATCACCGCCGCAAAAAGCGTAGGCCTGATCTGGAAGAAGGAACGCGGATTCCGCTACGACCCGACGCGTTGGGAAAACCTCCCGGCCCCGCTGTCGAACCGGCTTGCGCGAGTTGTGGAAACCGCACGTCAGGTGCAGCGCGAGCGCGCGTTTTCCTAAGGACGGTTGGCCGAGTGGTTGAAGGCGCCCGCCTGTAAAGCGGGATCCGCGAGGACACCGGTGGTTCGAATCCATCACCGTCCACCATGCCCCGCTGGCGGAATCCGGCAGACGCGCTGGTCTCAGAAACCAGTTTTTCCCGGTTCGAGTCCGGGGTGGGGTACCAGTTTCATCGCTCCGGCATGGCGACCGGATTCAAGCGAATGTTCTTTGACAATTTGGATGTGGCAAACAGTGTTCCCGTCGTCTAGGCGGTCAGGACTCCTCTCTTTCAAGGAGGTAACGCCGGTTCGAACCCGGCCGGGAATGCCAAACAACTTGGGGGTGTGGTCCAACGGGACGGGCACCTGCCTTGCAAGCAGGAACATGCGGGTTCGAGTCCCGCCATCTCCACCAAGAATCCTCTCGCTTTAGCGTAGCGGCAACGCGCCCGGTTTGGGACCGGGACCACGCTGGTTCGAATCCAGCAGGCGAGACCAGTAAATGCTGTCGCAAAGATTCAATCGCGATAGTGCGTTGGGTGCGGGCTCGTTGCCCGCACCGTGAACGCCAGAATATCCCCGTAACTCAATGGATCAGAGTGCGTGATTACGAATCACGAAGTTGAAGGATGAGGGTGGACACAAGACAGTCCCTGCGGACTGTTTTGTGCCTGCCGAATCCGAGCGCCTTGCAGGGCGCGAGGTGGAAGAGTCCTTCCGGGGGTGCCAGTTCAACGCGGGATGCCAGACCGGACCTCACACCGGTCTTTCGCCGAGTCGACGGCGAGCGTTGATTCAATTGTGGCGCAGTAACTCAGGGGCAAGAGTATCCGCCTGTCTAGCGGAGAGTCGTGGGTTCGAATCCCATCTGCGCTGCCACGTTGCAAAGCCTTTCCAGCTGGTCTGGTGACAGCGCTGGGTGAACGAGGGATTTCGAAGAAGCCCCTGCGGGCTTCTTCGCCTCGTGAACCGGCGGCCTCCGTGCCGCCGTGGACTGAAGAACCGGAGAGCCCTGATCGAAACAGGGGAGTGAGCAAGGGGTTTCGGAGAAGTCCCTGCGGACTTCTCCGCCTTGTGAACCGGCGAGACTCCGGCTCGCCGAACGCCAGTTGGGGCGTAGCTCAATGGGAGAGCACTCGCCTTTGAAGCGAGGTGTCCTGGTTCGAGCCCAGGCGCCCCTGCCAACGAATGTCCAGTAGCTCCAATTGGTAGAGCGGCGCCCTGTTACGGCGAGGGATGCGGGTTCGAAGCCTGCCTGGACAGCCAATTCAGCAAGAAGGTGCCGCTTGGCTCAATGGAAGTGCAGCCGGTCGATAACCGGCAGGTTGTTGGTTCATGGTCTTAGCCGGTATCCCCTTGGGACGATTCCGACAGCGGCGACCAACCCAGAGTGTTGTTGAAAGGAGGTGATCCATGTCTGTTGTTCACCGCACCCAGTGGGTGCAGAAGTAAGAAGCACGCGTTGCAGCAAAACGGCAACTTCGCGGGTTGTGCGCGACTCGCATCACGAAGAATTCGGGTTGCCGCCCCGTCATTGGTGAGAGAGCAATGACGAGGTTCGATGATGGGCGGCGGGCGCCCCATGGCGTCCGCCGCTGTCAGAAATCGCATGGAGGTCTTGGTGTAGTGACAGCACATCGCGATGTGACCGCGAGAGCACCGGTTTGATTCCGGTAGATCACCCGAACAAACGAATGGCCGATAGCTCAGACGGCAGAGCAGTGGATTCTTAATCCAAAGCGCGTCGGTTCGAAACCGACTCGGCCAACCAATCTCACTCGCTTTCCCGCTGTTGGGGGCGAGGGAGCCAATCGCAGTTCATTTGGATTGCCACATCCATCAAGCATTCGATTCACGCGAAATCGTGGATCAGAACCAATTCGTTGCAGAACGCATCGACAGCGGGCGAGGCTCTTGAGTCCTCCCTGGTGCGCCGGTCCTGGGAATCGGAACGGCGTATGCCGCGGTGCCGGAAGCAGTGAATACCGATGTGAACTAGCTCAAGGGTAGAGCGCGGGCCTCATAAGCCCGAGGTTGGAGGTTCGAGTCCTTCGTTCACAGCCAACCATAGCTCAGGCGGTTAGAGCAATCGACTTGTAATCGATTTGTCGCGGGTTCGAATCCCGCTGGAAATGTCTTGGATCAGACACCGTAACTGCAGTACCCGGGTCCGTCCCGGTGAATGGCCAGCTGCATCGGCCGTTCGCAACAGGCTTCGTGCCAGCGCCCCCGCCGGCGCGGTTGCGCGAGGCGACTTCCGCCGAGGGAACGCGCGGGATGCGTGGGCAGCCGACGCGCGGTCCGCAACGACCCAACGCGCAAGCGCCATCCCGCTTCCGCCACGCCGGGGCCCGCCGATGTCCTGGGGACGGACCCACCCAATTCGCGCGCCAGCCGCGCGCAAGACGCGACGCCCCGGCTTGCGGGGGCGCCGTGGACCACGCAGTTCCGCAGGCCAACAAGAAGAAGAGGAAGCACCATGTTCTACAAGAAGATTTTCGTGAAGAAGGATGAACGCGCGCTGCTGTTCAAGCGCGGCGACTTCGTGGGCGTGCTCGCTGCCGGGGAGCACAAGTTCTTCGACCCGCTGCGCCGCATCACGGCCGAGGTGTTCGGCCTCGACAAGCCGGAGTTCACCCACCGCATCGGCGAGTACCTGAAGAAAGCCGAGCCGGCGCTGGTGGCACGCGAGTTCCAGGTCGTCGAGCTCACCGCGACCGAGGTCGGGCTGCGCTACGACAACGGCGTGCTGGTCGAGCTGCTGCCGCCGAACGCGCGTCGCCTGTACTTCAAGGGCTTCGTCGACGTGAAGGTCGAGGTGCGCGATATCGCCGAGGACTTCGCCGTACCGGCTCCGCTGGCGCGCGAGCTGTTCGCCGGGCGTGCCAAGGCCGGCGGGATCGACGGCGTGTTCGCCGTGCAGGTGCCGCAGTACCACGTCGGCGTGCTGTATGTCGACGGCAAGGTGGATCGCCTGGTGCCACCCGGCGTTGCCGCGTTCTTCAAGTTCACGCGCGACATCAAGGCCGAGACCGTGGACCTGCGCCTGCAGGTGCTCGACGTGGCGGGACAGGAAATCCTGACCCGCGACAAGGTGTCGCTGCGCGTGAACCTCACGGCCGGATACCGCATCACAGACGTGATGCAGGCCTTCGGCAAGCAGGCCAAGCCGGTGGACTACCTGTACAAGGAGCTGCAGTTCGGCCTGCGCGCGGCGGTGGGAACCCGCACGCTCGATGAAATCCTCGAGGACAAGCACGTCCTGGATGAAGTCGTCGGCGCGCACATCCGCCGCCGCGTGGCCGGGTTCGGGCTGGAAGTCGAATCGGTCGGCGTGAAGGACATCATCCTGCCGGGCGACATGAAGGCGATCCTGGCCAAGGTGGTGGAAGCCGAGAAGGCTGCACAGGCGAACGTGATCCGTCGTCGCGAGGAAACGGCCGCGACCCGCTCGCTGCTCAACACCGCCAAGGTGATGGAAGACAACCCGACGGCGCTGCGCCTGAAGGAGCTGGAAACCCTGGAAAAGGTGACCGAGAAGATCGACAAGATCTCCGTGTTCGGGGGCCTCGACGGGGTGCTGAAGGACCTGGTGAAGATTCGCTAGTGGAGGAATGCACCGGGAACTTCACCCCAACCGTGGACCGGGCTGGCTTTCGAGGAATCGAAGGCCAGTCCGGTTCCACCCTCCATGCGAAGTACTCGATGTCCGTCATTCCGGCTTTCGCCGGAAAGACGGCAAATGAGTGAATCGCGCAACCCGCCATGAACCTCAATCCACTCCATTCCACCCAGACCGGCCTGCACCATGAGGCCTATGCGCTGTCCGACCTGCTGCTCGCGCGCCGCTTCGTGCAGTCGCTGTCCGAGGGCGTTTCGCGCTACCCCGTGCATCGCGAACTGCGCTTTGCCGCCCGCTCCCCGCTGGAGGCGCTGTTCGACCGCCTGGCCCTGACCGGCCCGTGGGCGGCCCTGCGCATCGATGCATTCAACATGATCCTCGACTCGACCGGCGCCGACGCGTTCTTCGTCACCGCGGGCGGCAACCGCAAGCAATCGTATTGCTCCGTGCACTTCGACATCTGGGCGCAGGATGTCGGGAGCGCCGAGGCCGTGAAGGCGCGCCTGCTGGACCTGGCCGGCACCGATCGCATCACCGAGCCCACCTTCATCATCGACTGGCACTTCATGGCCGGGCGTGGCGAGGTGCGCAACGTGGTGATCGAGGAGCGCGCCGATCCGCCGCTCCTTGATGCGGCGTACCCGGAGATCCCCGGGGGCATCCCGCGGTTCATATCGCAGTACCTGAATTCGCCGGACACCATCCTCGTCCTGCAGGGCCCGCCGGGCACCGGCAAGACGCGCCTCATTCGTGCCATCCTTGCGGCGATGACCGCAAACAAGGGCGACCAGGCGCGCGCGCTCTACACCGGCGACAAGAAGGCGCTCGAGGGCGACGAACTGTTCGTGAGCTTCATCACCGGGCTCGAGGATGCGTTCGTGGTCGAGGATGCCGATCACCTGCTCAAGCCGCGCTGTGACGGCAACGAGCACCTGCACCGCTTCCTCGCCATCGCCGATGGCGTGGTACGTTCCCAGGGCCGCAAGATCATTTTCTCGACCAACCTGCCCAACGTCGGGGACCTCGATGACGCGATGATCCGCCCGGGCCGCTGTTTTGCCCGCGTGCAGGCGCGCGAACTGACCCTCGCGGAAGCAGCCGAACTGATCCGCCAATTGACCCCGGATGCCGCCCTGCAAGCCCGCGCCATGGCAAGCCTCTCCGCCCTGGCGCGCCGGTCGCATTCGCTGGCGGACATTTACGCCGCGATTCGCGAGCCGGATGCAGAACCCCAGCACCGACGCGGCGTTTGAGCCAAAAGTGGCCCAAAGTCCGCGCCGGTACTGGGGTTTGGCGCAAATCTGCCGAGCGCATGACGCATCCAGCGTGGGGCGAATTAGAATGGCGCCAGCGCGTGCATGGCATGCGCACCGATCACGTCCCGGACCATGGCCAAACGCAACTGTCCCTACTGCGCGCATTCCAACGCCACCGATGCCAAGTTTTGCGTCGCGTGCGGCGCGGTCATGCACCTGGCGCCGTGCCCGCATTGCGGCTCGATCAACCACATCAACGTCGAGAAGTGCTACCGCTGCGGGGGCGATCTCCCCAAGCAGGAGATCCTCGAGGGGGAGCCGGAGGCCGCGCCGGGCATCGCATCGCCGGCCTCCGAATCGTCCGCCCGCGAAGCGGGCGAGGCACCGCCAGCGGATACCTCGCCGACCTTCCTCAGCCACGGCCCGCCCACCGTGCTGGTGCGCGCGGAACCGGAGTCCCAGGCCGGTCGGCCGTCCCTCGCGGTCATGTTCATCATCATCTGTTCATTCGTGTTCGCCGGCCTTTACGCCTACAAGCACCGCGGCGGCGTGCAAAAGGACGACGCGGCCAAGGGGCCGGCGACCGCCGCGCCGCCGACCCAGGCGGCCCCCGCGACTACGCCGCCCACCGTGCCGGTCGCCCAGCCCGCACCGGCGGAGCCGGCCAAGCCGCCGGCGGAAACCGCGAAGGCGCCTCCTGCCGTCGCTGCCAAGCCTGCCGCCAAGCCCGCCGGGAAACCGGCGCCCGCCGATGCACCGCCCAAGCCGGCGGCGCCGGTTACGCCGTGTACGGAAGCTGTCGCGGCCCTGGGCTTGTGCAAGCCCGACGCCAAGTAGGCCGGGCCGCCGCCATGCGCATCCGCGTCGCCAGCCCGGCAATCGCGTTGACCGCAAGCCTGTTCGCCCTTGGGGCAGATGCCGCCGTGGACTGGAAGATCGCGACCGATTCGGACAAGAGCACCCACTACGTGATCGGCAATGACCTGGCGCGCCACGTGGCGCCCGCCGCCGGTGTGCGGCTCAGCGTCCTGCAGACCCCGGGGGCCGCCGCCAACATCAAGCTGTTGCGCTACGACAGCGGCGTCAAGCTCGCCATCGTGCAGAACGACGTCTTGCTGGCGCTCACCGAACAGGCGCGCGCCGGCCATGCCGAGGCCGGCGAGCTGACGCAGTCGCTGCGGGTGGTCACGCCGTTGTTCGACAACGAAATCCACCTCATCGCGCGCGCCGACTCGCCGATGAACTTCGTGCATGACATGCGCGAGGCCCGCATCAGCGGCGGCGTGGTCGGCAGCGGCGCGGCGCTGACCACCCATGCGCTGTACCGGCGGCTGTTTGGCCAGCCGATCCCCGAGACCCAAGCCGTGTTCGCCACCGCAGAGGAAGCACTGGTGCGGCTGATCACCGACAAGAGCATCGACGTGGTGGCCGTGGTGGGCGCACAGCCTGCGCCGCTGATCGCCAACATGAAGCCCGAGGCGCAGAAGTTCATCAAGCTGCTGAAATTCGACCCGGCGCATGCCGCGTCGAAAGCCGTCACCGCCGGCTATGTGCCGGCCCGGCTCAAGGCGGCCAGCTACCCAAACCTGCTCGCGGCGGACATCGACACCCTGGCGGTCGGCACCCTGCTGGCCACCTACGACTATCCGCAGAAGGACACCGCCGAGACGCTGGGGCGCTTCGGTCGCGCGCTTTGCCAGAACTTCACCACCCTGCAGGCTAAGGGCCACCCGAAGTGGAAGGAAGCCGATCTCGCGCTGCCGCAGCTGCCCGATGGCTGGCGCTATTTCACGCCCGCGGCCAACGAGATCAAGGCCTGCCTCGCGCGCCAAGGGAAGCCCACCACGCGCACGGAAAAGGCCTGCGGTGCGGAGGAGCGGGCGCTCGGGTTGTGCAAGTAGGCCCGCGTCCGCCGTCCGGCGTGCGCTACTTCAATGCAGTGATCAATTCCAGCGTCACCTTGGTCACCTCGCGCTCGATCAGCTGGCTGACGTAGCGCACCTTGTCCGCCGAGGACAGGGCATTCCAGGGTTCGCCGATATCCTGGCCGGCGCGGCCGGCGGTGGCGATTGAAGCGGCAGTGATGGCGCGCCGCCCCAACACCTTCAAGCTGGCGGTGTCGAGGACCATCACGTCCACATAGACGAACGGGGCGATGAAGCCGATTCCGCTGACGGTGCGCTGCCCGGTTTCCGAGTGGATCGTGGCGGTGTTGGTGGTGCTGTCGAGGTAGAACCCGAGGCCCTCGAGTTTGCCGGTCTCGAACGAATCCCCCCAGTTGCGCAGCATCAGGTTGGCCTCGTCGCGCCGCTTGAGCACCAGCACCAGGCGGTTGGCGCCTTGCTTCTTGGCCGCCTCGACGATGGCCTCCGGCACCGCCAGCTTGTCGCCACGCGACTCGAACAGCGTCTGCTGGCGGTCGAACAGCACGGGACTGCGCGCATTCAGGATCGCCAGTTCGGCGTGGGGCTGCACGCGCTTGATGGCATTGCCGGCGGCGGACGCGGCCGTGCTGTCGAAGATCGGGTTGTCGATCGGCACCGGCTGGCGGCGGTTCTGGTTGAGGTTGGATCCGGCCTGCGACTGCTTGATCACGATCTCGAGCTTGTCGCCGATCAGCGAGAGCATGGCGTACACCGGCATCGCCTCCGTGCCCTGGCTGGGGGCGGGGCTGGCGGTTTGCGCGTGCAGCGGCAGGGTGGCGGCGGCCAGCAGCACGGCGGCCAAGGTTCGAAACAGGGACATGTCGGGGCTCCGAAACGATGAATTCCGCGATGTTACGGCAGGTTTCCGCGTGCGGTTCATCGTCGCGCACACGCATTCGCACAGGATTTTCCGCATTTCGTCGCGTCTGCGTTGAGCGCTGCGCGGCCGAACCCTACAGTGCGCCCATCGATCACCAAACACCGTTCAACCCCAAGGAGAAACACATGAACACCCGTACCGCCCAACTGAACAAGGACAACACCCTGATCACCACGCTGCTCGCCGCCACCCTGCTGAGCGTCGCGAGCGGTGTCCTGGCCAACCATGCCCCGGCCGCGACGAAAACCGAAGTGGTTCGCATGGAACCGATCGTCGTCACCGCCAAGCGCGGCGCCGATGTGAAGCTCGAAACGATCGTCGTCACCGCCCCGCGCCTGACGCGCCTGGCCTGATTGCGGGCCGCAAACTTGGGGTGAATCGTTGAATTGAAGTGGGTGAGGAAGGCGCCCATCACACGGCGCCGGCAGTGCAGGCCCAGGACGGCGAACCGCGCAAGCAGTTCGCCGTTTTGCTTTTGCGCCGCCGCCGCGGCCCGAAGGTCAGATCTCGACCTGCGCGCCCAGCTCCACCACGCGATTCGACGGGATGCGGAAATAGTCCGAGGCCTTGGCCGCGAGGTGCGACATCCACACAAACAAATGCTCGCGCCACAAGGCCATGCCACCCTTGGGTGTGGCGATCAGCGTCTCGCGGTTGACGAAGAAGCTGGTCTCCATCATGTCGAATTCCATGTGCTGGAGCTTGCAGTCGGCCAGCATGGCCGGAATGTCCGGCGACTCCTTGAAGCCATAGTGCGCGGTAATCTTGTAGAAACCGTGCTGCAGGTTCTCGATCCAGATGTAATCTTCCTTGGGCACGCGCGGGATGTCCTGCACCTGTACCGACAGCACCACCACGCGCCCGTGCAGGACCTTGTTGTGTTTGAGGTTGTGCAATAGCGCGTTGGGCACGCCGTCCGGGCTGGTGGTCATGAACACGCCGGTGCCCGCGACGCGCGGGATGTCGGAATCCACCACCGAGTCGACGAAGCCCTTCAACGGCAGCGCGCCCTCATTGGACTTTCTGCGCAGGATATGCCGCCCGCGCCACCAGGTGCTCATCAAGGTGAACATCACCGCGCCGATCACCAGCGGGAACCAGCCGCCGTCGGGCAGCTTCACCAGCGTGGCCGACAGGAACATCAGGTCGTTGGCCAGGATCCCCAGCACCATGACGACGGCGAAGGCGCGGCTCCACTTCCAGATCATCGTCATGACCACGAATAGCAGCAGCGTGTCGATGGTCATGGTGAGCATCACCGCGATGCCGTAGGCCGAGGCGAGGTTGGACGAGTTCTTGAAGATGAACACCAGCACCAGGATGCCGATCAACAGGCCCCAATTGACGAACGGCACGTAGATTTGGCCGGTGTCGCGCTCGGAGGTGATGTTGACGCGAAAGCGCGGCAGGTAACCGAGCGAGATCGCCTCCTTGGTGAGGCTGAAGGCGCCCGAGATCACCGCCTGGGAGGCGATGATCGCCGCGGCCGTCGCGAGTACCAGCAGCGGCACCAGCGCCCAGTGCGGGGCC
This sequence comes from Betaproteobacteria bacterium, assembly GCA_016790765.1. Classification (GTDB taxonomy): domain Bacteria; phylum Pseudomonadota; class Gammaproteobacteria; order Burkholderiales; family Usitatibacteraceae; genus UKL13-2. The sequence goes on from JAEUMZ010000170.1 coordinate 29,052, forward strand.
ATGAGGTAGAACGGATTCTTGATCGCAGCCGGATCGGCCAGCAGCAGCGCGCCCTGGCCGAAGTAATTGAGCAGCAGCGCCGGCCACACCAGCGAAAACCAGCCGAGCCGGATCGGCTTCTTGCCGAAGTGGCCCATGTCCGCATACAGCGCTTCGCCGCCGGTGACGCACAACACCACCGCGCCCAGCACCAGCCAGCCCTGCACCTGGTAGTTGATCAGGAACTGCCAGCTGTACCAGGGATTGAACGCCTTGAGGATGAACGGGTGTTCGATGATCTTTAGGATGCCCAGCAGGGCCAGCACGCCGAACCACAGCACCATGGTCGGGCCGAACACCTTGCCCACCGCCGCGGTACCGTGCTTCTGGATGACAAAGAGGCCGATGAGGATGCCCACCGAGATCGGCACCACATAGGCCGACAGTGCGGGCGCCACCACGTTGAGGCCCTCGACCGCCGACAGCACCGACATGGCCGGTGTGATGATGGCGTCGCCGTAGAACATCGAGGCGCCGAACATGCCCAGCGCCACCACCCACCAGCGGCTCTTGGTGCCGAAGCGGAAACAGCGTTGCGACAATGCGGTAAGCGCCAGGATGCCGCCTTCGCCCTTGTTGTCGGCGCGCATCATGAACACCAGGTACTTGACCGTCACCAGCGCGGTCATGGCCCAGAACATGATCGACAGGATGCCCAGCACGGTCTCCGGCGCGATCGGCATGCCGTGGGGGCCGGAAAACGATTCCTTGATCGCGTACAGCGGACTGGTGCCGATGTCGCCGAACACCACCCCGATCGCACCGACGGTCAGCGCGCCGAGTTTCTTGTTGGGGGCATCCATGGAGGGGGCGGGACCGGCAGGTCAAGCGCGGCCGGCGCAACGGGGGCCGCGCCGGGGCCGGTGAGGAGGTTAGGGGTCGTCAAGGATTCAACGGGCCAGGACCGCGATGCGCGGTGAAGGACGCGAAGCATATGCCTATTCGTGTTGCGGTGCAATATGACGGATGCACCCGCTGGGGCGCAGTCCGGCGCCGGTCAATGCGCCGCCCGGGCCGCGGTCACGGCGGCCGCCGGGTCGAACGCGGCCAGCTGCGCGCGCAAGGCCGCTTCGAAGCCGGGCAGCGAATCCGGGGTGAGGCGATAGCGCGCGTCATTGCCGCACGCCGCGTCGAGCAGCGCCAGGTTCACGGCCGGGTCGAAGTGGTAGATGTCGCTGTAGCGATCGAACCGGTGCGTGATGGCTGCCTCCGACTGCAGGTCGAACCAACGCACGTTCGGCATCGCGCGGGTGCGCTCGAGGACATGGCGCTTGAAGGCCAGCGACACCTCGAGCTGTTTGCGCTGCGCGAAGTCGGCCCACACCATGATTGAGTAGGGCGGAAACACCAGGTTGAACTCGGTGTCCGGGTGCGCACCCATCAGGGCGGCGTAATTGGCCTCGAAGCTGGCCTGCATGTGCGCCAGCGTGCGCGGGCCCTGGCGGAAGCGCCGGTTGATGTGGGCCGGGTCGATGTCCTTGAGCGCGCGCGCGGCCGAGAACGACACCTCGTGAACCCAGTTCCACGCGCGATCGGGATCGGTGCCGAAGGAACCCTTGGGCGCGCCGCGCGCGATGGCCAGGGCGTGCATCGTCACCGACCCATTGAGCAGATAGCGAAAGTCGTTCCAGCGCGCCTCGTCGTACAGGTACTCCGGCAACGGGGCGGAGATGTCCGGCAGGCTGCCGTCGAGCGGCGCGGCAAAGGAATTGAAATCGATCGACATCACCACGCGGCGGACCGGCTGCGACCGCAGCGCCACCTCCAGGATGCGGCGCTGCTCGTAGGCGGACATGGCGGCGAGTGCCAGGTTCACGGCGCGCCCGCCGCAGCGCGCACCGGCCTCGGCGAGGCTGTAGTTCTCCATGATCGAGGAGCCGCTGATCACCACGTCGTACGCGGCGTGCTTGGCGATGCCCGGCGCGATGTAGCGCTGCAGCGCGCGCACGTAGCGCGCCTGGCCGGCCGCCGGTGCACGGTATTGCTGGAATGGGTCGATGCGGTAGTTGAACGCGGCCACGCCGGCCAGGGGCAGCAGCGCCATGGCGGCGGCGATCCACAGGAAACGGAGCGGTGCGGTGCGCGCCATCGGATCAGAAATTGAAATACAGGAACTGCGTCACCTGGCCCAGGGTCAGCACGCCGGCGCACAGCAGGACCCCGGTCCACGCGGCCTCGAGCGGACGCGCCTCGAAGCGCGCGGCCAATGCATCGCTGTTGCGCGGCAGCAGGCACAGCACGGCCGCCAGCGCGACCAGCACGGTCGCGCCGGGTTGTGCATACGGCAACCCGAGGCCGGCCGCGGCGGCGAACGCCTGGACATCGAACTGCAGCGGCGCGAGCTTGTGCAGCATGGCAAAGGCGTCGCCCAGCGTCGGCGCGCGGAAGAACACCCAGGTCAGGTGGACGAACAGGAAGGTGAGCGCGATGCCCGCCCAGCGCGGCAGGCCGAGACCGAGCCGGCGCCACGCATGCAGGGCCACCAATCCGGCGCCGTGCAGGGCGCCCCAAACGATGAAGGTCCACCCGGCGCCGTGCCACAGGCCGCCCAGCAGGAAGGTGGCCATCAGGTTCATCGACATCGGTGTTGCGCCGCCGCGATTGCCGCCCAGCGGCAAGTACAGGTAATCGCGCAGGAAACGCGACAGCGTCATGTGCCAACGGCGCCAGAAATCCTGCAGGTCGGCCGCGCGGTAGGGCGAATTGAAGTTGGCCGGCAGGCGGATGTTGAACATCAGCGCGGCGCCGAGCGCCATGTCGGTGTAGCCGGAAAAATCGAAATAGATCTGGAACGTGTAGGCCAGCGTGGCCAGCCAGGCGCCGCCGCCCGTCAGGGCGCCGATGTCCGCGTAGCCGGTGTTGGCGGTCTCTCCCAGCGGATCGGCGACCAGCACCTTCTTGCCGAAGCCGATCGCCAGCAGGAACAGGCCGCGCGCGAAGTTTTCCGCCTGGAAGGCGCGGTTCGTGCGGTCGGCGAACTGCGGCATCATTTCGCCGTGGTGGATGATCGGGCCGGCCAGCAGGTGCGGGAAGAACGTCACGAACAGGGCGTAGTGCAGCGGGTTGGGTTCCTTCACCAGGCCGCGTGCGGTGTCGACCAGGTAGGCGATCTGCGTGAAGGTGAAAAAGCTGATGCCCAGCGGCAGGGCGATCGCCGCGACGTCCCAGTCCTGGCCGGTGAGCTGCGCGGCAGTGGCCACGGCGAAATGCGTGTACTTGAACGCGCCCAGCAGCAGCAGGTTCACGGCAATGCCGGCCACCAGCCACGCGCGCTTGCGCTCCGTTGACGCGAGGATGCGCAGGCCGATCCAGAAATTGACCGCGATGCTGCCCGCGATGACCGGCAGGTGCCAGGGATTCCACCAGCCGTAGAACACCAGCGAGGCCAGCACCAGCCACGCCAGCGCGTGCGACGAGTCCCCGCGCAATGCGTAGTAACCGAGCAGCGCGAGCGGCAGGAACGCGCACAAATAGACGTAGCTGTTGAAAAGCATGGCGCGATTCTGGCGGCGGGCCTCGAGGCCGTCAACGCGCGCCGGCCGCGGACGCGTCGCCGGCGTATGATGCACAGTTCCGCCCTCCGCATGGATCGTGCATGACTCCGTTGTCCCGGCTGCGAGAAGCGTGTGCTGCCCTGGCCTGGATGGCCGGCGCGGCCTGCACCGCGGTCCTCGCCGAATCGTCGCGCTACCAGTTGCCGCCGCAACCGGTCATCGACATGGTCGACGCGCCGGCCATTCCGCAGACCGTGCTGGCGCCGTCCAACGACTGGCTGATGATGCTCGAGCGCCCGTCGCTGCCGCCGCTGTCGGAGGTCGCGCAGCCGATGCTGGGCCTGGCCGGCGTGCGCGTGAACCCGCGCAACAACGATGGCAACCGCGCCAGCGCGGCGACCGCGATCCGGCTGGTGCGCATCGCCGATCGCGCGGAAAAGCTGGTCGCCGGGATTCCGGCCGGCGTGCGCATCGGCGATCTGCAGTGGTCGCCGGACGGCAAGCGCATCGCCTTCACCGTCGCCCGAGAAACGCAGGTGGAATTGATGGTGGCCGAGGTGACCAACGGTGCGCAGGCGCGGCGCCTCACCGACCGCGCCCTCAATGGCATGCTGGGCCGCCCGTTCGTGTGGGCCAACGACTCGGCCTCCCTGCTGGTGAACCTGGTGCCCGCGCAGCGCGGATCGCCACCGCGCGCGCCGGCGGTGCCGCAAGGCCCGAACGCCCAGGAAAACCTCGGCCGCAAGAATGCGCTGCGCACCTTCCAGGATCTGCTCAAGTCGCCGCACGAGGAGGCCCTGTTCGATCATTACGCCACCAGTGAGCTGGCACAGGTCAAGCTCGACGGCACGGTCAAACCGGTCGCCACCGGTATCATCCGCGCGGTGCAGCCCTCGCCCAACGGCGAGTTCGTGCTGGTGACCTTCGTCAAGCGGCCGTATTCGTATGCACTGCCGGCGGCGCGCTTTCCCTCGCGCACCGAAGTCCGCGATGCGCGCGAGCCGGATGCCGGGCGCGTGGTCAAGGTGCTGGCCGAGACGGCGGCCGCGGAAGAGGACGAGATCGACCCGGACCAGGCGCGCAAGGGGCCGCGGAATTTCGCCTGGCGCGCCGACCAGCCGGCCACGGTGACGTGGATGCAGGCGGTCGAAGGCCGCCGCAACAACCTGGGGGACCAGTTGATCGCCTACGCGGCGCCGTTCGACGGCGAGCCCCAGGTGCTGGCCCGGGTGGACCTGCGATTGAGTGCGGTGTACTGGGGCCGCGACGACTTCGCCTGGCTCGTCGAGGGCCAGCAGCGCACGCGGCGCACGGTGGCGTGGCGCATCTTTCCGGCCGACCCGGCGCGTTCGCCGGTCAAGTTGTTCGATCGCTCCAGCGAGGACCGCTATGGCGATCCGGGCACGCCGTTGATGGAAACCAATCGCTTTGGCGCGCGCACCATCAACTTCACGCCCGATGGCGGCGCGCTGTACCTGATCGGCCGCGGCGCGTCCGCCGAGGGCGAACGCCCGTTCATCGACCGCTTCGACATCGAGTCGCGCGAGGCGAAGCGCCTGTACCGCTCGGAGCCGCCGTTCTTCGAACAGCCGATGGCGCTGTTCGACGCCACGGCACAGCCGAAACTGCTGCTGCAGCGCGAATCGGTGACCGAGGCGCCCAACGTCTTCCTGCGCGACCTCACGTCTGGCGCGATGCAGCCGGTGACCCGCTACGCCACGCCAAAGAACCCGATCGCCAATGCCACCAAGGAACTCATTCGCTACAAGCGCAAGGACGGCGTCGAGCTGTCGGCCACGCTGTACCTGCCGCCCGGCTACCGCAAGGGCGACGAACCCCTGCCGCTCCTGATGTGGGCCTACCCGCGCGAATTCCGCTCGGCCGAGGCGGCGGGCCAGGTCAGCGGCTCGCCCTACCGCTACGTGCGGCCGGCCTTCAGCGGCCCGCTGCCCTTCCTCACCCAGGGCTACGCGGTGCTGGACAACCCGACCATGCCGATCGTCGGCGAAGGCCGCACCGAGCCCAACGACACCTACCTGCCGCAGCTGATCGCCAGCGCCGAGGCGGCGGTGGACGAGGTGGTCCGGCGCGGCGTGACCGAACGCGGGCGCATCGCCGTGGGCGGGCATTCGTACGGTGCGTTCATGGTGGCGAACCTGCTGGCGCACACCAAGCTGTTCGCGGCCGGCATCGCCGAGTCCGGCGCCTACAACCGCACGCTCACGCCGTTCGGCTTCCAGTCCGAGGACCGCCACTACTGGAAGGCGCGCGAGGTGTACGGCGCGATGTCGCCGTTCAATTTTGCCGACCAGATCAAGGCGCCGCTCCTGCTGATCCACGGCGAAAACGATTCCAACCCCGGCACCTTTCCCATGCAGAGCGAACGCCTGTACCAGGCCCTGCGCGGACTGGGCGGCACGGCGCGCCTGGTGATGCTGCCGCACGAGGACCACGGCTACCGCGCGCGCGAATCGGTGCTGCACCGGTTGTGGGAGTCGGTGCGCTGGCTCGACAAGTACGTGAAAAATGGCAAGTGAACCGGCCTGCCGGTGACTGGATTCGGCGGCGCATTTCGTAAACAATGGCAGGGTGATCCGCCCTTCCCCCACGCCACCGTAAAGGACCCACCATGAAGCAACCGAAGACCTGCATTTCCCGCCTGCTGCTGCTCGCGGCCACCGCACTGCTGGGCGCCTGCGCCTCGACGGGCTCGACGACAGCGGAAATCGCGATTCCCGGCGTCAATGGCGAGCAGCCGAACGTGCTCATGACCGGCAGCCGCCTGCCCGCACCGCGCTCGCCGCACATGGTCTCGCAGGTACAGGCCAAGGACTACGTGGCCAACCTGCCTGCACAGCCGGGCACCAGCCTGATGGCCGGCGGCTCGAAGTAACCCGACGCGACCACGCCCATGCGGGTAAAGTCCAGCATGGGCGCGGTGTTCCAGCCTAAAGTGGCTTGAAGGGCTCGCCAGTCCAAGACTTTGGCGTCATTGTGCAGCGCAATGCTTGACGCCCCCTGCCGTGCAGGCCATAATTCGCGCCCTTCGGTCGCCCCGGTTTCGGGCGATGCGACAAGGCCAATTAGCTCAGCCGGTTAGAGCGACGGAATCATAATCCGCAGGTCCCCTGTTCGAATCAGGGATTGGCCACCAGTGTCAGGCAAGGGCCGGGTTTTCCGGCCCTTGCCGTTTTCACCCCTGCACGGGTTGTTCCCCGCTCCCAGGAGATCGCCATGTCCGACCCCCGCCCGCCCGCCACGCCCGCCCGGAAAGTCTTCATCAAGACCTTCGGCTGCCAGATGAACGAGTACGACTCGGACAAGATGGCCGATGTCCTGCATGCATTCGAGGGCTACGAAAAAACCACCGACCCGGCCGAGGCCGACGTGGTGCTCTACAACTCCTGCTCGGTGCGCGAAAAGGCGTCCGAAAAACTGTTCAGCGACCTGGGCCGCCTCAAGGAACTGAAGGCCGCGAAGCCGGGACTGCTGATCGGCGTCGGCGGCTGCGTGGCCTCCCAGGAGGGCGAGGCCATCGTGCAGCGCGCGCCGCACGTGGATGTGGTGTTCGGGCCGCAAACCCTGCACCGCCTGCCCGACCTGATCACCGCCAAACGCGCCACCGGTGCGCCGCAGGTCGACATTTCCTTCCCGGAGATCGAGAAGTTCGACGCCCTGCCGCCGCCGCGCGTCGAGGGCGTGACCGCCTTCGTGTCGGTCATGGAGGGCTGCTCCAAGTATTGCTCCTTCTGCGTGGTGCCGTACACGCGCGGCGAGGAAGTGTCGCGGCCGCTCGACGACGTGCTGGCCGAAATCCGCGCCTTGGCCGCCCGCGGCGTGAAGGAAGTGACCCTGCTGGGGCAGAACGTCAATGCCTATGCTGGTGACATGGCGGATGGCGAGCGTGCCGACTTCGCGCTCCTGCTGGCTGCGGTGCACGCCATTCCCGGCATTGGCCGCATCCGCTACACCACCTCGCACCCGCTCGAGTTCACGCCGCGCCTGATCGATGCCTACGCGAAGTTGCCAAACCTGGCCTCGCAGCTGCACCTGCCGGTGCAGGCCGGCTCGGACCGCGTGCTCGCGGCGATGAAGCGCAACTACACGGTGATGGAGTACAAGTCGATCGTCCGTCGCCTGCGCGCGGTGCGGCCGGATCTCTCGCTCACCAGCGATTTCATCGTCGGCTTCCCGGGCGAAACCGAGCAAGACTTCGAAAAGTCGATGGCACTCATTGCGGAATTGAACTTCGACGGCAGCTTCTCGTTCGTCTACTCGCGCCGTCCCGGCACGCCGGCCGCCAACCTCGCCGACGACACGCCGCAGGCGGTGAAGCTGGCGCGCCTGGCGCGCATGCAGGCGCTGCTGGAAACGCAGCTGCATGCCCACTCGCATGCCATGATCGGCACCCGCCAGCGCGTGCTGGTGGAGGGGCGCGCGAAACGCGACCCCCAGGAACTCATGGGGCGCACCGACAACAACCGCGTGGTCAATTTTCCCGGCGGGCCGCATGCGGACCGCCTGATCGGGCAGTTCATCGACCTGGAAATCACGGCCGTGAGCCGCTTCACGCTGCGCGGCGCCGTGATGGCCGTCGAATCGGTCGCGGCATAATCGCACCGTGAAGACCCCGACCTCTACGCCCTCGCTCGAATTCGCCTTCCAGCCGGTCGACAACCGGCGCCTGATGAACCTGTGCGGTTCGATGGACGCCAACCTGCGCCAGATCGAGGCCGCCCTCGATGTCTCCATCGCGCGGCGCGGCGAGAAGTTCTCGGTCAGCGGCGACAAGGAGCGCATCGAACTGGCCGCCCGCGTGCTCAACCGCTTTTACAGCAAGGCTTCCGACGACCTCACGGTGGAGGAAGTGCAGCTCGGCATCATCGAGATGCGCCGCGATCGCGGCGCGCCGGAAAGAAAGCGCGATGCGGAGCCGCGCGAACCTTTGCCCGCCGACGAGATCGCGCTGCACACGCGGCGCCCGGACCTGAAGCCGCGCACCGAGCGCCAGGCACAGTACGTGCGGCAGATCCAGGCGCACGACATCACCTTCGGCGTCGGCCCGGCCGGCACTGGCAAGACCTACCTCGCTGTGGCCTGCGCGGTCGACGCCTTCGAGCGCGACCTGGTCAAGCGCATCGTGCTCACGCGGCCGGCTGTGGAGGCGGGCGAAAAGCTCGGCTTCCTGCCCGGCGACCTTAGCCAAAAGGTCGATCCCTATCTCAGGCCGCTGTACGACGCGCTCTACGACCTGCTCGGCTTCGACAAGGTCAACCGCATGTTCGAGCGCGCGCAGATCGAGGTGGCGCCGCTGGCCTTCATGCGTGGCCGCACCCTCAATCATTCGTTCATCATCCTCGATGAAGCACAGAACACGACGCCGGAGCAGATGAAGATGTTCCTCACCCGTATCGGCTTCGGCACCAAGGCGGTGGTGACCGGCGACGTCACGCAGGTGGACTTGAAGCACGGCCAGGTGAGCGGCCTGATCGACGCGCGCAACGTGCTCAACGGCCTGCGCGGCATCGGCTTCACCATCTTCCAGGCCGACGACGTGGTGCGCCACCCGCTGGTACAGGCCATCGTCACGGCCTACGAGGCACACCACCGGAAAATCCGCTGATGCCGCCGCCCCACACGCCCTCGGACCACGCGCGCGCGGCCCTCAAGCTGCACTGCAACCGCGGTATCACCGGCCACCCCACGCCGCTGCCGCAGAACGAGCTGTTCGCCATCGCCGACTGGATGGGCAAGAACGGCTACGCGCCGGACGTGTATGGCAGCGGGCAGCTGATGGCCGACTTCGAGGCCAAGGTCGCGCAGTTGCTCGGCAAGCCGGCGGCGCTGTTCATGCCCAGCGGCAAGATGGCCTCGTTGATCGCGCTGCGCATCTGGACCGATCGCGCGCACAACGCCGACTTCGGCATGCACCCGACGGCGCACCTGGAGCTGCACGAGGAGCACGCCTACAAGAAGCTGCACGGCATGCGCGGGCGCCTGATCGGCAAGGCCGACCGGCCGATCCTGGCGGCCGACCTGCAGCACTACGACGTGCCGCTGTCCGCGCTGGTGCTCGAACTGCCGATGCGCGAGATCGGCGGCCAGTTGCCGCCGTGGGAGGACCTGCTCAAGCAACGCGACATCGCCAGGAGCCGTTCGACGCGCCTGCACCTGGACGGCGCGCGGCTGTGGGAGGCGCGCGCGTTCTACCGCGACCAGAGCTACGCGGACATCGCCGCGCTGTTCGATTCGGTGTACGTGTCGTTCTACAAGGGCATCGGCGGTCTGGCCGGCGCGATGCTGCTCGGCGATGCCGCCTTCATCGCCGAGGCGCGCGTGTGGCTCACGCGACACGGCGGCACGCTCTACCAGCAGTACCCCATCGTGGCCAGCGCCGCGATGCGCTTCGACCAGCGGCTGGCGCGCATGCCGGAGTACTTCGCGCGCACGCAGGCCTTCGTCGCGGCGGTGAAGTCGCTGCCCGGCATCGCGGTGCTGCCCGATCCGCCGCAGGTCAACCTCGTGCATCTGCGGTTCGACATCCCCGCGCACCGCTGGGAGGCGGCGCGCGACCACCTGGCGGCCGGCGACCGCATCTGGCTGGGCAAGGTGCGCAACCCAAAGGACACCACGCGCGCCGAGGTCGAGGTGTACGTCGGCGAGGGCCTGATGGCGCTGTCCGACGAGGAGGTGGTCGCCGCCTTCGACAAGCTGCTGGCGTTCACGCGCATGGGCGGCGATCGCTGACATGGGCACGCCCGCCCGGGCTGCGCAGCCGCGCGTGGACGTGCAGGTGGCGAGCCGCCTGCCGGGCATCCCGCCCCCCGCGCTGTTTCGCCGCTGGATCCGCGCCGCGCTCGCGCAGCCGGCCACGCTGACGCTGCGCGTGGTCAACGCCGCCGAGGGCCGCAACTTGAATTCCGCATTCCGCGGCAAGGACTACGCCACCAACGTCCTGACCTTCGTCTATCACGAGCCGGGCGCGCCGGAACTGCTGGGTGACCTCGTGCTGTGCGCACCGGTGGTGGCGCGCGAGGCGCGCCAACAAGGCAAGGCGCTGGCCGACCATTACGCGCACCTCACGATCCACGGCGCGCTGCACCTGGCCGGCATGGACCACGAGCGGCCGCGCGATGCGACGCGGATGGAAGCGCGCGAAGTGGCGCTGCTGGCGCGCTTCGGCATCGCCAATCCGTACCCGGCGGATGCGCCCGGATGACCCGGATGCGTCACACGCTTGTGATACATTGACCGCCCTGCCATTCCCATCGCCGTCCATGGATGATGCCCCCAAGCGCTCGCTGCTCGAGCGCCTGTCCTCGATGCTGCTGCGCGAGCCCGAGGACCGCGACCAGCTGGTCGAACTGCTGCACGCCGCCTTCGAAAAGAACCTGCTCGACGCCGACGCGCTGTCGATGATCGAGGGGGTGATGCAGGTGTCGGAAACGCATGCGCGCGACGTCATGATCCCGCGCTCGCAGATGGACATGATCGACGTGGCCGAGGAGCCCGACTCGTTCATCCCGTTCGTGATCGAAACCGCGCACTCGCGCTTCCCGGTGTACGAGAACGGCAAGGACAACGTGATCGGCATCCTGCTGGCCAAGGACCTGCTGCGCTACTACGCCAATGCCGACGAATTCGACGTGCGCGACATGTTGCGGCCCGCGGTGTTCGTGCCGGAGAGCAAGCGCCTCAACGTGCTGCTGCGCGACTTCCGCGCCAACCGCAACCACATCGCCATCGTGGTCGACGAGTACGGCGGCGTGGCCGGGCTGGTGACCATCGAGGACGTGCTCGAGCAGATCGTCGGCGACATCGAGGACGAGTACGACTTCGACGAGACCGAGGACAACATCCTGCCCGACAAGGGCGGCAAGTTCCGCGTCAAGGCGGTGACCGAGATCGAGGACTTCAACGCCACCTTCGGGTCGCGCTTCTCGGACACCGATTACGACACCGTCGGCGGACTGGTCCTCAAGCGCTTCGGCCGCCTGCCCAAGCGCGGCGAGAGCGTGGCCGTCGACGGCTTCCGCTTCGTGGTGCTGCGCTCCGACAGCCGCAAGATCCATTCGTTGATGGTCGAGCGCCTTGCGCCGGAGACCCCCGGCGAAGACGCACCGTCCACGCAACGCGCGGCATGAAATGGTCGCGCGCCTGCCCGGCCGCGATGGCCGGCGGGGTGCTGGGCGTGCCGGCCTTCGCGCCGTTCCACGTGTGGCCCTGCGCAATCGCATCACTGGCGGTGCTGTTCGCCCTCTGGCAGCGCGCCGGCAGCAAGCGCGCGGCGGCGGCGGTCGGGTTCTGCTGGGGCCTGGGATTGTTTACCGCGGGCGTGTCCTGGATTTACGTGAGCCTGCACGTGTACGGCAACATGCCGGCGCCGCTGGCCGCGTTGGCGACGCTGTTGTTCTGCGCCTACCTGGCGGTGTTCCCGGCCCTCGCCGGCGTTCTCCTCGCGTTTGCACGGTCGATGCGCGCGCCCGCGCCGACGCTGGGCCTGCTGCTGTGGATGCCGGCGCTGGTCGTCGCCGCCGAAATGCTGCGCGCGGGGTTCCTGTCCGGGTTTCCCTGGCTCACGATGGGCTATGCGCAGACGCCGGGCGGCGTGCTGCCCGCGCCGCTGGCCGGTTTCGCGCCGCTGGTGGGCGTGTTCGGCCTCTCGTGGCTGACCGCCTTGCTGGCTGCGCTGGCGGTCCTGCTGATCCGCCCGCTGTCCGGCTTGCGCCTGTCCGCGCGCGGCGTGCAGGCTGCAGCGGCCGTCGCGATCGGGGTGTGCGTTTCGGGCCTGGCGTTGACGCGGGTCCACTGGAGCGCCCCGGCCGGTGCGCCGATCTCCGTTGCGCTCCTGCAGGGCAACATCGAACAGAGCCTCAAGTGGCGCGAAGACCAGCGCGCCCCCACGCTGGCGAACTATGCGGGGCTGGCCGGCCACAGCCAGGCGCGCCTGGTGGTGATGCCCGAGACCGCGTTGCCGACCTTCCTCGACGCGGTGCCGCGCGAATACCTCGAAACCCTGCGCAGCCAAGCGGCCGCGCGCGGGGCCGACGTGATCGTGGGCGCGCCGATCGCCGAGCGCGCGCCCGGCGACGCCCTGGCCGCGCGATCCCCGCACCGCTATTTCAACAGCGCCATCTCGCTCGGCGCCTCGGCGCCACAGCGCTACGACAAGTCGCACCTGGTGGCGTTCGGCGAATTCATCCCGCCGCTGTTTTCCTGGGTGTACCGCTGGCTGGAGATCCCGCTGGCCGGGTTCACCGAGGGCAGCGCGCGGCCGGTCCCGATGAACGTGGCGGGCACGCGCGTGGCGGTCAACATCTGCTACGAGGACGCCTTCGGCGCGGAGATCGCACGCCAGCTGCCGGAGGCCGAGCTGTTGGTGAACCTCTCCAACATGGCCTGGTACGGCCGTTCGCTGGCCGCCGAACAGCACGCGCAAATGTCGCAGATGCGCGCGATGGAAACGTCGCGCTGGATGCTGCGCGCCACCAATACCGGGCTCACCGCCGCCATCGACAGCGCCGGTCACCGCGTGGCCGTTCTGCCGCAGTTCGAGCGCGGTGCGCTGACGGTGCAAGCCGAGCCGCGCACCGGAACGACGCCCTATGTGCGCTGGCGCGATGCGCCGGTGCTGGGGCTCCTGGCGCTGGTGTTGGTCGCCGGCGCATGGGTCGCGCGCAAACCCGGGGCCAAAGTCCAATAGCGGCGAGCGTTTCCGGCGTGTTTTGCCTGGAACGCCGCGCCAATGCTTGAGTTTGCCTGGGTCAGGGCGTGCCCTTGTCCATCTTGCGGTATTGAATCGCCTCGGCGATGTCTGATCCGGTGATGTCCGCCCGTCCAGCGAGGTCGGCGATGGTGCGCGCCACCTTCAGCACCCGGTGATACGCGCGCGCGGAAAGGCCCATGCGGCTGATCGCGGATTTGAGCAGGGCCTCCCCGGCACTGTCCGGCGCGCATAGCCGGTCGATGTCCTTCGGCCCGAGCTTGGAGTTCGGCATGCCCTGCCGTGCGATCTGCAGGGCGCGCGCAAGCGTCACGCGTTCGCGGATCGTGGCACTGGATTCTCCGCCGGCAGCCTTCACCAATTCCAGTTGCGGCACCGCCGGCACCTCGAACTGCAGGTCGATGCGGTCGAGCAGCGGGCCGGAGATCCTGCCGCGGTAGCGCGCCACCTGGTCCGGTGTGCAGCGGCACTTGTTGAGGTAGTGGCCCAGGTAGCCGCAGGGGCAGGGGTTCATGGCGCCGACCAGCTGGAACTCGGCGGGAAAATCGGCTTGCCGCGCGGCGCGCGAAATGGTGATGCGGCCGCTCTCCAGCGGCTCGCGCAGCACTTCCAGCACGCTGCGGTCGAACTCGGGCAGCTCATCCAGGAACAGCACGCCGTGGTGCGCCAGCGAAATCTCGCCCGGGCGCGGGTTGCCGCCGCCACCGACCAGCGCCACGCCGGAGGCGGTATGGTGCGGGGACCGGTACGGCCGCTGCTTCCAGCGCTCCACCCGGAAGCTGCCATTGAGGCTCTGCACCGCGGCCGCTTCCAAGGCCTCGGCGTCGGTCATCGGCGGCAGGATGCCGGCAAAGCGCGCGGCCAGCATGGTCTTGCCGGTGCCGGGCGGCCCGACCATCAACACGCTGTGCCCGCCGGCCGCGGCGACCTCGAGCGCGCGCTTGGCCTGCGCCTGGCCCTTGACCTCGACGAAGTCGGCCACCTGCGCCGGCGGCGTCGCCTGGACTTCGGCGGTGGCCAGGGGCGGCAGCGCCTCGCGGCCGGCCAGGAAGGCACACACTTGGAGGAGGTTCGTGGCCGGATGGACTCTGGCATCGGCCACCAGCGCGGCCTCGGTGGCGGAAGGCGCGGGCAACACGAACGCGCGGCGGTCGCCGTGCGCCTTGAACGTCATCGCCAGCGCGCCGCGAATGGCGCGCAGTTCACCGGTCAGCGCGAGTTCGCCGGCGAACTCGAGGTCCTTCAACTTGTCGCCGGGCACCTGGCCGCTGGCCACCAGGATGCCCAGCGCGATCGGCAGGTCGAAACGACCGGACTCCTTCGGCAGGTCCGCCGGCGCGAGGTTGACCGTGATGCGCCGCTGCGGAAATTCGAAGCGCGCGTTGAGCAGCGCCGCGCGCACGCGGTCCTTGCTTTCCTTCACCTCGGTTTCCGGCAGGCCGACGATGGTGAACGCCGGCAGGCCGTTGGCCAGGTGCACCTCCACGCTCACCGGCGGCGCCTCCATGCCGGACAGTGCCCGCGAATGCAGGACTGCGAGGGACATCAGCGCCGGTCCGCGACAGCGGCGGGGTCAATGGCTGCTGCAGTGTCGGTTGCCGCGGAGCCGTCGAGCGCCGCGAGGCGCGCTTCGAGCGCTGCAAGCTTCGCGCGCGTCTTGTCCAGAAGGGCCACCTGGACCTCGTATTCCTCGCGCGTCACCAGCCCGCGCTGCGCAAGCTCGGCGATGAATTGCGCGCGCACGTTGCGTTCCACGTCCGCCAGCGGCGAATCCTTCACCGCCTGGTCGAGCCGGGCCGCGAGGTCTGCCAAAACGTTGAGAGCGGAAGAGGGGCCGGTCATGAATGGGGGAGGGGGTTCGCGCTGCATTGTAGCCGAGGCACATCGGCTGTCCGGTGCGCGAAACGTGCACGCCCCAAATCAGTGCGGCCCTTGAAATGAGCGCGGCGTTTTGGTGCGCGGCAGGCGATGGTTGACGATGTACCTCAGGAAATCAACGACTTAGCAGCGTTTTTTGGTTGGCACGCAATCTGCTAAATGTTGCACGGCAGCAATCATCCACTCACCGAACAGGCCCAACGATGAAAAAGTCGCTTTCCCTGATGTCGATCAGTCTGGCTTCCCTGGTTACCGCGCATGCGCAGGCCCAAACCGCTCCGGCAGCACCCGAGGCCACGCTCACGCCGAAGGTCTCGCTCTATTCGGAATACGAATATCGCGGCATCGCGCAGACGGCCGAGAAGCCCGCCCTGCAGTTCAACCTCGACTACGCGCACCCGAGCGGGTTTTACCTCGGCACCTTTGTCACCAACATCAAATGGCTCAAGGAGGCCGCCAAGGCCGGCAACTTCAGCACCGACGCCAACATCGAGTGGGACATTTTCGGCGGTTACAAGTTCGAGATCGCCAAGGATGTCACGCTCGACATCGGCTATCTGCGCTACGAATATCCGTCGAGCGGGGCCTTCAACCCCTCGCCCAACACCGACGAGATCTACATCGGCGTGGCCTCCGGCGCGTTCAGCGCCAAGTACTCGCACTCGACCAGCAACCTGTTCGGCTTCGGCAACAGCAAGGGCTCCGGCTTCACCGAGATCAACTGGTCGCAGGAAATCATGCCCAAACTGGTGGCCAATGCGCAGGTCGCACGCCAGACGGTCAAGAACAACGGCGACTTCAGCTACACGGTCTACAAGCTCGGCGCGACCTACGACCTGGGCGACGGCTGGGCCGCCGGCGGTTACCTGAAGGACACCAACGCCAAGACCGCGTTCTACACCGTCAACGGCAAGGACCTCGGCAAGGCGCGCCTGGTCGCGTTCATTGCCAAGTCGTTCTGAGCCACATTCGCATCCGGGAGGTCACACATGAAACTGGTATCCGCCGTCATCAAGCCGTTCAAGCTTGACGAAGTGCGCGAGGCCCTGTCCGCCATCGGCGTGCAGGGCATCACCGTCACCGAGGTCAAGGGATTCGGCCGTCAAAAGGGCCACACCGAGCTGTATCGCGGTGCGGAGTACGTGGTCGATTTCCTGCCCAAGGTGAAGATCGAGGCGGCCGTCAAGGACGACCTCCTCGAGCGCGTCATCGAGGCCATCGAGAAGTCCGCCAACACCGGCAAGATCGGCGACGGGAAGATCTTCGTCTTCGATCTCGAACAAGTCATCCGCATCCGCACCGGCGAGACCGGCGCGGACGCGCTGTGAAGCCAGGGAGACCCGCATGAAAAAATATCTCGCCATCCTGGCCGCCACGGCCGCGCTGGTCGGCGCCATCGCTTGTTCGGATTCCGCGCACGCGCAGGACAAGAAGGCCGATGCACCGCCGACCGCTGCCGCCCCGGCCGCTGCCGTCACCCCCGCCGCAGCGCCAGCGGCCGACGCGGCGCCCGCCGCGGCTGCTGCGCCCGCCCCCGCCGCAGCACCCCCCGCCCCGACGCCCAACAAGGGCGACGTGGCGTGGATGCTGACCTCCACGGCGCTGGTACTCCTGATGAGCGTGCCCGCACTGGCGTTGTTCTACGGCGGCCTGGTGCGCTCGAAGAACATGTTGTCCGTCCTGATGCAGGTGTTCGTCACCTTCTCGCTCATCACCGTGCTGTGGGTGGTGTACGGCTACAGCTTTGCGTTCACCGAGGGCAATGCCTTCATCGGCGGCACCGACCGGCTGTTCTTCAAGGGCATCGCCGATCTCGGTGCGGGCACGTTCGCCATGGCCGCCACGTTCAGCAAGGGTGTGGTCATCCCGGAACTGCTGTTCGCCGCCTTCCAGGCCACCTTCGCGGCCATTACCTGCTGCCTGATTCTGGGCTCGGTGGCCGAGCGCATGAAATTCTCCGCCGTGCTGCTGTTCATGGTGCTGTGGTTCACGTTCAGCTACCTGCCGATCGCGCACATGGTGTGGTTCTGGGCCGGCCCGGATGCCTACACCGCGGCCAGTGTGGTCGACGCCACCAACGCCAAGGCCGGTCTGATCTGGCAGTGGGGCGCGCTCGACTTCGCCGGCGGCACGGTGGTGCACATCAACGCCGGGGTGGCCGGCCTGGTGGCCGCGTACATGCTGGGCAAGCGCGTCGGCTACGGCAAGGAAGCCATGACGCCGCACAGCCTGACCATGACCATGATCGGCGCCTCGCTCCTGTGGTTCGGCTGGTTCGGCTTCAACGCCGGCTCGGCGCTGGAGTCCGGCAATGCCGCCGTGCTCGCGTTCATGAACACGTTCCTCGCCACCGCCTGCGCTGTGCTGTCGTGGACCTTCGCCGAGTGGGTGCTGAAGGGCAAGCCGTCGATGCTGGGCGCGGCCTCCGGCGCCGTGGCGGGCCTGGTCGCCATCACGCCGGCGGCCGGCAACGTCGGCATCCCGGGTGCATTCGTCATCGGCACCGCCGCGGGCCTGGTGTGCCTGTGGGGTGTCACCGGATTGAAGCGCCTCCTGAAGGCTGACGATGCGCTCGACGTGTTCGGCGTGCATGCGGTCGGCGGCATCCTCGGCGCATTGCTCACCGGCGTGTTCGTCGCGCCGGACCTGGGCGGCCCCGGCTTCGTCACCGACTGGGTCACGGCCAAGACCGGCTTCACCTCGATCGGCGAGCAGGTGTGGATCCAGGCCAAGGCGGTCGGCGTCTCGGTGCTGCTCTCGGGTGTCGTCGCCGCCGTCTCGCTGTTCATCGTCAAGGCCGTCGTGGGATTGCGCGTGCCGGAAGACGAGGAACGCGAAGGCCTCGATGTCACCGCGCACGGCGAAAAGGCCTACAACTGATCGATCGGGCGCCGTGCGATCCGCGCGGCGCCCACCGTCTTCATCGCGCCTCCCCCGGAATTCATCACTCCGGGTTCGCAACGGGCACCTCTTGGGGTGCCCGCTTTTTTTTGCTGCGCGCAAACGACCGACCGATCGCGATGGGTTGATTGTGCTAACGTCATCGACATCCGGATGACGACAGGAGGGGAAAACCATGACTACGCACCAGCGTCGCACCGCGACCCTTGCAGGGCTGGCGATTCTGGCCCTGGGAAGCGCGGGTTGCGCCACCCTGTCCGAGGACCCGCCGGAGCCGAGCAACCCGCCGCGCAAGGAAATCATCTACGCGGTGACCGCGAGCCACCAGTTGATCGCGTTCAACGCCGGGCAGCCGCAAAAAATCCTGTCGAAGAAGGCGCTCACCGGGCTCGCCGCGGGCGAGGAAATCCTCGGCATCGACTACCGCGTGGCCAAGGGCGTGCTGTTCGCACTGGGCCGCGCAGGAGACGGCGCGCGCTTGGTGACCCTCGATACCGCGACCGGCGCGGTCAAGCCGGTCGGCACGGCGCCGCTGGCCGTCAAGCTCGACGGCAACGAGTTCGGCTTCGACTTCAATCCCACGGTCGATCGCATCCGCGTGGCCAGTGACAGCGGCCAGAACCTGCGGCTGCACCCGGACACCGGCGCCGTGGTCGACGCCAACCCCAATGAACCGGGCGTGCAGACCGACGGGCGACTCGCATTTGCGGCCGGAGACGCCAACGCCGGCGTCGCGGCGCGCATCGTCGCCGCCGGCTACACCTACAACAAGGTCAACGACAAGATCACCACCAACTACGCCATCGACGCCGCGACCGGCTCGCTGGTGATGCAGGGCAGCAAGGAGGGCACCCTGCCGCCGGTGTCGCCCAATACCGGGCAGCTCTTCACCGTCGGCAAGCTCAACGCCGGGCCGTTCGTGCGCGCCGCGCTCGACATTGCCGACACCACCGGCGCCGCATTCGCCGGCCTCACGCGCGAGGGCGGCAAGGCCACGCGCTTCTACCTGGTGAACCTCGACACCGGTGCCGCCACTTTCCTCGGCACCATCGGCGGCGGCGAGCCGGTACGCGGCCTGTCGTTCGAACCTTGACGGGTTTCGACAGTCAAAGCCATTGACTGGCGCGGCACCCAGGCTATTTTTGGCCTGGAATGCGCGCCAGTGCTTGGGTTTGGCATCGTTGTCGAAGCGTGACTTTGCCTGCGCAGGCCCGCGGCGCTATACTGATTGCCCTTTTTTCGAATCGCCTCCATGAATCAACGCGACACCCATTTGCCCATCGCGACCATGCCGGACGTGCAGTCGCAACCGGATCAGCGGCGCATCGCCATCGACCGCGTGGGTGTGAAGTCGCTGCGCCATCCGGTGCGCGTGCGCTGCGAGGGCGGGGCGTTGATGCACTCGGTCGCGGTGTTCGACCTTTCGGTGCGCCTGCCGGAAACCGCCAAGGGCACG
>JAEUMZ010000194.1 GCA_016790765.1 Betaproteobacteria bacterium
TCAGGAGGTGGAGGCGCACCTGTACGATCCGGCCTTCCGCCTGATCGATGCGCGCACGGCCGAGCGGTTTCGCGGCGAGGTGGAACCGATCGACCCGGTCGCCGGCCACATCCCCGGCGCCGTCAACCGCTTTTACAAGGAGAACCTGCAGGCCGACCTCACCCTCAAGCCGCGCGAGGTGCTGGCGCGCGAGTTCGCGCAACTGGTCGACGGGCGCCCGACGGTGCTGCATCAATGCGGCTCGGGCGTGACCGCCTGCATGAACATCTTTGCCATGGAGTACGCCGGGCTCAGCGGCTCGCGCTTGTACGCCGGTTCGTGGAGCGAATGGATCGCCGATCCCTCGCGTCCGATCATCACCCAGGAGACCCCCAAGTGATTCGCCGCATTTGCCTCACCCTCATCCTCTGTGGCGCCAGCGCCGCGCACGCGCAGTTCCTCAAGCCCGGCGACAACCTGGTCATCGACGGGGTCCCGCCGATTCCCGAGGAGCTGGTCGCCAGGCTCGTCCCGTACACCGAGTTCCGTCCGGCCGCAATGGTCGCGTGGCACCCGGCCAAGCCCGGCATGCTGGTGCGCCTGCGCGCCGGCAACACCAATCAACTGCACTACGTGGCGAGCCCGGGCGCCAAGCCGGAACAATGGACCGATTTTCCGGATGCGGTGAACAGCGCCAGCTTCCAGCCGAAGAAGGGCGAGTTCCTGCTGTTCGAAAAAGGCGCCGGCGGCAACGAGGTGTTTCGCATCTATCGCATGGACCTTGCGACCCGCGCCGTGACCCCGGTGTCGCCCGATGGCGTGCGCGCCAACTTCAACGGCTGGAACCGCCAGGGCGACCGGATCCTGTACACGACGACGACCATCGACCGCAACACGGCGAGCCGCCAGCCGCAGGTCAAGCTGTTCATGGCCGACCCGCTCAAGCCCGAGGACGCCAGGCTGCTGGCCACGTTCAACAGCGGTGGCTGGAGCGGTTTCCGCTTCTCGCGCGATGGCAAGGTGCTGGTGTTCAGCGAGTACATCTCCGCCAACGAGGCGCATGTGTGGACGCTCGATGTCGAAACCGGTGCGCGCCGGCGCATCACGCCGGCGCGCAGGGAGGGAGAGGCCCCGGCCTATGTCGGCCAGGCGCGGTTCTCCAGGGACGGCCAATCGCTGTTCGCAATCTCGGATCGCGACAACGAGTATCGCCAGCTGGTTCGCATCGACCTCGCGACCGGCAAGGAAACCCCGCTGGCGCCGCACCTGAAGTACGACGTCGACGGCTTCTCGGTCTCCGAGCGCGCCGGCCGCATCGGCCTGGTGACCAACGAGAACGGGTCCAGCGTGCTGCGCTTCCTGGATTTCACCACCTTCAAGGAACTGCCGCGCCCGGCGCTGATTCCCGGCGAAATCTCCGGCGCGCGCTGGCGCGGCGGCGAGGATGACGAAGAGGGCGACGGCAAGGAATTTGCGGTCAACATCGCGTCCTCGCGGTCACCCGGCGATGTCTACTCCTACAACGTCTCGACCCTGAAGCTGACGCGCTGGACCAACAGCGCCAGCCCGGGCCTGAATCCGCTCGAGTTCGCCGAGCCGCGCCTGATCAAGTGGAAGAGCTTCGACGGCCTGGAGATCTCGGGATTCCTGTACCAGCCGGACGCCAAGAAATTCCCCGGCAAGCGGCCGCTGCTGATCAACATCCACGGCGGGCCGGAGGGGCAGTCGCGTCCCGGCTTCATCAACCGCAACAACTACCTGGTCAGCGAACTGGGCATCGCGATTGCCTACCCGAACGTGCGCGGTTCGTCCGGATTCGGCAAGACCTTCCTGGCCCTGGACAACGGCATGAAGCGCGAGGACTCGGTCAAGGACATCGGCGCCCTGCTGGACTGGGTCAAGGAGCAGCCGGACCTCGACGCCGGGCGCGTCATGGTGGCGGGCGGCAGCTACGGCGGCTACATGTCGCTGGCCGTGTCCACGCACTACGCGGACCGCATCGCCGGCGCGATCGACGTGGTGGGCATTTCCAACTTCATCACCTTCCTCACCAACACCGAGACCTATCGCCGCGACCTGCGCCGCGTCGAATACGGCGACGAGCGCGACCCGGCGATGCGCGCCCACTTCGAGAAGATTTCCCCGCTCAACAACGCCTCGAAGATCAAGAAACCGCTGTTCGTCGTGCAGGGCAGGAACGACCCGCGCGTGCCGTACACCGAGGCCGAGCAGATCGTCGCGCAGCTGAAGAGGCAGAACACGCCGGTGTGGTTCCTGATGGCCTACGACGAGGGCCACGGCTTTGCCAAGAAGTCGAATGCCGACTACCAGTTCTACGCCACGATCCTGTTCATGCGCGAGACGTTGCTCAAGTAACCCGGCAAACACTTGCCGCAAAAAGCAAACCCCGCCAAGGCGGGGTTTGCTTTTTTACGGACGGCGGCGCCAACTACTTTTTCGCGCCGATGTGTGTCTCGAGGAAACCCAGGATCTTGGTGTAGAGCTCGACGTTGGTTTCCGCCTTGCCGATGCCATGACCCTCTTCCTTCATGATCATGTACTCCTTGGGGGGGTTGCCAACCCGCTCGAGCTCCTTCGCCATGAGCGAGATCTGCTTGATCGGGAC
>JAEUMZ010000215.1 GCA_016790765.1 Betaproteobacteria bacterium
GTCTGCGACGAGGCGGTGGCGGCGCTCGACGTGTCGATCCAGGCGCAGGTGCTCAACCTGTTCATGGAGCTCCGGTCGGCATTGAACCTGACCTCCCTGTTCATCAGCCACGACCTGTCGGTGGTGCGCCACATTGCTGACCGCGTGGTGGTGATGTACCTGGGGCGCGTGGTAGAGGCGGGGCCCGCGGAGGAATTGTTCAACGCACCGAATCACCCGTACACCAAGGCCCTGTTGGCGGAACTGCCGTCGCTGGACAAGCGCGGCAAGGATTTCGTGGCGGTGAGCGGCGAGATCCCCTCGCCGCTGAATCCGCCGTCCGGCTGCCACTTCCATCCGCGCTGCCCGCACGCGATGGCGCAATGCGGCGCGGCGCGGCCACCGTTGCAAGCCATTGGCGGACAGCGCCTTTCGGCATGCCATCTGAACGGCGCCGGCTGAAGATGCGGCGCGGCGGAAACGCGCGCGTTTGCTTTTGCAAGGAATCGACATGACGACCCCCTCACCTCAGCGCTGCGTTTCCGTGGTGATTCCCGCCCTCAACGAGGCGCGGCGGATCGCCAGCGTCGTGCAGTACGCGATGTCAGACCCGGCCACCGCCGAGGTGATCGTCGTCGACGATTCATCGGTCGACGAGACTGCACCGCTGGCCGCGGCGGCGGGCGCGCGTGTCGTCACCAGCTCGATGCTCGGCAAGGGGGCGTCGATGGAGGATGGCATCCGCGTGGCGCGCCAGCCCTGCGTTGCGTTTCTCGATGGCGACCTGGCCGGGCTTGCGCCGGGCATCATCGGCCGCATGGCCGCGCCCATTCTTGCGGACACCGCGGATTTCGTGAAGGCGCGCTTCGGCCGCGCCAGCGGGCGGGTGACCGAGCTCACCGCAAAGCCCATGCTCAAGGTGTTTTTCCCCGAGCTGGCCCATTTTGCCCAGCCCCTGGGCGGCCTCATCGCCGGCCGCGCCAACCTGCTGCGAAACCTGCATTGCGAGGACGGCTACGGCGTCGACGTCGGCCTGTTCATCGACGCTTTCCTGGCCGGGGCGCGCCTGGCCGAGGTCGACATCGGTGCCCTGGAGCACGAAAGCCAAACCCTGGCGGACTTGACCCACATGGCCAACGAAGTCGGCCGCGTCATTTTCGAGCGCGCGCGCGCCGCCGGCCGCATGCACGTCGACCAGGTGGCGGCCATGTACGAAATGCAGCGGCAGGCGGCCGCCGACATCGACAGCATCCTGCAACGCCGGCGCGGCCGGCGCGGGCTGCTGTTGCTGGACATGGATGGCACGGTCACCCCGTCGCGTTTCGCCGTCGAACTGGCGCGCGCGACCGGGCAGGAAGCGGCGCTGGCCGCATTGCTCGATGGCGGCGCCGACGATGCGATCACCCGCAGCGAACGCATCGCGGAATTGTTCCGCTTCGTACCGAAGGCCAGCTTCGAGCGCATTGCGCACGCCCTGCCGATCCGCGAGGGCGCGATCGAATTCGTCAACCGGATGCGGCGGCGCGGCTTCATGGTCGGGCTGGTCAGCGACAGCTACTTCATCGCCGCCGAGATCGTGCGGCGCAGGATCTTTGCCGACTTTGCCGTCGCCCACGTCATCAATTTCAGCCAGGGGACGTGCGACGGCACGCTGCGCATCAATCCCGCCTTTCAATCCGCGTCCGCGCCGGGCGCGATCGACAAGGCCAATGTGCTCAGGCGCTTCCTTGACGACCCGGCCGCGCCACCCATCGCACAGACCTGGGCGGTCGGCGACCACACCAACGATACCGGCATGCTCGCGCTGGCCGATCACGCGTTCCTCTTGCGCGTGCCGGAGCGTGCGCCACCGGCGTGCCCGCGCGCGACGGTCATCGATTCCTTTGCGGAGCTGATTGCGCGCGTGCCGGACGCCTGAGGACGCGAGCCGGCCCGCCTGCCCGACCGCTACAATCCACGCATCACCAAAGCCAGCCCACGTCGCGCCTCGTCTGCACCTTGCGTCCCGGCGCTTGGTCAACCGTCGCATCGCCTCTTTCGCCCATGTCCAGCGTCGTTCTTGCCATCGGCCTGTTTGTCTTTGCCGCCTACTTGTTCAAGGCGATCTTCGACCGCACCGGCATTCCGGACGTGCTGCTGCTGATGACTTGCGGGCTCATGCTGGGGCCGGTGCTGGGCTGGGTGGTCCCAGCGCAGTTTGGCGACACGGGGCGTGTGCTTTCAACGCTGGCCCTGGTGGTCATCCTGTTCGAAAGCGGTGTCGATCTCGATTTGGCGTCCGTCAAGTCCGCATTGGGGGTTACGTTGGCGCTCACGCTGACCACCTTTGCGGTCACTGCGCTCGTCGTCACCGGAGTGGGAGCGCTGGCGGGAGGCTTGGACTGGTTGGCCGCACTCACCCTGGGCGCGATCCTGGCGGGGACTTCATCGGCGGTGGTCATTCCCTTGGTGAAGAGCCTGGGAGTGGAGGGCCGTACGCGTTCGGTGCTGGTGCTGGAGTCCGCATTGACGGACGTGCTTTGCATCGTGGCCGTATTCCTGTTCCTCAATGCCGCGCGCGCGGGCGCGGTGACGCCCGGTCATGTGACCTGGGTGCTGATCGAAACGCTGATGTTCGCTGCAGCCATCGGCTTTGCCGCCGGGGGTGCCTGGCTGATGATCCTCCGGCGCATGCGCCGCCTTCGCCACGGCACGTACTCGTCTGTCGGAATGTGTTTCATCCTCTACGGTGCAACCGAGGCGGCGGGATTCTCCGGCGCCATCGCAGCCATCTCGTTTGGCGTGATGCTGGCCAACGGGCGGCGCATTGTTGCGGCATTGGGCTGGGTGCGCCCAGGCCGCTTCGCCGCGTTTTCATCGCGCGAGCATGGTTTCCTGATGGAAATCATCTTCGTCCTCAAGACCTTTTTCTTCGTTTATCTCGGCATTTCGATGCAGCTCGACAACATTGCGGCGCTGTTGATGGGGGGTGCGATCGTGGTCATGGTGTATGCGGCGAGACATGTGTTGGCGGCTTGGCTTTGCGCCCGCGACATACCCGCATCCGAGGTCGCGCTCACGGCCGCCATGGTGCCCAAGGGGCTCGCGGCCGCCGTGCTGGCGGGGCTGCCGGTCCAGTACGGCATGGCCGGGGGCGACCTCATCCAGGCCATTGCGTATGCCGTCGTGCTGCTCAGCATCCTGGCCACCGCGTTGCTGATCGCGCTGCAACGCACGCGCGCCGGACAATCGATGTACGCCGTTCTCCTGCGGCGCCCCTGACGCGCAACCCGGTCCGCGCCTGCGGCGGCCAAGGCTACAATCGCGGCATTGCACAGAAAGCCCCTCATGTCCCACCCCGCCTTTAACCTCATCCCCTCCGCCACCTCGCACGAGCACGACGTGCCGGTGGTGTTTGATTCGCCGCATTCGGGCACGGTGTATCCGGCCGACTTCGACCACCACGTCGACCTGGCCGAGCTGCGCCGCGCCGAGGACACGCACGTCGAGAAGCTCTACGCGGCGGCGCCGCTGCACGGCGCCACGCTGATTGCGGCAAATTTCCCACGCAGCTACGTCGATGCCAACCGTTCGTTGCTCGATATCGATCCGGAGCTGCTCGACGGCCCTTGGCCCGGCCCGGTCAACGCCAGCAGGAAGACCAGCAAGGGCATCGGACTGGTGTGGCGGCTGACCGACACCGGCGCGCCGATCTACCGCCGCAAGCTGACGGTGGCGGAGGTGCAGGCGCGCATCGCCAACTGCTACGCGCCGTACCACAAGGCCCTGCGCGATGCGATCAACGCGGCGCGCAAGCACTACGGCGCGGTGTGGCATATCGACTGCCATTCGATGCCGGCGACGTCCAACGTGCTCTCCGAAGAGGGGCCGGGCGTGGCGCGTGCCGACTTCGTGCTGGGCGACCGCGACGGCACCACCTGCTCCCCGGGGTTCACCCAGTTCGTGGCGGCGCAGTTGCGCGGCATGGGCTACGACGTGCGCATCAACGATCCTTACAAGGGCGTGGAACTGGTGCGCGCCTATTCGGACCCTTCCGACCAGCGCCACTCGCTGCAAATCGAGGTCAACCGCAAGCTGTACATGGACGAGGCCACCCGCGAGCCGAATGCCGGGTTCGAGGCGCTGCACACCGACCTCACGAAGCTGGTGGCGGCCATTGCGGCCTATGCGCGCGACCACATGCCCGCGCACGCGCATGCGCACGATTGCGGCCACGATCATCACCCTGGACACGCGCACGACCATGACCATGGGCACGATCACGGTCACGTACACGGGCCCGGATGCGGCCACGACCACGCGCACGATCACGCCCCGTCCGCGCAACCGGTTCACCTCCACAAGCATGACCACAAGCATTAGGCCCGGCGAGTCGCCCTACGCGGTGGAACTGTCGCCGCCCGACCTTTCCGCGCATCGCAAGGGCAACACCGGCATCGACTACGTCACGACGATCGATTCCGGGCGCGCCGGCCCGCACGTGCTCATCAACGCCATCACACACGGCAACGAGCTGTGCGGCGCGATCGCCGTGGACCGCCTGTTCAAGGCCGGCGTGCGCCCGGTGCGCGGCAAGCTCACGCTGTCGTTCGCCAATATCGAGGCGTTCGCGCGCTTCGACCGCGCACACCCGCACGCGAGCCGCTTCGTGGACGAGGATTTCAACCGCGTGTGGACCGCGGAGACGTTGGACAGCCCGCGCGACTCAGTGGAACTGCGCCGTGCGCGGCAGATGCGGCCGATCGTCGACCAGGCCGACTATCTGCTCGACATCCACTCCATGCACGACCCGCACGGCCCGGTGATGATTTCCGGGATGCTCGACAAAGGCATCGATTTGGCGCGCCGCGTCGGCGTACCGCAGCACATCGTGGCCGACAAGGGCCACGCCAATGGCACGCGCATGCGCGACTACGGCGGCTTCGGCGACCCCGCGTCCCCCAAGGCGGCGTTGCTGGTCGAATGCGGCCAGCACTGGGAGCGCGCGGCGGAAACGCTGGCCTGGCAGACCGTGTGGCGGTTCCTGCGCGCGCTGGAGGTGGTGGACCGCGAAGCGGCCGATGCCCAGATCGACCCGGCGCCAGTACCCGCGCAGCACCTGGTGCGCGTCACCGAGGCGCTCGTCGCGCGGACCGCCGACTACCGGTTTGCGGACGGACTCAAAGGCCTGTCGGTGGTCAAGAAAAAGGGCGGCCTCATCGCCACCGATGCCGGCGAACCGGTGCGCGCGCCCTACGACGATTGCGTGCTCATCATGCCCACGCTGATCCATGTGAAGCCCGGCCTGACGGCGGTGCGCATCGGGCGGCTGGAGGCCTGATTCA
This sequence comes from Betaproteobacteria bacterium, assembly GCA_016790765.1. GTDB lineage: Bacteria > Pseudomonadota > Gammaproteobacteria > Burkholderiales > Usitatibacteraceae > UKL13-2. Next base: position 5,304 of record JAEUMZ010000215.1, read on the forward strand.
ATTCAGCGCGCGGTGGTCGTAGCTGACCACCCGCGAGAGCCGCAGCTTGCCGTCGTGCTCCACGAGCACATGGAGGTAGCGTCCGCTGCCCTGGCAGCCGGCCGTTTGCGCGCTGGGGGTCATCGCGCAGAAGCGGTGGGTTCCCGCGTAGATCACACCCTCCTGGCCGAGCGGCCAGCTTTCCATCGTGCCCGCCACCGGCTCGCGCCGGAACTTGCCGCACACGTTCTTTTCGACGCTGGCCAGGAACGCCTCGCGTCCGCGTTGCATGCCGTTGAGGTCGTGGAAGAATTCGAGGTCCGGCGCCGTCAGGGCAGAAAGCGTTTTCAGGTCGCAGGTGTTGAAGGCCTGGAAGTAGGCCTGGTCGAAGGCCGCGGCGCGATCGGGACGCGCGGCGGGCGCGGGCGCCGGCGCTGCCGCGCCCGCGGACAGGGCCCAGAGGGCGGTGGACAGCAAGAACGTGGCGTAGCGCATGGCGATTCCGAGGTGGAAAGCGCCATTGTTGGGGTGCGGCCGGTGGCGCGGGGGCGCGTTCCGACGAAACCCGCGTGGCGGGGTGTGAAACCCGGTTCCGGCTTGGCGCTGCGCCCGGCGCGTCCCGCTCAAATCATGCCGTCGAAGCTGGTGTACAGCGACACGAGCGACATCGATACCAGGAAGGCCAGCGACACGGCGAGGCCTGCGGTGGAGCGGATCAGGACGGACAGACGGGAAAGATTGCGTTTCATGGTGACTCCTCGTTCGCGCCTGTGTCCCGGACAGTCGGGATTGGCGGCGCGATGGAGCCAATGTATGCTTGCATCATCGCAATGAAAATAGGCAAGAAATCAAATGGCCATTGCATCCGTGCAAGTACAGTCCCCACCCTACGCCCTCAGTGCCGCCGACCTGGAGACCGTGCTGGCGATGGCGCGCGCCGGCAGCCTCGCGGCCGCCGCCGAACGCCTGGGTAGCGACCCGTCGACGGTGTTCCGCCAGATCCAGCGGCTGGAAAAGGCGCTCGGGCAGGCGCTGTTCCAGCGCTCGCGCAGCGGGTACCGCGCCAACGACCTGTCGCTGGCGCTGATCGCGCACGCGGAGCACATCGAGACTGCGCTCGAAGCGGCACGCGCCACGGCCTCGGCGCGCGAGAAGGAGGTGTCCGGCGTGGTACGGCTCACCACCACCGACTCGGTGCTGTACGGACTGGTGTTCCCCAACCTGCCTGCCTTCGCGGCGCAGTATCCGAAGGTCCAGCTTGAACTGCGCGCCAGCAACGAGGTGGTCAATCTTTCGCAGCGCGATGCGGACGTGGCGATCCGCGCGGTCAAGAGGCCGCCGGAACACCTGATCGGCCATCACATCGGACGTGCCGAGTTCGCCATCTTCGGCGCGGCGCACCTGTTCACCGGCAAGCGCACGCCCAGGGACCTGTCGGACTACGACTGGGTGGCGATGGACACTGCGATGGGCCAGCACCCGGTCACGCAATGGCGGCTGCGCCACTATCCGGGTGTGAAACCGCGCTACCTGGTCGAGAGCCTGGTCGCCTCCGGCCATGCGATTCGCGCCGGGCTCGGCATCGGGGCACTGTCGACCTATCGCTCCGGCCACGACCCGGCGTTGCGCGCCCTCACGCCACCGCTGGAGGATTGCGGAATCGACCTGTGGGTGCTGGCGCACCCGGAGTCGCGCCACCTGCGCCGGGTGGCCGCGGTGTACGAGTTCTTTGCCAAGCAGGTGCGCCTGCCGAAAGCCTAGCCCCCGCGCGCTGCGTCAAACCGAGACGTTGGCGCGCCCCTGCGTCGCATGCGCGCCACCCGGCCGCCGCATGGTCACCAGCGAATACAGGTAGCACGCCACCACCGCGAGGCAGATCGCGCTGGCCTTGAGGTCAGCCGGCATCCAGATGAACGCCGCATAGCAAAGCAGTGCACGCGCGATGGCGTGGCGCAGTCCCGCCGGGTCGTTCGCGGCCCAGCCATAAGGAATCCACACCAGGCCGGCGAGGATGGCCGCGCCCAGCACGATGAACGTCGGCTGGGCGCGCGCGCCGAGAATCACCAGCGGCCAGAGCATCACCACCATCGCGATGCCCTGCATGAACAGGCCGGTGAGGGGGTTGTCCTTGCCGCCGCGCATCAAGTTGCGCCCGCGCAGGCGCTCGATCAACAGCGCCAGCGGAAAGATGAGGCCGCTGCCGAAGGCCACGCTGTACGCCATCAGCTTCGGCGTCAGAAACAGTCCGGCCACGCCGGCGATGCTCCAGAGGATCAGCCCGGCGAGCGGCATCGAGGTGGTGCTGGTGTCGAGGAAATCCTGGCGCAGGGTGGACAGGGCGGTGTGTTCGTTCAGGGCGGTCATGGCATCCTCGTCGCAAGGGGAATGGCGCGAGGATGCGCGCGCGCGGCCCGGCTGCGGGCGCGTGCCGACCAACCGCCGGCAGGTGGCGCGAAACGGCGCGAAAGCCGTGCGAACGGTGGACCGGACTACGGCCGCGCGGCCTCCTTCGGCATGTTCGCGGGCGAGGGTGGCACGATTCCCTGCGCGATACGGAAACGGTTTACGGCGCAGGTGTGAACTGGCAGCAAACCCCAGAAGGGGCGCGGCTTTCAAGCCGTTTTCGGCTGGAACACCGCGCCAGCGCTAGGGTTTGCCTGCTGTATGCAAAGGGCCACGCGCCATCCAGCGCACATCCTCGCCTTTGAGCCAGCCACCGCGTACGCCGACCAGCGTCTCGAGGTTGGCGGACCCCGCGATGGGCCAGCGCGATGCCGGTGCCATGAACACGTCGCGCAGCCACGGCAACATCGCTTGGTCGGACTGGAACAGCGGCGTGAGCAGCCTGCTGGCCGCGCCGTAATAGCCGAGGTGGCTGCGGCGCTCCGCGGAGTAGAACGCCAGGGCGCGGGGCACGTCCGCCTGTTCCGCAAGACAGCGCGCCAGCGTGACCGCGTCGAGCAGGGCCATGTTGGTGCCCTGGCCGAGCTGCGGGCTGGTGGCGTGCGCGGCGTCGCCGATCACCACCACCTTGCCGGCGTGATAGCGCGGCATCGAGACATCGGCGTAATGCGCCCAGGTCAGTTGCGCGTCGTCGGTGATGCGCTCCAGCACCGCATCGGCGTCGTGTGTCAGTTCGCGCACAGCGGCCTTCCATGCATCCAGGCCGGCGGCGCGGCAGGCCTCGTGGCAGTCGGCGCGCAGGCTCCAGAACAAGCTCACCACCGGCACGCCGTCGCCGGGACGTTGTCCCGTCGGCATCACGCCCAGCATGGTCGAAGCGCGGCGGTACCACTGGCGCAGCACACCGGCGCGCGTGAATGTCTCATCGGGATCGGGCACCACGGCCCACAGCGCCCCCCAGGGGTAGTCGCGATGGCGGATCGGCAGGCCGGTTTGTGCGCGCAGGGTGGAGTGCGCGCCATCGGCGAGGACGACCAGGTCCGCGTCGCCTTGCAGGTGCGCCAGATCGGTCGCCGGGGAGCCGGTAACCACGGTGACGCCCGCAGCGGCGGCGGCCTGCCACAGGGCCTCGAACAGCACGCCGCGATGCAGCCCCAGCCCGAACGCACCAGTCCGCCAGTCCGCGTAGCGCAGATCGACCACGCGCCGGCCGGTGGGCGTGACGCCCAAGAGCGAGGTCACGCGTGCGCCGCGGGCGAGGACCTCCGTCTCGATCCCCAGCACGCTGAGTGCCGCCAGCCCGGTGGGCTGGATCAGGATGCCCGCACCCAGCGACTGCGGCGTGGCGAAGCGCTCGAACACGCGCAAGCGATGCCCGGCGCGCGCCAGCAGGATGGCGGCCGCGAGTCCGGCAAAACCGGCGCCGGCAATCGAAACATCGCGTGTTGGCATGCCTAGAATGACTGCTTGTTGACTGACACCACCCCTCCGGATCCGCCGATGACCTATCGCGAGTTTGCCCCGCCCGCCGCACTGGCGTCCACCGTTCGCCGCGTGTGGACCTTTGCGGCCGATTTTGGGCGCGCGCATCACGACGAGCGCATCGCGCCGGATGGGTCGCCGGAGCTGATCTTCCACTTCGGCACGCCGTACCGCGAGCGGGATGCGGCCGGGCGATGGCGCAGCCAGCCGCGCGCCCTGTTCGCCGGCAATCTCACGCGGCCGCTGTTGCTGCGATCCACCGGCCGCGTCGGGGTGCTGGGGGTGCGGCTGTGGCCGCATGCGGCGGGGCGTTTCGTCGCCGGGCCGGTGTCGGCGACGCTGGATGCGCGCATCGCCCTGGACGCGGGGTGCGGCAAGGAGCTGGTCGCGGCATTGGCGCGCCTGCACGATGCACCCACCCGCGACGACGTGCTCGCGGCCGCCAGTGCGCTCGTGGCACGGTTGTCGCGCGCGGGATTCGAACCGGACGCGATCGCCGCCGCAACCGTGCACTCGATCTTCGCCGCGCGCGGCCAGGGGCAGGTGGAAACGTGGGCAAGGGCGGCGGGCCTGTCGGCGCGCCAGCTGGAACGGCGCGTGGTGGCCGCGACCGGTCTGAGCCCCAAGCTGCTGGCGTCGCTGGTGCGGTTTCACGCCGTGTTCGATGAAATCAAGCCCGGGGCGCCGAGCGCGTGGCTCGCCGCGGCGATCGAGTCGGGCTATTTCGACCAGGCGCACATGGTGCGCGACTTCCGGCGCTTTACGGGCCAGCCGCCGCGCGCGTACCTGCGCTCGGCCGGGTTGCTGTCTGCCGCGCTGGTCGAGCCTGACGCAGGTCGCTGATCGCTGCCGGGCTTTCCGGATGTCGGATTCGTACAAGACGCAGGCCGCCTGCACGGATAACCTTCGCGCTCCCCAACCTTGATGGAGCTTCCATGAAATCGCCGATCCGCCAAGCCGCCGTCCTGGCCTTCCTTGTTGCTGCAGGAGGTGTGGCCTTTGCGCAAGAGATGAGTGCCTTGTCGTTCCTGACCGGCCATTGGCAGGAGAAAACCGAGCGCGAAGATACGCAGGAAGCCTGGCTCGGCCCGCAGGGCGATCTCATGGTCGCCGCAAACCTCTCGTCGCGCGGCGGGCGCGTGGGCTTCGAGAATCTGCGCATCATCAGGCGCGACGGCAAGCTCATCTACTTGGCCAGCCCGGGCGGCCGCAATCCGCCGACGGAATTTCCGTTGAAGGAGTCCGAGGCCAATCGTGCCGTGTTCGAAAACCCCGGCCACGACTTTCCGCAGCGCATCATCTACAAGCGCGAAGGAGATGTGCTGATCGCGCGGATCGAAGGGAAGATCGGGGGGAACGAGCGGTCGAAGGAGTGGCGCCTCAAGCGGGTGCAGTAGACGAAAAAACGGGGTGCGCGATGCTTAAGAAATGCCCGTTCACCCCGCAAAGGTGATGCTTAGCTGCGCCTGGCCCAATAAGCAAAAGTGCCGCGCACGATAGCGGGTTGGAGCAAGAACCGGCAGGCTTCTTCCGCAAGTGTGTGGTCGACTTCCTTGCAACCGCCCGCAGCCATGGCGCGCAGTTGCATGCGCGCGGCGCGCTCGAAAAAGACGGCGAGGTAAGTCGCCTCCTCGACGCTCGATCCGGTCGTCAACAAGCCATGATTGGCAAGCAGGATCGACTTTGCTTTTCCGAGCGCGCCGGAAATGATGCGGCCCTCATCGTCCGCTACCGGCACCCCCGGCCAGTCGGGCAAGTGCGCGGTGCCGTGCAGCATGGTGGTGTCCATGTGAATGGTCTTCAAGGGCTGGCCGGTGGCCGCCAATGCGGAGGCGTATGGTGCGTGCGTGTGCACGATCGCCTTTACGTCCGGCCGTTGGCGATAGATCCATATGTGAAATCGAACACCAGGATTGGGGCGTCCACCCTCGAGTGGTTGCAGATCCTCATCGACCAACACCATGCGCTCGCCTGTGGCCTCGTCGAATCCAAAACCGAATTTCAATGTCCACCAGGTGCCTGGCCTTTCTCCAACCGCGGTCACTTGCCCTGCAAGGCCCGATTCATGACCCTCGCGCGCGAGAATGCGGCAGCAGGTGGCCAAGGCATCGCGCGTCGTCAGTTGCAAGACGCCAAGATCTTCTTCCATCTCGTGGTTCACGCGCGCCAATTGCTGCGCTTTATCGGCCTCGCTCATTCGCTGTCCCACTATGAATCAAACCTTCTGATAGACCTCCGACCCCATCTTCACAAACTCCACCGCCTTCACCTCCATCCCCTTCTTCAGCGCAGCTTCATCGCTGATCCCTTGCGCCGCAGCGAAATCGCGCACGTCCTGCGAGATTTTCATCGAGCAGAAATGCGGCCCGCACATGGAGCAGAAGTGCGCGAGCTTGGCGCCTTCCTGCGGCAGCGTTTCGTCGTGGAATTCCTTGGCCTTGTCGGGATCGAGGCCAAGATTGAATTGATCCTCCCAGCGGAATTCAAACCGCGCTTTTGACAGTGCGTTGTCGCGCATTTGCGCGCCAGGGTGGCCCTTGGCGAGATCAGCGGCGTGGGCGGCGATCTTGTAGGCCATGATGCCGTCTTTCACGTCGGTCTTGTTTGGCAACCCGAGATGTTCTTTGGGTGTGACGTAGCAAAGCATCGCCGTGCCATACCAGCCAATCATCGCCGCGCCAATCGCGGAGGTGATGTGATCGTAACCCGGCGCGATGTCGGTGGTGAGGGGCCCCAGAGTGTAAAACGGCGCTTCGTGGCAATACTTCAACTGCAGGTCCATGTTCTCCTTGATGAGGTGCATCGGCACGTGGCCGGGGCCTTCGATCATGGTTTGCACATCGTGCTTCCACGCGACTTGGGTAAGCTCACCCAGCGTTTTCAGTTCCGCCAGTTGCGCCTCGTCGTTGGCGTCGTAGCCGGAGCCGGGGCGCAGGCCATCGCCCAGGCTGAAGCTCACGTCATACGCCTTCATGATGTCGCAGATGTCTTCGAAGTGCGTGTAGAGAAACGATTCCTGGTGATGCGCCAGGCACCACTTGGCCATGATCGAGCCGCCGCGCGAGACGATGCCGGTCATGCGCTTGGCGGTCATCGGGATGAACGGCAGGCGCACGCCGGCGTGGATGGTGAAGTAGTCCACGCCCTGTTCGGCTTGCTCGATCAAGGTGTCGCGGTAGATCTCCCAGGTCAGCTCCTCGGCGCGGCCGTCGACCTTTTCCAGCGCCTGGTAGATCGGCACCGTGCCGATGGGCACCGGGGAATTCCTGATGATCCACTCGCGCGTCTCGTGGATGTGTTTGCCGGTGGACAAATCCATCACCGTGTCGCCGCCCCAGCGGATCGCCCAGGTCATCTTCTCCACTTCCTCGCCAATGCCCGAGGAGACGGCCGAATTGCCGATGTTGGCGTTGATCTTCACCAGGAAATTCCGGCCGATGATCATCGGCTCGATTTCCGGATGGTTGATGTTGGCCGGGATGATGGCGCGGCCCCGCGCGATTTCCTCGCGCACGAATTCGGGTGTGATGAACGATTGGATATTGGCGCCGAACGATTGGCCAGGATGCTGCTTGGTGATCAATTCCGGATGGTTCTTGAGCATCCATTCGCGATTCACGTTTTCGCGGATGGCGATGTACTCCATTTCCGGCGTGACGATCCCGCGGCGTGCGTAGTGCATTTGCGAGACGTTGGCGCCGGCCTTGGCGCGGCGCGGCTTGCGCTTCAAGTTGAAACGGAGTTCAGCAAGCTTGGGATCATGCAGGCGCTCCACGCCGTAGGCCGACGTTGGGCCGGCAAGCAATTCGGTGTCGCCGCGCTCTTCAATCCATTGTTCACGCAATGGCGCCAAGCCTGACCGGATATCGATCTTGACCGCCGGATCGGTGTACGGCCCCGAGGTGTCGTACACAAACACCGGCGGATTTTTTTCGCCGCCAAAGGCGGTCGGCGTTTCCGATTGCGAAATCTCGCGCATCGGCACGCGGATATCCGCCCGCGAACCCTCCACATAGACCTTGCGCGACTTGGGCAAGGGCTGGACGGCCGCCTCATCGACGTGGGCGGTGGCTTCGAGGAACTTGGGATTGGCACTCATGCAGCACTCCAGGGGCGCAGAAAAGCCGGCGGGAGCGCCGTGCTTCCCTACGCCGACATGAATCGGATCAGGTTCGAAGGGTGATTTCTCATCCGGTGCGTTGCGCGACCGGAACCCCTAGCACCCCGCCACGATACGCGAACTCCTGATGCCCATCAAATTGCCTGCGCAAGCGGCTTGACCCGCCCCAAGGGGGCGCGTATCCTAAATGACTCATCAGTCAGTTACCCGAATCGCACCATGAATGCCACCGCCAAAGTCCTCGAACCCCGCTGGGAGCGCCGCAAGGACGCGCGCCCCGGAGAGCTTGTGGCTGCGGCGATGGACCTGTTCATCGAAAAGGGCTTTGCCGCCACGCGGCTCGACGATGTGGCCAAGCGCGCCGGGGTGTCCAAGGGCACCTTGTACCTCTACTTCGACAGCAAGGAAGACCTGCTGAAGGCGGCCATTCGCGAAGGGTATTCGGAGCCGCTGCACCACGGCGAGCAGGTGCTCGCATCCTTCGAGGGCAGCGCCGAGGATCTGCTGCGCCTGATCCTCAAGATGTGGTGGGAGGAAGTCGGGGCCACCAAGCAGGCGGGCCTCACCAAGCTGGTGATCGGCGAATCGCAGAACTTCCCGGAACTGGCGCGCTTCTACCACGACGAAGTGATCCAGCGCGCGCACAAGCTGGTGTCCGCGGCCATGGAGCGCGGCATCCAGAGCGGCGAGTTTCGCGCCGTCAACCTTCCGTATGCGCAGCGCATCGCCTGCGCACCGATGGTGCTCCTGATGCTGTGGAAACACTCCTTCGCCTGCTGCGTGCCCAATACGGTGGACCCGCAGGAGTACGTCGCCACGCACGCCGACATGCTGATCCATGCCCTCAAGGCCCGTCCCGGCGAAGACCCGGGCCGCGGCGACAAGTAGCCCTTTGATAAAATGTTCGTCTCCTTCACGGATCGACGCACGCGACCCGCGCCCATGAACATCGAACAAGCCCGCTTCAACATGGTGGAACAGCAGATCCGCCCCTGGAACGTGCTCGACCCGGCCGTGCTCGCGCTGCTGTTCGAGCTCAAGCGCGAGGACTTCGTGCCCGAGGCCTATCGTGGCCTGGCGTTCATGGACCTGGAAATCCCCCTGGGCCGCGATGAAGTCATGATGTCGCCGAAGCTCGAGGCGCGCATCGTGCAGGAAGTCGCCCCGAAGCCAACCGACCGTGTGCTGGAGATCGGCACCGGCAGCGGGTACCTCACCGCTTTGCTGGCGCGCCGCGCCGCGGAGGTGTTTTCCATCGAGCTGCACGACGAGTTCTGGCATCGCGCCGCCACCAACCTGGAGCG
>JAEUMZ010000034.1 GCA_016790765.1 Betaproteobacteria bacterium
GCCGAGCAGCACCATCGAAAGCTGTCCGCCCTGCTCGCGCCGCTGGGCATCGCCGTGACCTGGCTCACTGGCAGCCTGAAAGCGAAGGAGAAGCGCGAGGCTGCCGCCGCCATCGCCAGCGGCGCCACGCAGCTGGCCATCGGCACGCATGCCTTGTTCCAGGACGAGGTCACGTTCGCGAAATTGGGCCTGGCGATCATCGACGAGCAGCACCGCTTTGGCGTCGGCCAGCGGCTGGCCCTGCGGGGAAAGGGTGCGGTCAAGGGCGTGACCGAGGCGCACCAGCTCATGATGAGCGCCACGCCGATCCCGCGCACGCTGTCGATGACCTACCTGGCCGACCTCGACGTGTCGACGATCGACGAACTGCCGCCGGGCCGCAAGCCGGTCACCACCAAGCTCATCGCCGACACGCGGCGCGACGAGGTGCTGGGCCGTGTTCGCCACGAAGTCATCGGCGGCGCCCAGGTGTACTGGGTGTGCCCGTTGATCGAGGAATCGGAGGCCTTGCAGCTCAAGACCGCCACCGAGACTTTCGAACGCATGAAAACCGCCCTGCCGGAATTGAACATCGGGCTGGTGCACGGACGCTTGAAGCCGGCCGAGAAGAACGCCGTGATGGCCGCGTTCCTCGCGCGCGAAATCCACGTGCTGGTGGCGACCACGGTGATCGAGGTCGGCGTCGATGTGGCCAACGCGAGCCTGATGGTGATCGAGCACGCCGAGCGCATGGGGCTCTCGCAGTTGCACCAGCTGCGCGGCCGTGTGGGCCGCGGTGCGGCGAGCTCGGTGTGCATCCTGCTGTACCAGAACCCGCTGTCCGAGAACGCCCGCGCGCGGCTCAAGGTGATCTTCGAGTCGACCGATGGATTCGAGATCGCACGCGAGGATTTGCGCCTGCGCGGCCCGGGAGAGTACCTGGGGGCGCGCCAGTCCGGCGCCCCGATGCTGCGCTTTGCAGATCTTGAGCGCGACCTCGACCTGATCGAGGCGGGGCGCAACGCGGCGGCGTGGCTGCTGGAACAGGAACCGGCGATGGCCGAGGCGCACCTGAATCGCTGGCTGGGTTCGCGGCAGCATTTCCTCAAGGCATGAGAACCCTCAAACTCACCCGCCTCGACGCCTGGCGCGGCAAGCCGCCGCCGCCCACGCATGCGCTCTACCCGTGGCTCACCGATCGCGGGTCGCTGTCGGCACGGCTGGCGCGCGCGTTCGCCGGGTTCTCGGTGCGCCGCCTGTCCCAATCGCGAAGCCGGCCGTTTGCCGACGAGCGCCGCCACTTGGGCGCGCGCACCGGTGAATACTGCGTGGTGCGCGAGGTGCTATTGCTCTGCGACGCGATGCCGCGTGTGTTCGCACACAGCGTGGCGCTGGAGCGCGACCTCACCGGCAGCTGGCGCGGCCTGTCAAAACTCGGCGCCCGACCGCTGGCGGACATGCTGTTCGGCGATGCGTCAGTCACGCGCCATCCGATCGAGTACAAACGCATCGATGCCCGTCACGCCCTGTATCGGGCGGCGCAACGCGCGCTGCCGAACCTGCGTGCACCGCGGCTGTGGGCACGCCGCAGCGTGTTCATGAAACACGGCCGACCGCTGCTGGTCACCGAGGTGTTCTTGGGCGATGCATGGCAGACCGGGGGCAAACCCTAGCACTGGCGAGGGGTTTGAGGCGATATGGCCACAAACACCGCGCCAGTGCTGGGGTTTTCCGTCGTGAACTTGCCAGTTTCACGAGCCTGGAAATGCCAGTCCTCGCAGGCGCTCGGTCGTCGCGTACGCTAGTGCTTGCCGTCGAACCGGTTCAGTCGCAGCGCGTTGAAGACCACCGAAGCAGAACTGAGGCTCATGGCCAGTGCTGCGATCATGGGCGACAGCAGCCAGCCGGTGAAAGGGTAAAGGATACCGGCTGCAACGGGCACGCCCAGAGCGTTGTAAGCGAACGCGAACACCAGGTTCTGGCGCATGTTGCGGAGGGTGGCCGTCGACAGCAATCGTGCGCGCGCGACGCCGCGCAAGTCGCCCTTCACCAGCGTCACCTGCGCACTGTTCATCGCCACGTCGGTTCCCGTGCCCATGGCGATGCCGATGTCGGCCTTGGCCAATGCCGGCGCGTCGTTGATGCCATCCCCGGCCATCGCCACGGTCGCGCCCTCCGTTTGAAAGCGGGCGACCAATTCAAGTTTGTCCATCGGTTTGACTTCCCCGTAAACCGTTTCGATGCCCAATCTTCCGGCAACGGCCTTCGCGGTCGTCACGCCATCGCCGGTCGCCATGACGATGCGAATGCCTTCCGCGCGCAGCTGGTGCATCGCCTCGTGGGCACTGGCTTTGATCGGATCGGACACCGACAGCAGCCCGGCCAATACGCCGTCGGCCGCCAGGAACATCACGCTGGCGCCCTCCTTCCGGAATGCCTCCGCGGCTCCAGACAGGTTCGCGGTATCGACACCGGCATCCGCCATCATGGCCCCGTTACCGAGCGCCAGTTGCCGGCCGTGAACGACGCCGCGCACGCCGATGCCACTGCCCGACTCGAACTCCACCGCCTCATCGAGGGGCAGACCCTTGGCGGCCGCCGAATCGACGATCGCTCGCGCCAGCGGGTGTTCGCTGCCTTGATCGAGGCTGGCAGCGAGTTGCAGCACCTGATCCTCCGAAAAGCCAGGCGCCGCCAGCGCGCGATCGAACACCGGCCGCCCTTCCGTCAGGGTACCGGTCTTGTCCACGATCAGCGTGTCGATGCGGCGGAAATTTTCGATCGCCGCCGCGTCGCGAAACAGGATGCCGGCAGTCGCCGCCTTTCCGGTGGCCACCATGATCGACATCGGTGTCGCCAGACCCAGTGCACAAGGGCAGGCAATGATCAGGACGGCGACAGAGTTGATGATGCCGAATTGCCATCCCTGCTGCGGGACCAGCCACCCCCACGCCATGAGGGTGATCCCGGCGATGGCGATGACGGCAAGCACGAAGTACCCGGCAACGACATCCGCCACACGCTGCAGCGGGGCCTTGGACCGCTGCGCTTGGGCGACCATCTGCACGATCTGCGAAAGAACCGTGTCCGCACCGACTTTCTCGGCACGCATGACCAATGCGCCGGCGGTATTCATCGTTGCGCCAATCAGCCGGTCACCGGGCTGTTTCATCACCGGGACCGGTTCGCCGGTGAGCATCGATTCATCCACGGCACTGCGCCCGTCGAGGACCTCGCCATCGACTGGCACGCGTTCGCCCGGACGCACGCGCAGGCGATCCCCGGCGTGGACCTGGGTGAGGGGAACGTCTTCCTCGACGCCGTCCAGGCCGATGCGGCGCGCCGTCTTCGGCGCCAAGGCCAACATGGACTTGATGGCAGCAGACGTCTCCGCGCGTGCCTTCAGTTCAAGGATCTGGCCCAGCAACGTGAGCGAAACGATGACCACTGCAGCCTCAAAGTACACCTGCACCCGCCCCATGGAGTGAAATTGCGCGGGAAACAGGTCCGGGGCGACCGTTGCGGCGAGGCTGTATGCGTACGCCGCACCCGTGCCCAAGCCGATCAGGGTCCACATGTTCGGACTGCGGTTCCCGACAGATTGCGCTCCGCGGGCAAAGAAGGGCCAGCCCGACCAAAGCACCACCGGCGTCGTCAGGGCCAGTTCAACCCAGCTCTGCTGTGTTCCGTGAAACCATCCGAGCCGGTGGCCAAACATCGCCAACCCAACGGCCAACACAGTCAGGGGGAGGGTCCACCAGAAGCGCCGCCGAAAATCCGCAAGCTCGGCGTGTTCATCGTCCCCGGACACGGGAATCACCGGCTCCAGCGTCATGCCGCACTTCGGGCAGGTGCCAGGGCCGCTGCGGCGAATTTCCGGATGCATCGGGCAGGTGTACTCGACTGCGGAGGTTGCGGGATTCGACATATTGCTTTGATGCCGATGCGCTGCGGGATCTCGTGGGGGGTCGTGCGAATGCATGTCAACTCCGGCGGGCGGGTGTGGCGATGGACTTCTGCATCAGGGCGCGAAGCGCAGGAAGGGCGGCCATGGTGGCTTGCTCGCCGAGCGCGATGTATCTGCGGCGCTCCTCGTCCGCGAAACCCGCGTACAAACCGAGACGGGGCGAAATCACCACGTCGGCCAGTGGAAGGTCGCGCAGGTTCAGTGCGTGCCGGTAGTAGTCGGACACCATCCAGTCCGGCGTCTCCCGCAGGTCCTGGACCATCTCGGCGGGGTGGCACATCACATCGACGGCAATGACGGTGCGCGCCCCCAGTTCGCGCGCCAGGCGAACCGGTACCGGTGCAGTCAGGTCGCCGTCGACATACTCGCGGTTGCCGATACCAACGCGCTTGAACGTTCCCGGCACGGCCGTCGATGCGCGTATGGCGGTCACGGCATCGCCGCGCGTGAAGGCAACGGGCATTCCGGACTCAAGGTCCGTGGACACGGCGGCTGCCGCAATGGCCAGGGACTCGAGTGTCTTCCGCTGCAAGAGGTCGCGCAGCCGCGCTTCGAGTGCGTCGCCGCGCAGCCAGGGATTGCGGCGCAGCGTCAGGTCGCGCCACCATGCCGACACGTCCAGCGCCAGCGCATGGTGTTCGATGCGCCGCGCATCCGGATCCGCCGCATACAGTATGCCGATCAGGGCGCCCATGCTCGATCCGATGATGAAATCCGGACGAACGCCTTCGCGTTCCAGCACCTTGAGCACGCCAACATGCGCGAATCCACGTGGCCCGCCTCCCCCCAGCGCAAGCGCGATCGCCGGAGGCGCGGAAAGCGCCGAGGTTCGCGGCCAGTGTTCTCCCGCGAAGCGGTGGAGGGTCTGCGGATCGCGCATCGTCCACCATGCCCCGGTACCCGCCAACAGCGCAATCGTCCCCTGCAGCAGGTACCGGCGCCGGCCCGGCAAAGTCGACCTCATGGTGATTTGCGGCCGTTCTGGCTGGCATCGTGCGAATGCCCTTGATGCGAGTGCCCGAAAAGGTGCATCAACGGGCACGCCAACAGGATCAAGTACGGCAACAGACCAAGGACATGGCCCCAATGCTCGCGTAGGAAATAGAATGCAAGGATCAGGCCGAGCATGACGGCCGCGCTTTTCCAGGCGCGCGTTCGCGACGGGCTGGCTGGCGCAGGATGCGCCGAGTGACTCGAATCATGCGGGTTCATGGTTTTCTCCAGGGTTGGGTGCGGCCGGGAACAGGCAGGCCGGACGCAGCGGATCGGCAGCCGGGATCATGGAAGTTTCGCGCCGATGTCGCGATGCATCCTGGCCATTTCGGCATGGG
>JAEUMZ010000044.1 GCA_016790765.1 Betaproteobacteria bacterium
GCGAAGAGCATTGCGGTCGCGGTGGCCGATATGGGCGCAGGGGAGGTGCGGTATCTGGGGGAGATCGGCAACGATTGCGAAGCGATTGCCAAGTTGGTACGGCGGCTGAAGTCGCGCGGTACGCGGCTATCGTTTTGCTACGAAGCCGGGCCATGCGGGTACGGCATTGAGCGGCAGATCAAGAGGCTTGGAGCGCAGTGCAGCGTGATTGCGCCCACGCTCATTCCGAAGAAGGCCGGGGATCGGGTCAAAACCGACCGGCGCGACAGCCTCAGTCTGGCGCGGCTGCACCGGGCGGGGGAACTGACGGCCGTGTGGGTGCCCGACGGCGAACACGAAGCCTTGCGCGACCTGGTGCGTGCGCGCGGCGATCAGAAGGGCATTGAACGCCGCGCGCGCCAGCAGCTCCAGGCCTTTCTGCTGCGTCACGGCCACCGTTACGACGGCAAGACGCGCTGGACGCAGGCGCACTATCGCTGGATCGAATCGGTCAAGTTCGTCCAGCCGGTGCAGCAGATTGTTTTGCAGGAATACGTGGACACGGTATTGGCCAGCACGGCGCGGCTGGCCGGGCTCGACCGGCAGATCGAACAGGCCGCCCATGCGGCCAAGGCCTGGCCGGTGATCGAGGCGCTCATGGCGCTGCGCGGGGTGCAATTACTGACGGCAGCGACCGTGGTGTCCGAGATCGGCGACCTGACGCGCTTTGCCAACGCCCGGCAACTGATGGCCTATCTGGGGCTGGTGCCGGGCGAACACTCCAGCGGCGAGCGCTGCCGCCGGGGAGGCATCACCAAGACCGGCAACAGCCATGTGCGGCGCGTCCTGGTGGAGGCTGCGTGGACTTACCGGTACGCGGCCAGGAAGACGGCGACCCTGCAACGGCGTGCCGAGCGCTGCGAAGCCAAGGTGCAGGCCATCGCGTGGGAGGCGCAAAAGCGCCTGTGCGCGCGCCACAGGCACCTCGCCGGGACGGGCAAACTGCCCGTCCAGGTCACCACCGCCGTGGCGCGCGAACTGGCAGGGTTCATCTGGGCCATCGGACAGGCAGTGGCGCTACAAACCGGCAAGTCGAAACCGGCCGGCAAGCAAGGAGTTGCGCATTCATGATCACCCACCGTGTGCCGAACGCAGCGCGGGCAACGAGAGGAGAACCCTCGCAAACCCTATGAGGCATCCCCAACGGGACGATCCTCGACACTAGACCGAGGCAGCTCCACGACGTTTCCAGGTCCTGCGGTATCCAACCCGCGCATATCAGACTGATCCATCGTCGTCATGCCGCCCGCTCTGCGTTCAGCACACGGAACCGCACACCGAACCATATCAACGAATTCGACTACGATTGACAGGTCAACACATATCAGGGTTTCATCTTTGGGCGCGTGGCGAGGGCGTGATCGATGATCGCCAGCGCTTCCTCGCGCTCTGTGCCGGACAGCACCAGGCGTGGCGCGCGCACCTGCTCGGATCCCATGCCCGCGCGCGCCTGGGTGAGTTTGATCAGTTGCACGAACTTCGGCACCACATCGAGCCGCAACAGCGGCAGGAACCAGTGGTACAGCGGCTCGACGTCGGCATGGCGTCCGGCGCGCGCCAGGTCGAACAAGCGCACGCTTTCCTGCGGGAACGCCGCCACCAGCCCGGCCACCCAGCCGACGGCACCCGCGGCGATGCCCTCCACGATCAGGTCGTCGACGCCGACCAGGATGTTCAGCCGGTCGCCGATCAATGCGCGAATCGCGGTGATGCGACGGATGTCGGCCGAGGATTCCTTGATGGCCACCAGGTTGGCGAACTCGCCGGCCAGTTCCTGTACCTGCGGCGGCAGGAAATCGGTCTTGTAGGCGATGGGGTTGTTGTAGAGCATGCATGGCAGCGGCGTCGCGCCGATCACGGCGGCCACATGCGCCTTCATCTCGCGCCAATCGGTGGAATAGACGTAGGGCGGCAGCACCATCAGGCCGTGGCAGCCGGCGTCCGCGGCGGCCTGCGCCAGTTCCACGGCCTGTGCGGTGGACAGCGCCGCGATGCCCGGCGTGACCACGCCGCGGCTGCCCACTGCACCAACAACGGTTTTCATCACCGCGCACTTCTCGTCGAAGGTCAGCGTGGCGGTTTCGCCCAGCGAGCCGAGCGGGACGATGCCCTTGCACCCGGCTTCCATCAGCTGCCGTACGTGCTGTGCGAGGAAGGCGTGGTCGACGGCGCCGGAGGCGTCAAAGGGCGTGGTGATGGCGGGGAGGACACCGGAGAACGGATTCATGTTGGGCAGCTTGTCAATGGTTGGAAGGGAGTGATCATCGAGCGTCGTCGCGGGCCGGAATCCCGAAGCCGAAGGCGTCATCAGGGTCGACCAACAATTCGCCGCGAGCGCACACGAACGCGCGGCCGGTGATTGTGGGAATGATGCGGCCGCTGGTGGGAGTCGTCTCCCAGCGGAAACGGGCGTCAAAGGTGCTGCCGATGACGCTCTCCTGACGCCAGGCTTGGCCGGGCTGGAGTGCGCCGTCGGCGGCCAGGCAGGCGAGCTTGGCGCTGGTGCCGGTGCCGCACGGGGAGCGGTCGTACTCGAGACCGGGGCACAGCACGAAGTTGCGGCTGTGGCAGCCGGGAGTGGGGGAGTCGCAAAACAACTCGATGTGGTCCACCACATGGCCATCGGCCCCGCGCACGCCGCTTGCATCCAGGGCGCGCCGGATGGCCTCCGCCTGCGCCATCAGTGCGTCGATGGTGTCAGGCGCCACGCGGGGATTCGGCGCGCGGACCAGGAAGAACCAATTGCCGCCCCAGGCGACATCGCCCACCACCCGTCCCATGCCGGGCACCTGCAACTCAACATCCGCAGCGTGGCGCCATGACACGACGTTGTCGACGCTGACGGAGCGGTCCGGATGCAGGGTGGCGCTGACCGTGCCGGCGGGCGTCTCGATGCGGTGCACGCCCGGCCGGATGCGTCCGAGGAATTGCAGTGTCTCCACGAGCCCGATGGTGCCGTGCCCGCACATGCCCAACGTGCCCGCATTGTTGAAAAAGATCACGGCCGCGGCACTGGTGGGGTCCAGTGGGGGCGTGAGCACGGCGCCCACCACCACATCCGAGGATCGCGGCTCGCCCACCACGGCGCGCCGCCAGCGGTCGTGCTGCGCGGTCAGCCGTGCGGCACGATCGGCCAGCGGACCAGCCCCCAGGTCGGGAAAGCCGGAAAGCACCACGCGCGTGGGTTCCCCGCCGGTGTGCGAATCGACGAATTCAAGGCGATGCATGGCGTCATTGTGGACGAATCGGGCCGAGCTGTCTTGGGCGGAATCGGCATCCGGACGACGATTTGGGCACAATGGCGGCATGATCGATGCCGCCAGCCTGACCGCGTTGTTCGACGCGCTTCCCGATGTGGTGTTCTTCATCAAGGATCGCGACGGGTGCTACACGCATGCCAATCGAACCCTGCTTGGGCGCCTTGGGAAACGTGCCTTGCACGATGTGCAGGGCCGGACGGCGGCCGACCTGTTTCCCGCTCCGCTGGGCGATCGGTACCTTGCGCAGGACCTGGCCGTGATTCGCACCGGCGAGGCGATTCGCGACGAACTGGAGTGGCACCTGTTTCCCAGCTTTGCGCACGGCTGGTGCCTGACCCAGAAGCTGCCGTTGCATGAGCACGGCAAGGTGATCGGCCTGGCCGGCATTTCGCGTGACCTGCCCAGCGCCGGCGCCGGCACGTTTGGCCGCGTCAAGGCGGCGCTCGATTACGCGGAGCGCCACCTGGACAGCCGGCTGGTGATTGTGGACCTCGCGGCGCGCGCCGGCCTGTCGATCGCGCAGTTTGAGCGCCAGGTGCATCGTGTGTACGAACTCACGCCGCGCCAGTGGCTGCTGGCGCGGCGCATCGAGCGCGCGCTGCCATTGATCGAGTCGGGACAGAATGTGGCGCACATCGCGCAGGCCTGCGGATTTTCCGACCACAGCGCCTTCACCCGCGCTTTTCGCCGCCACGTCGGCGTGGCGCCGCGCGACTATGCGCGCGTCGCCGGACGGGGTGCGGCGGGTCAGCCGAAGAACAGGTAGGCGACCAGGATCGCGGCGACCACGCCGCAGAACTCCGCGATCAGGCCGTAGCCGATGGCGTAGCGGATCTTGTTGATGCCCACATAGCCGTAGTACAGCGCGGCGATGTAGAAGGTGGTGTCGGCCGAGCCCTGGAACACCGCCGCCAGCCGCCCGGCGAAGGAATCGACGCCGTAGGTCTGCATGGTTTCGATCATCATCGCGCGCGCGCCGGAGCCGGACACCGGCTTCATCAGCGCGGTGGGCAGCGCCGGCACGAAGTCGGTGTTGACACCGGTCTGGGTGAACAGCCAGGTCAAGCCCAACAGCACATAGTTCAACACCCCCGATTCGCGCAGTACCGAGATCGCCACCAGCATGCCGACAAGGTAGGGAATGATCTTGAGCGAGGTCTCGATGCCGCCCTTGGCGCCCTCGATGAAGGCGTCGTAGACGTTGATCTTCTTCCACAGCGCGCCGCCGATGAAGGCCACCATGATGAGCAGCAGCAGCAGGTTGCTCACCACGCCCGACACCAGCGTGATCTGCTCCTTGGTCATCTGTGTGCTCATCGCCCACACCAGCAGCACGATGGCGCCAGTGATGCTGCCCAGCCACGCCACGATCACGCGGTCGAACAGATTGATGCGCTGCTTGATCGCCACCGCGATGAGGCCCGCCACGGTGGCCACGTAGGTGGCGATCATGCAGGGGATGAAGATGTCGGCCGGATTCTGCGCGCCCATCACCATGCGCTGCGCCATGATCGACAGCGGGATCAGGGTGAGGCCCGAGGCGTGCAGCACGGTGAACATGATCATCGCGTTGCTGGCCTCGTCCTTCTTCGGGTTTATCTCCTGCAGGCTCTGCATGGACTTCAGCCCGAATGGCGTGGCGGCGTTGTCGAGGCCGAGGAAATTGGCCGAGAAGTTCATCACCATGTGGCCGGTGGCCGGATGGTCCTTGGGCACCTCCGGAAAGATGCGCGAGAAGAACGGCGCGATCAGCTTGGCGATCCAGGTGATCGCGCCGGCCTTTTCGCCGATGGTGAGCAGGCCCAGCCACAGCGTCATGATGCCGGCCAGCGGCAGCGCGATGTCCATCACGCCGAACTTGGCCATCTTGAAGGTGCCGTCGATGATGCGCTTGAACACGTCGGCGTCGCCGCCGATGAGCCACTGTGCCATCGCGGCGATGAAGCCGACGATGAAGAACCCGCACCAGATGTAGGTCAGGGTCATGGTGTGCCGCTCCGGCCTCGGCTCATTTCACCGTGATCCACAGCGGCGCAAACTTGTTGTCCGGCCGGTGCACCAGGGTGACGTTGGCGCGCGAGACCCACGGGATCACCTGCCGGTGCAACGGGATCGCCAGCACCTCGTGGTGCAGCAGTTCCATGGCCTTGTTGATCGTCGCCTGCCGCGTCATGGGGTTCATGTCGGTTTCGGCCTTCACGATCAGCGCATCGAGATCGGCGTGCCTGAAATTGCCGTAGTTGGTTTCACCGTAGCCCTTGTCGTTGAAGCTGTGATAGAGCGGCTTGAGGGTGAACATGGCATCGCGGTTGATGTCGCCCCAGCCCTGCAACATGGCGGAGAACTCTTTCTTCGGCGTGCGCGCGAAATACTGGGCCTTGGGCATGGCGTCCACTTTCACGGTCAACCCGATCTTGGCCCACATGCCCGCCAGCGCCACGCAGATCTTTTCGTCGTTGATGTAGCGGTCGTTGGGGCAATGCAGCGTGAAGCCGAAACCGTTCGGGTAGCCCGCGTCGGCCAGCAGTTTCTTCGCGGCGTTCACGTCGAAAGGGTGGCGCCTTTCCATCGCGGCCGGCATGCCCTCGCCTTTCGGGTTGGGCGTGAGCAGGCCGGTCGGTGTGGCCAGGCCGCGCATCACCTGCACCTTGATCGCGTTCGTGTCGACCGCCTGGTACAGCGCCAGGCGGACGCGCCGGTCCTTGAACGGGTTCCTGCCCTTGACGTCCGAAAACAACAGCTCGTCGCGCGCCTGGTCCAACGCGATGGAGATGACGCGGTACTCGTCGCCCTCCCAGACGGTCAAGCCGCGGTCTTCTTTCAGGCGCGGGATGTCCTGCGGACTCGGGTCGAGGACGAAATCGACCTCGCCGGATTTCAGCGCCGCCATGCGCGTGGCGCCCGAGGCGATGGGGCGGTACTCGATGGTCTCCACATTGCCCTCGAAGCGCTTTTCGGCGAGGCCCCACCAGGCGGCGTTCTTCCGGTGCACCGTCTTCACCCCGGGCTCGAACGACACCAGCACGAAAGGCCCGGTACCCATCGCATGGCGCGATGCATGGGGCGTGTCCTTCTTGGTCATGTCGTGGGGTTCGACGGCCATGTTCTTCTCCGCCCAGGCACGGCTCATGATCGGGATCTGGCCGATCGAGGAGAGCGCCGTCGGGTTCGGCACGTCGTTGACGAACTCCACCGTGTGGGTATCGACCTTGCGCGCCTTGCCGGCCGGAATGGCGTAGTTCTTGAACTGCCGCGAGCGGGTGGCGCGCTCGAAGCTGAACACGACATCGTCGGCGGTGAACGGCGTGCCGTCGTGGAACGTCACGTTCCTGCGCAACTGCATGGTGATGCGGCCGGGCGCGGTGGATTTCCACGATACCGCGAGCCAGGGCGTGGGCGACATGTCCCGGCCCGGTTGGATCAGGCGCTCGTAGACCAGGTTGTTCATCGCGTTGGTGAAGCCCTCATCTTGCCCGTGCGGGTCGAGCGTGGTGGTGTCCCCGGCCGAGGCCCAGCGCAGGGTCCTGGCGTCCGCCAGCGGCGTCCACGCCGCCAAGGCCAGCAGCACGATTGCAATGCGATTCCCCATGCCCGAATCCTCCATGTGAAGGGACGCCGGCGTGCCTTGACTCCCTCTCGCAAGCGCCGTTGACAGTCCGGATATTTGGTATTAAAGTGGTCTGACCGCGCTTTGGTATTAAAGTGGTCTTACGGAATTCTATCCCAAGGACAGAGGTGACGATGCAACGGTCGATCGGGGAATGTTCGCACCGGCGCGATGGCGGGATGCACGCATGAACAAGCGCCTGCTCGCCAAGCTCAAGCCCAGCGCGCGCGACGCCTCGCCCCTGTACCTGCAGCTGGCGCGCAAGATGGCCGAGGCCATCCGCGCCGGCCACTACCAGGCGCACGAGGCGCTGCCGTCGGAACGCGTGCTGTCCGAGCAGCTGGAAGTCTCGCGCGTCACGGCGCGCAACGCCATCGACCTGCTGGTGGAGCAAGGCTTGATCCTGCGCCGCCGCGGTTCGGGCAACTACATCGCGCCGCACTTGGAGCAACCGCTGTCGCGCCTGACCAGTTTCTCCGAGGAGCTGCGCCTGCGGGGCTACGAGCCGAGTTCGAAATGGCTCAAGCGCGAGGTGTCGCGGGCGACCGCCGAGGAGCAGGCGCGGTTGGGACACACGCCCGGCGGCAAGCCGATCGCCGTCGCGCGCCTGGAGCGGTTGCGGCTGGCCGATGGCGTCGGCATGGCGTTCGAGGCCTCCGTGCTGCCCTTGGATGTGTTGCCCGATCCCGCCGGCCTCAATGGATCCCTGTACGAATACCTGGACCGCATCGGCAAGGCGCCGGTGCGCGCCGTCCAGCATATCCGTGCCGCCAATTGCCCGGCGCGGCTTGCGCCCCTGCTGGGCCTGCCCGAGGGCCATGCGGTGCTCGACATCACGCGCACCGGCTTCCTGGCCACGGGCGCGGTGATCGAGCTGACCCATTCGTATTCGCGCAGCGATTACTACGATTTCGTCGCGGAAATGTCGCGGTTGCGGCCGGCTGCATGAACTTCAGGACCGGCAACGTCCTGACGCCGGGCGGCCTGGTCGCGGGGCGGCTCGAGATCGGTGAGGACGGCCGCGTGGCTGCCGTGCGCGGCGCGCCCCTCGCCGAATCGGCGGCCCGCGACGGCAGCGACCCGCTGCTGGTTCCCGGCTTCATCGACCTCCACGTGCATGGCGGCAGCGGCCGCGACATCATGGAGGGCGGCGACGCCGCGCGTGCAGTGGCGCGCTGTCACGCGGCCGGCGGGACCACCGCCTTGCTGGCGACCACCATGACCGCGCCGCCGGAAGACATTCGCGCGGCCTTTGCTGCACTGGCACCCGTGTGCAGCGAGCGGCGCGCGAACGAGGCGCGCGTGATCGGCGTGCACCTCGAAGGTCCCTACATCAACCCGGGCAAGCTCGGCGCGCAACCAGACTTTGCCTGCCCGATCGACCTCGACGAGGTGCGGCGGTTGCATGCGCAGGCGCCGATCCGCGTCGTGACCCTGGCACCGGAGATGGACGGTCACCTGGCCGCGATCCCGGCGTTGCGAGACCTTGGCATCCGGGTGCAACTCGGGCACAGCCTCGCCGGCTACGAGGACGGGGTCAAGGCGCTCGCGCAGGGCGCGGCCGGCTTCACGCACCTGTTCAACGCCATGACCGGATTGCACCATCGCCAGCCGGGCCTCTCCGGTGCCGCTCTGGCCCACGCCGCCTATGCGGAAATCATCCCGGACCTGTTGCACGTCCATCCCGGCGCCATCCGCGTGGCGCTGCGCGCGATCCCCGGCCTGTTCTGCGTCACCGATTCGACGGCCGCCGCGGGCATGCCGGACGGCGACTACCGCCTGGGGCGCCACACGGTCACCAAGTGCATGGGCGGCGTCCGTTTGCCCGATGGCACGCTGGCCGGTTCGACGCTGACCATGGACCAGGCATTTCGCAACCTGGTGGAGGTGCTGAACCTCGATCTGGCCGACGCGTCGCGGCGCGTCTCGACCCACGCGGCGGATTTCCTCGGCCTCACCGACCGCGGGCGGCTGGTGCCCGGCGCCTGGGCGGATATCGTCGTGCTCGACCGCGACCTCAAGGTGTGCGAGGTGCTGGTCGAAGGCCGGCCGGTTCGCGGTTGAACGGCAGTCCTTGCAACGGATCCCCGGTGAACCCAATGTCCTGCATGGCGCGCGAGGCGCGCGAGACCCCGCAGGCGATCCAGCGTCTCCTGGTCGAGGGTGCGGCCTACCGGGCATTCGGGGCCGAACTGCGGCGCCGGCCGCCGGTGTCGGTCCTGACCATCGCGCGCGGCAGTTCCGACCACGCCGCGCATTTCATGGCCTACCTCATCATGGCCCGGCTCGGCCGGTTGGTGACGTCGCTGCCGATGTCGCTGGTCACGCTCTACCAGTCGAACATCGAGGCGCGCGGGTTGCTGGCGCTGGCCTTTTCGCAGTCCGGCCAGAGCCCCGACCTGGTGGGACCGATGCAGTATTTCTACAGGGGCGGCGCTTTGACGGCCGCCTTTGTCAACGATGCGGCCTCGCCGTTGGCGAACGCTGCCGGGCACGTGTTCCCGCTGCACGCCGGCGAGGAAACCAGCGTGGCGGCCACCAAGAGTTTCGTGGCCCAGCTGGTGGCGGGTGCGCAGGTGGTCGCCGCCTGGCAGGAGGATTCGCCCTTGGCGGCGGCCCTTGGTGAACTGCCCGGCGTGCTCGACCTCGCACTGGCGACCGACTGGACGCCGGCGCTCGAAGTGCTACGCGATGCCGAGTGCATGTTCGTCATCGGCCGCGGTACCGGGCTTGCGATCGCGATGGAGGCGGCGCTCAAGTTCAAGGAGACCTGCGGCATCCAGGCCGAAGCGTTTTCCGGGGCTGAAGTCCGCCACGGGCCGATGGCGCTCATCGACCAGGGCTTCCCGCTGCTGGTGTTTGCGCCGCGCGGTCCTGCGCAGGCCGGGCTGCTGGCCATGGCCGACGAGATGCGCCTGCGCGGCGCCCGCGTACTGCTGGCTGCGCCCGCGGGCACGCCGGGGGTTGAGTTGCCGCTCATTCCGGCCGGCGCGATCGACCTCGACCCGATCCCGGCTATCCTCAGCTTTTACCTCATGGTCGAGGCCCTGTCGCGCGCGCGCGGCCACGATCCGGACCGGCCGCGCCACTTGTCGAAAGTGACGCGGACGCGATGAACACGCCGGCCCACACACGCCGCAACCCTTACAGGAGACCCGCATGATCCGCATCGCCATCGTCACCGGCAGTACCCGTCCCGGCCGCAAGTCGCGGGCCGTGGCGGACTGGGTGCTTGCGCTCGCCGCCGGGCGCAGCGATGCTGAGTATGTGCTGCTCGACATTGCCGACTACCAACTGCCGCTGCTGGACGAATCATCGCCGCCGGCCAAGATGCAGTACCAGCACGAGCATACGAAACGCTGGTCGGCCGCCGTCGCGGGCTTTGACGGTTTCGTGTTCGTCACGCCCGAGTACAACCACGGGCCATCGGCGGCGCTGAAAAACGCCCTCGACTTCCTCTACCGCGAGTGGAACCACAAGGCCGCCGGCTTCGTGAGCTACGGCAGCGCGGGCGGCGTGCGCGCGGTCGAGCAGTTGCGTCTGGTCATGGGCGAGATCTCGGTGGCCGACGTGCGCGCCCAGGTGGTGTTGACCCTGGCGGACGATTTCGAGAACTACGCGGTGTTCAAGCCGCGTGCGCACCACGAAAAATCCGTCAAGGCGCTGCTGGACCAGGTGGTGGCCTGGGCGGGCGCGCTCCAACCGCTGCGCATTCCAGGCGCGTGAGTCCGGGTCCGCACGCCATGTCGCTCACCGAATCCCCCAGCACCGAGCACACCGACCTCGATCGCTACGACGCACGGCGCCTGGTCGAGGCGATGATCGCCGACCAGGCGCGAGCGGCGACCGCCGTGGCGGCCGCGGCCGCCGACATTGCGCGTGCCGTCGAGGCCGCGCGCCCGCGCATCGAGGCCGGCGGGCGGCTGGTGTACGTGGGGGCGGGCACGTCGGGACGATTGGGACTGCAGGACAGCGTCGAGCTCTACCCGACGTTTTCCTGGCCGCACGATCGCGTGGTCGCGCTGCTGGCCGGCGGGGCCGGCGCGGTCTACCAGGCGATCGAAGGCGCGGAGGACCGGCGCGAAAACGGCGGCCACGACATCCGCCACGCCAAGGTGCAGGCCAACGACGTGGTGATCGCCATCGCCGCCTCGGGCACCACGCCGTATGTGCTGGGCGCCATCGAGGCGGCGCGCGAGCGCGGGGCGCTCACCCTCGGCATCGTCAACAACGCGGGCGCGCCGGTGGCCGCCGCGGCCGACATCGGCATCACGCTCGACACCGGCCCCGAGATCATTTCCGGCAGCACGCGCATGAAGGCCGGCACGGCGCAGAAGATCGCGCTCAATGTGTTTTCAAGCGCCTTGATGGTGCGGCTGAACAAGGTGTACGGCAATCTCATGGTGGACCTGAAGGCCACCAACGAGAAACTGCGCCGGCGCGCCGTGCGCCTGACCATGCTGGCCACCGGTTGCGACGAGGCACAGGCGACCGAGACGCTGGCGCGCTGCGACAACCAGGTGAAGACCGCCATTGTCGCCATCCGGGCCGGGGTCGACGTTGCCGATGCGCGCGCCCGCCTCGATGCGGTGAACGGCAGCGTGCGCGCGGCCCTGGGCACCTGACGCGGTGGCGCCCATGAGCCTCTCCGACACCGCGCTGGTCCTGGCGCTGCTGATCGTGCTCAACGCCTTCCTTGCGTTGTCGGAGCTCTCCATCGCCAGCGCCAAGCGCATCAAGCTCACGCAACTGCGCGACGCGGGCAACAAGGGTGCTGCAGTGGCATTGCACTTGAAGGACAATCCCAACAGCTTCCTGGGCGTCGTGCAGATCGGCCTGAACGTCGTCGGCATCCTGGCCGGCGTGTTCGGCGAGGCGGCGCTGAATGCGCGCTTCGCCGTGTTGCTGGGCCAGGCCGGCGTGTCCGAAGGCTGGCTGCGCGAGACGCTGTCGCTCACGCTGGCGGTCGGGGTGATCACCGCTTTTTTCCTCTTGCTGGGGGACCTGTTGCCGAAACGCATTGCCATCCATGCGCCGGAGAAACTGGCCTGTGCACTCGCGCCGCTGGTGCTGGCGCTGCAGAAGCCGTTCGCCCCCTTGCTGTGGTTCTTCGGCAAGCTGGTCGATGCGATCCTCACCTTTTTCAACATCCGCAACACCGGCGAGGAGGCCGTGACGGCCGGCGACATCCACGCCATCGTCGAGGCTGGCGCGCGCGCCGGTGCGGTGGACCGCGACGAACGGCACTTGATCCGCAACGTGCTCTCGCTGACCGAGCGGGCCATCACCAGCGCGATGACGCCGCGCGCATCCATCGTGTCCATCGACATCGGCGACGACGAGGAGACCATCAAGACCGTGCTGGCCGAGGCGCCGAAGGCGCGCTTCGTCGTCACGCACGGCGACATCGACCACCCGGTGGGGTACATCGATGCGGCCGACCTGCTGGCGCGCCTGATCCACAACCAGTCGCTCAGGCTGCAGCGCGAGGAACTGAAGGCCTGGGGCATGAAGGACCTGTTGATGATGCCCGACACCATCACCGTCCTCGACGTGCTGGACCGTTTTCGCAATGTCGGTGAAGACATCGCGCTGGTGGCCAACGAGTATGGCGTGGTGGTGGGCCTGATCACCCTGAATGACGTCATGGCGGCCATCATGGGCCGCATTGCCGAGGAAGTGGCGGGCGAGAAGAGCATCGTCAGGATGACCGACCGCGAGAACGCCTGGCTGATCGACGGCATGGCCGCGATCGCGGACGTGAAGGAATTGTTCGGCTGGGCCAGGTTGCCGGGCGAGGAAAACTACGAAACCATCAGCGGATTCCTCATGTCGCTCATCAAGAAGTGGCCGCGCAAGGCCGACGTCATTGCATACCAAGGCGTGAAGTTCGTCATTGTCGATACCGAAGGCTCGCGCATCGACCAGGTCCTGGCCACGCTGGAAGGCCACCCCGGGGTTGAAAGGCCGCATCCATGAGCACTCCGCCGCCGTCCGCCGCGCCACCACCGGATCGCAACCCCTGGGCCTGGATCCCGACGCTGTACTTCGCGCAGGGCATGCCGTACGTGATGGTGATGAGCGTGTCGGTCATCATGTACAAGAACCTGGGCGTGTCCAACGCCGACATCGCGCTGTACACCAGTTGGCTGTACCTGCCGTGGGTGATCAAGCCGCTGTGGTCGCCGCTGATCGACCTGTTCAAGACCAAGCGGCTGTGGGTGGTGGCGACGCAGTTCGTGGTCGGCGTCACCCTGGCCCTGGTGGCCTTCACGCTGCCCACCGAGTTCTTTTTCCAAATGACGCTGGCGATGCTGTGGCTGATGGCGTTCGCCTCCGCCACCCACGACATCGCCGCCGACGGCTTCTACATGCTGGCGCTGCCCACCCACCTGCAGGCGGCATTCGTCGGCGTGCGGAGCACCTTCTACCGCATCGCCAACATTGCCGGGCAGGGTGCGCTGGTGTACTTCGCCGGCCAGTTGATGGAATCGAACATGGATGCCAAGGCGGCGTGGCAGATCGTGCTCATCGCGCTCGCCGTGCTGTTCGCGGTGCTGTTCGCGTATCACGCGTGGGTGTTGCCGAGGCCGGCCAGCGATGCGCCGACGCTCAAGGGCGAGAGTGTTTCCGAGGGGTTCGTCGAGACGCTGACCTCGTTTTTCCAGCGCAAGGACATCGTGGTGATCCTGTCCTTCCTGCTGCTCTATCGCCTGGGCGAGGCGCAAGCACTGAAACTGGTGGCGCCGTTCCTGCTCGATGCGACCGCCAAGGGGGGATTGGGCCTGACCACCAAGGATGTCGGCATCGCCTATGGCACCATCGGCGTGGCCGCACTGACGGTGGGCGGCATCCTGGGCGGTGTGGCGATCTCCATGGGCGGATTGAAGCGGTGGATCTGGCCGATGCTCATCGCCTGCCATGTCCCCAACTTCGCATTCGTATTCCTGGCCTATGTGCAACCCTCGAGCCTGGCGGTGATTTCCACCGCCATTGCCATCGAGCAGTTCGGTTACGGTTTTGGCTTCGCGGCATTCCTGATGGTGATGATCATGGTCGCCGACGGCCCGCACAAGACCGCGCACTACGCCCTGTGCACCGGCTTCATGGCCCTGGGCATGATGCTGCCCGGCATGATCAGCGGCAAGGTCCAGGAGTTCCTCGGCTACCAACACTTCTTCATCTGGGTGCTGGTGTGCTGCCTGCCCTCGGTGGTGGCGACCTGGTTCGTGAAGATCGATCCGGGGTTCGGCAAGAAGGCGCAATCGTGACGGACTTACATCCGCCGATGAACGCCGGTGTTGCGCCGATGGACGCCGATAAAGTCAAAATCGATTTTGCGCATGGTTTCATCGGCGTTCATCGGCGTGCTTCTATCGGCGTGCTTCTATCGGCGTCCATCGGCGGACGCGTCTTTGACGTTTTCTTCTAGCGATGAGCGACAATCGACTCGTTTCCCTCGACGCCTTCCGCGGCTTCACCATCGCGTCGATGGTGCTGGTGAACAACCCGGGGGATTGGGGTCACCTGTATCGCCAGCTCGGCCATGCGGAATGGCACGGCTGGACCTTCACCGACTGGGTGTTTCCGTTCTTCCTGTTCATCGTCGGCGTGGCGATGACGTTCTCCCTGGCGCGCAGGCAGGGGCAGGTTCAAGAACGCTGGCCATTGGTGTTGAGCCTCTGGAGGCGCGCAGCGATCATCATCGGCATCGGCTTGATGTTGAACCTCATCCCGAATTTCGATTTCGCGACCGTGCGCATTCCCGGCGTGTTGCAGCGCATCGGGCTATGCATCGTCGTTGCCGCGCCGATCGTGGTGTACGCCGGGTGGCGTGCGCAGGGCGCGTGGATTGTGGTGTGCTTCGCGGTGTATTCGGTCCTCATGCTGGCCGTCCCGGTGCCCGGGCCGGATGGCGTGGTGGCGGCGGGCGCGCTGGAACCGGGTCGCGATGCCGGCGCGTACATCGACCGCCTGCTGCTGTCGGGCCACTTGTGGGCGCGGTCGAAGACCTGGGATCCGGAAGGGCTGGTGTGCACGTTGCCGGCGGTGGCCACGCTGCTGTTCGGCGTGCTCACCGGCCACGGGCTGGCGGCGAAGATGGATGCGGCGGCCAAGACCGTCTGGATGCTGCTCGCGGGATTGCTGTGCCTGTGGATCGGGGCCATGCTCGACGCCGTGTTCATGCCGATCAACAAAAGCCTGTGGACACCGAGCTACGCGATCTTCATGACCGGCTGGGCCCTGGTGGTGTTCGCCGCGTTTTACTGGCTGATGGACGCGGTGGAGGACGATGCGATCCGCGCGCGAAGCCGCGCCTGGCTCCAGCCGATGACGATCTATGGCATGAATGCGTTGTTCATCTTTGCGTTCAGCGGCCTGGTGGCCAAGATGATGGCCTTCATCAAGGTCGGTGAACCGGCGCAATCCCTCAAGGCGCTCGCCTATGCCCCGATCAAGGCGCTGCCGCTGGCGCCGGTGAACGCATCGCTGGTGTTCGCGATCCTGTTCAACCTGGCGATGTTTGCGGTGGCGTGGTTCATGTGGAAGAAGAAATGGTTTGTCAAAGTCTGAGGGTGTGATGGCTTCATCGGCAAAGTCTAGCAGGGACAAGGGGTTTGAGGCGTTTTCGGCTGGGAAGGCTCGCCAGTGTTTGGGTTTGGCATTGACATCCCTTGTGCTGGTGCTCGGCTCCTGCACCAGCGTGCCCACCGCGCCGCGCGACCCGGGAACCGCAGACTTCCCGGGGGTCGACATGCCGCCGCCGGCGCCGCGCGAGTTTCGCGCCGCCTGGGTGGCCACCGTGGCCAACATCGACTGGCCCAGCAAGCGCGCCACCACCACGGAGGCGCAGAAGGCGGAGGCCATCCAGATCATCGAGACCGCGCGCGCCCTCGGCCTCAACGCGCTGATCTTCCAGGTGCGCCCGGCGGCGGACGCGCTGTATGCCTCGGCCATCGAGCCGTGGTCGGAGTACCTGACCGGGGAACAGGGCAAGCTGCCCGACCCGTACTACGACCCGCTGCAGTTCTGGATCGAGGAATCCCACAAGCGCGGCCTGGAGCTGCATGCCTGGTTCAACCCGTACCGAGCGCGGCACACCTCGGCTAAGTCGAGGAACGCGCCGAACCACATCGCCAACACACACCCCGGCGTGGTGAAGAACTACGGCACCTTCCAGTGGATGGACCCGGGCGAGCCGTTCGCTGCGCAGCGCACGCTGGAGGTGATCCTCGACGTGGTGCGCCGCTACGACATCGACGGCGCGCACATCGACGACTACTTTTATCCCTACCCGGTCAACGTGCCGGGATCCATGCCGCCGGTGGAAGTGGATTTTCCGGACGAGCGGCCGTGGACCGAATTCGTCTCGCTCGGCGGCGTGCCGGACCGCGCAGCGTGGCGGCGCAACAACGTGAATCGTTTGGTCGAGGCGATCTACGCCGGCATCAAGAAGGAAAAACCCTGGGTGCGTTTCGGTGTGAGTCCATTCGGCCTGGGAAAGCCGGAAAGACGCCCGCCGGACATCAGGGGCTTCAGCCAATACGACAAGCTGTACGCGGACGTGGAACTGTGGCTGCAGAAGGGCTGGATGGACTACCTCGCGCCGCAGCTGTACTGGCCGATCGCGCAGAAGGAACAGGCCTACGAGGTGCTGCTCGACTACTGGCACCGCGAAAACACCGCCGGGCGGCATGTGTTCCCGGGCCTGTTCACCAGCCGCATCACGAATCCTGCGGACGCCGCCGAGCGCACCTGGATGCCGCAGGAGATTTCGGACCAGATCGCGCTCACGCGCCTTCGCAAGGTGCCGCAGGGGCACATCCACTTCTCGGCGATTGCGTTGAAGGAGAACCGGCGCGGGATCAACGAGGTGTTGAAGGCGGAGCGCTACAACAGCGATGTGGTGCCGCCCGCGGCGCCGTGGTTGTCCACCGTCCGGCCGGTCGTGCCGACAGTGTCCTTCAATGCGGCGGGTGGACGCGAAAGCGTGCGCATGGACGTGACGGCGCCGTTGCCGGCGCGCCTGGGTCTATGGTTGAAGCAGGATGATGCCTGGACGTTTTTCGCCTTCCCCGTGGAAGCGGGTGACGGGAAGCCGCACGCGTATTCGCATGAAGTGGTGCCGCCCCCCGGCCCGAAAGGCGGCCGCCTGCAAGCGGCGGTGGCCTCCGCGTTCGATCGATACGGCACCGAAAGCCTGCGCGTGCCGGTCGAGATTCCGCGCACCGGGGGATCGCGATGAGCGCACCGCTTGGCCTTGGCCTCGACGCCGGCGGCACCACCACGCGCTGGGCGCTGTCGGACGCCGAAGGACGTATCGTCGCCGAAGGTGTGGCTGCGGGCATGACCGGACTGCAACTGGTCAACGAACATGGCCGCGCCGCGCTGGCCGCGGCGTTGAACGCGCTGGGCGCCGAGGTGCGCAAAGTGGGCACGCCCGGGGCGGTGTGCGCGGGATTCACCGGACTGGACCAGCACACCGACGTGATGGCCGGACTGATCGCGAACGCGCTGGGCATTGACGCCAAGGCGGTTGCGTTGAAGAGCGACATCGAAATCACCTATCACGACCTGTTCCAACCTGGCGAGGGCTACGTTGTGTACGCGGGCACCGGGACGGTGGCCGCATTCATCGATGCCGACGGGCAGATGCAGCGCGCTGGTGGGCGCGGCGCCATCATCGACGATGCCGGCGGAGGGTTCTGGATCGCGCGAGAGGCGCTCAAGCACATCTGGCGCGCGGAAGACCAGCGCCCCGGCGCGTGGCGCGAGTCGCCCCTGGCGCGCCGTGTGTTCGAGCACATCGGCAGCGCCGATTGGGGCGCCACGCGGGCCTTTTTTTACGGCAAGGAACGCGGCGAAATCGGCCAGTTGGCTCGCGCCGTGGCCGCGGCGGCAGGCGAAGACCCGGTGGCGCTGCGCCTTTTGGTTGATGCGGGCCGCGAATTGGCGCGCCTCGCCCACGCCCTGACGGGGCGCTTCGGGTCGCGGCCGGTGGCGCTGTGCGGTCGGGTCTTGTTGCTGCACCCGGCCATTGAACAGAGTTTCCGCGAAGCGTTGCCGGGCGAAGACATTCGCGTGCGCATTGCCGCCGCCCATCACGCCGCCGCGCACATCGCGGCACGCAATGCGAACGAGGAGTCCCGATGAACCGCCTTCCATTCATGCGCCTTGCGCTGGGCGTGGCCGCCCTTGCGCTGTCCGGCTGCACCACGCTCACCATCGACCGGAGCTACACGGCGAGGGGCCAGGACAGCCGCGCGCAGTTCCTGATCCTGCACTACACGGTCATCGACTGGCCGACCTCGCTGCGCGTGCTCACGCAGCAAGCGGTCAGCTCGCACTACCTCATCCGTGACGACCCGCCGGAGATCTACCAGCTGGTCGACGAGAACCGGCGCGCCTGGCACGCCGGCGTGAGTTCCTGGAAGGGTCAGACCCAGCTGAATGCGGCCTCGATCGGCATCGAGATCGTCAATCGCGGCTTCGTGAAGAACGAGAAGGGCGAACGCGAGTGGTTCGACTACCCGCCGGCGCAGCAGGACGCCATCATCGCGCTGGTCAAGGACATCGTGGCGCGGCACCAGATCCCGCCGGACCGCGTGCTCGGCCACAGCGACATCGCGCCGCAGCGGAAACAGGACCCGGGCCCGCGGTTTCCATGGAAACGCCTGGCGGAAGCCGGACTCGTGCTGTGGCCGGATGAAGGCCGGGTCCGCGACGTCCTGCCGCGCTTCGAGAAGGAGCTGCCGGATGTCGAGTGGTTCCAGCGCCGCCTGGTGCAGCACGGATTCGAGCTCAAGGTGAACGGCCAGTACGACGAAGCCACGCTCAACGTGCTGGCCGCGTTCCAGATGAAATACCGGCCGTCGAACATCGAGGGCGGCATGGACGCCGAGACTGCGGCCCTGCTGGCGGTCCTGACGGCGCGGGATGGCGATGCAGACAACGAACCGGGGTGAACATGACGAACGGATGGAACGCCACGCTGGCCGTGCTCGGGTCCGCCATGTGGATTAGCGCGGCGGCGGCACCGCTGGCACCCGCGCTGCGGGCCCAGCTCGATGCGGAACTGCAGGCGGTGGTCGATGCGCCGGGCCGCGAACTGGCCAGCCTGTCGGTGCTCGCCCTGCGCAACGGGCGCGAGGTGTACCACCGCCAATTCGGCCGCATGTGGATCGACCCGTCCAAGCCGGACCAGGGCCAGCCCGCCCATGAGCGCACGATGTACCGCATCGCCTCGATCTCCAAGCTCATCACCACGCTGGGCGTGATGAAGCTCAGGGAGGAGGGCAAACTCGACCTCGACCGCGATGTGGGCGACTACCTGGGCTACCGGTTCCGCAATCCGCACTTTCCCGAGGTGCCCGTCACGCTGCGCATGATGATGAGCCACACGTCCTCGTTGCGCGACGACGGCGGCTACTACTGGGACGCGAAGAGCAATACCCACCTCAGGGACGTGTTCACCCCCGGCGGCCGCTTGTATGGCGAGGGAAAGATGTGGGCCGCCGTGGCGCCACCGGGCAAGTACTTCCAGTACGCCAACCTGCCGTGGGGCGTGATCGGCACCATCATGGAGCGGGTGACCGGCGAACGCTTTGATCGCCTGATGCGCCGGCTGATTCTCGACCCGATGGGGCTGCCGGGCGGGTTTCATCCGGCCGACTTCTCCGCCGCCGAACTAGCCGATGTCGCCACGCTTTATCGCAAGCGCAAGACCATCGATGGCAAGGAGACCTGGGACAGCGCAGGCCCTTGGATCGCGCAAGTCGATGATTACCGCGCCGCGCCGCCGGTTCCGCGTGCCTTGCCGGACTACGAAATCGGCACCAACGGCACATTGTTTGGCCCGCAGGGCAACTGCAGGCTCTCTGCCGCAGGGCTGGCCAAGGTGATGCGCATGCTCATGGAGGGTGGCCGCAGCGACGGCAAGGTGATCCTCAAGAAGGCATCGGTGCGCGAAATGCTGAAACAGCACTGGCACGTCGATGCGTCCGGCCGCAAGGGCAACAGCGACGGCGAGACCGGGTTCGGCAAGCACAAGCACTACATGAATGCCTGGGCGCTTGGTGTTCAATTGTTCCTGGACAAGAGCCTGGGGGAGGGCGCCGGGGACCGGCTGGTCGAACCGGGCGGCTTCAAGGCCATGGGTCACCTGGGCGATGCCTGGGGACTCACCGCCGCGTTCGCCTTCGATCCCAAGTCACGCCACGGCTTCATTTTCCTGGTCGGCGGGCCGGCGGCGGACCCGGACACACACCCGGGCGCGTATTCGGGCTTCTACCGCCATGAGGAGCGCATCATGACGGCGCTGTGGACCCGGGCGATCCTGCAGCGCCGGTAGCGCAGCCCGTCAAACGGCGCGGGCGAGCTTTTCGGCGGCACCCAGGTAGTTCGAGGGCGTCAGCGCAAGTAGCGTCTGCTTGTCGGCTTCGGGAATCGACAGGCCGCGCACGAAATCCTGCAGGCTGGCCGCATCGATGCCGCCCTTGCCGCGCGTCAGTGCCTTCAGCTGCTCGTAGGCGTCGCCGATGCCGTGCTTCCGCATCACGGTCTGGATCGGCTCGGCCAGGACATCCCAATGCGCGTCGAGGTCGTCCTGCAGTGCCTGTTCGTTGACCTCTAGCTTACCCAGGCCGCGCAGCAGCGCGTCCCAGCCCAGAAGGCAGTAGCCCAGCGCCACGCCCATGTTGCGCAATACGGTGGAGTCGGTCAGGTCGCGCTGCCAGCGCGAGACGGGAAGCTTCTCGGCCAGGTGGCGCAGCAGCGCATTGGCCAGCCCGAGGTTGCCCTCGGAATTCTCGAAATCGATCGGATTGACCTTGTGCGGCATGGTCGATGAGCCGACCTCGCCCTCCTTGACGCGCTGCCGGAAATACCCGACCGAAATGTAGCCCCAGAGATCGCGATCCAGGTCGATGAGGATCGTGTTGGCGCGCGCATAGGCATCGAACAGCGCGGCCATGTAGTCGTGCGGCTCGATCTGGATCGTGTAGGCGTTGAAGCGGAGGTCCAGTCCGTTGACGAACCGCTCGGCGAAGGCCGGCCAGTCGAACGAAGGATAGGCCGACAGGTGGGCGTTGTAATTGCCCACCGCGCCGTTGATTTTTCCCAGGCACTCTACGGCCGCGATGTCGCCGGTGGCGCGACGCAGCCGCATCACCACGTTGGCGATTTCCTTGCCCAGCGTGGTGGGCGTGGCGGCCTGGCCATGCGTGCGCGACAGCATGGCGCGCGACGCGTGCGCATGCGCTATGGCGACCAGGGCCGCCTCGATGCGCCGGAGCTGCGGAACCAGGCACTGCGCGCGTGACTCGGACAGCATCAGGGCGTGCGACAGGTTGTTGATGTCCTCGGACGTGCAGGCAAAGTGGATGAACGACTGCGCGCCCAGCACTTCCGCATGGGTCGCGAATCGCTCGCGCAGCCAGTACTCGACGGCCTTGACGTCGTGGTTGGTGGTGGCCTCGATGGCCTTGATGCGTGCTGCATCCGCGACGCTGAAGTCGCGCGCACCCGCGCGCAGGGCGTCCACCGTGGCCGGCGAGAACGGCCCGCACTCGCCGATGGCCGGTTCCGCGGCCAATGCGATCAGCCATTCGATTTCCACGCGCACGCGGGCCTTCATCAGGCCGAACTCGCTGAACCAGCCGCGCAGGGACGCGGTCTTCGATGCATAGCGGCCGTCCAGTGGGCTGAGCGCGGTCAGCGTGTCGAGCGAGGGGGGATCTTGCGTTGCGGCCATGTTCGTTTGCATTCGAATTTGCGCGGCGAATTCTAGCATTGCCCCTGTTGCAAACACGCCACTTTCAGAGGGAAACCGGGGGGGCGATGCTATACTTCGCGCAGGCAATCGGGAGGAGTTTGCCGCTCAAGCGACAGCTGCAAACAAAAGGATTCACGCGACAAGAAAAACACACATCGCGGATTCCAGGGACCTGACATGAAGCTCATTGCATCACTGACCAGCCCGTACGCGCGCAAGGTGCGCATCGTGATGGCTGAAAAGCGCATCGAATGCGAGTTTGTTGCGGAAAACGTGTGGGCGGCAGACACCCGCGTGGGGGAGTTCAACCCGCTCGGCAAGGTGCCGGTGCTGGTGCTCGATGACGACCTGTGCCTGTACGATTCGCGCGTCATTGCCGAATACCTGGACGGGGTCACCCCGGTCTCGCGCCTGATTCCGGAAGGCGGCCGCGAACGCGCGCTGGTCAAGCGCTGGGAAGCGCTGGCCGACGGCATCACCGATGCCGGCGTGGCGATCTTCCTCGAGCGCAAGCGCGATGCCGCATTGCAGGGGACGGACTGGATCAAGCGCCAGGCGGGCAAGGTCGAGGCAGGCGTCGCCGCCGCGGCGCGCGAACTGGGCGATCGCGACTGGTGCCATGGCGTCGGGATCACGCTGGCGGACATCGCGCTCGGATGCGCGTTGCTGTGGCTCGAGTTCCGCCTGCCGCAGTTTTCCTGGCGCGCGCAGCATCCGAACCTGAAGGCGCACGTCGACAAACTCGAGGCGCGGGCCTCCTTCGCGGACAGCATTCCGCGCGTTTGAGGCGCGGCGGCCCGGCCTAGGCGATGATGCCGCCGCCCAGGCAGATTTCGCCGTCGTAGAGCACCGCCGATTGTCCGGGCGTCACGGCCCATTGCGGGGCGTCGAACGCCAGGCCGAATTCGCTGCCGGAAGGTGACCGCAGCGTGCAGGCGGCATCGCCCTGCCGATAACGCGTCTTGGCGCCGAACGCACCGTCCGCCGGCGCGCTGCCGGCGGCCCACGCGGCATCGATTGCCCGCAAATCGCGCTTGAGCAACAGCGGATGGTCGTGTCCCTGGACGACGATGAGGCGGTTGCCCGGCAGGTCCTTGTCCGCCACGAACCACGGGTCCTGCGATCCGTTGCGCGTACCACCGATGCCCAGCCCTTGGCGTTGGCCGATGGTGTAATACATCAATCCCTCGTGGCGGCCCACAAGGCGCCCCTCGGGGGTCACCATGTCGCCAGGCGCCTTGGGCAGGTAGCGTTGCAGGAACTCGCGGAATGGACGCTCGCCGATGAAGCAG
Source organism: Betaproteobacteria bacterium (assembly GCA_016790765.1). Taxonomy (GTDB): domain Bacteria; phylum Pseudomonadota; class Gammaproteobacteria; order Burkholderiales; family Usitatibacteraceae; genus UKL13-2. The sequence continues at coordinate 22,972 of JAEUMZ010000044.1, forward strand.
ATGCCGGTCGAGTCCTTCTTGGCATGATTGGGCAGCCCGGCCGAGCGCGCGCGTTCGCGCACCTCGGACTTCTGCAGGTGTCCGACCGGGAACACCGCCCTCGACAGTTGGGCCTGCGTCAGGCGGTGCAGGAAGTAGCTTTGGTCCTTGCCGGCGTCGAGGCCGCGCAGCAGTTCGAACCGGCCCTCGATTTCGCGCACCCGCGCATAGTGCCCGGTGGCGATCCGGTCGGCTCCCATGCGCACCGCATGGTCGAGGAAGGCCTTGAACTTGATCTCCGCGTTGCACAGCACGTCCGGGTTCGGCGTGCGCCCCGCGGAGTACTCGCGCAGGAAGTCGGCGAAGACGCGGTCCTTGTATTCGGCGGCGAAGTTGACCGCCTCGAAGTCGATGCCGATCACGTCGGCCGCCGCGGCGGCGTCGATGAAATCCTGGCGCGTCGAGCAATATTCGTCGTCGTCGTCATCCTCCCAGTTCTTCATGAACAGGCCGGTCACCTGATGCCCCTGTTGCTTGAGCAGCAGGGCGGAGACGGCGGAGTCCACGCCGCCGGACAGGCCGATGACGATGTGTTGCTTGGTCATGAGCGGGATTATCGATGAGGGCCGCTCGCGCGGCGCGACAAAAACAAAAAGGGCGGAACCGAAGTTCCGCCCTTTCTGCTCAAGCCGGTATTGCGATGCAGCGGAAGAATTACTTCTTCGGGGCGTCAGCCTTCTTCTCTTCCTTCTTCTCTTCCTTCTTCTCGGCCTTGGCGTCCTTCTTCTCTTCCTTCTTGTCGGCCTTCTTGTCGGCCTTCTTCTCGGCCTTGGCGTCCTTCTTCATTTCTTCCTTCTTCTCTTCCTTCTTTTCTTCCTTCTTGGCTTCAGCCTTTGCCGGGGCAGCGGCAGCGGCCGGGGCGGCAGCAGGAGCGGCCGGCTTGGCGGCAGGCGCCTGTGCGGCAACGGTCAGGGAAGCGGCGGCGAACAGGGCGGCCACGAGTGCGGAAATGGTCTTCATCGATGATTCCTTTGTGAGTGAGTGATTAACGTTAGTCAGTTCAGACAGATTGCAGCCTGTCGGGGAACATAACGCGCCGCATTATAGAGGGTTGACAAAATCCTTGGAAGGACCTTTTTGCAAGAAATCGATTCCAAGCCATTCAATTTTCAGGGTTTTTTCGGGTGGCCGCCGCGCTGCACCATGCCCGGGGGCCAGGCTTCCGCCCGCCACCGGCCCGGGGGCAACCCGTCCAGCGCATACGGCCCGATGGCGGCCCGGATCAGGCGCAGGGTGGGAAAACCAATCCTGGCCGTCATCCGGCGGACCTGGCGGTTCTTGCCCTCGGTCAGGATCACTTCCACCCACGCGGTCGGAATGTGGGCCCGGATGCGAATGGGCGGATCGCGGGGCCACAGCCCGGCTGGCGCGTCGATGCATCGAGCCTTGGCTGGCAGGGTGAGGAAATCCCCAAGGTCGAGGCCGCGCCGGAACTTTGACAGGTCACTTTCCGCCGGTTGGCCCTCCACCTGGACCCAGTAGGTCTTTTCCATTCGCCTCGCCGGATCGGAAATCTTGGCCTGCACGACCCCATCGTCGGTGAGCAGCATGAGGCCCTCGCTGTCGGTATCCAGGCGTCCCGCGGGATAGACACCCGGCACATCGATGTAGTCCTTGAGGGTGGGTTTGGCACCCGAAGGGCTGAACTGGCAGATCACGCCATGGGGCTTGTTGAAGGCGATCAACACGCGGGCCGGGTCGCTGGCAGGAAATGGGGGCCGAAAACAAAAAACCCCAGTGGGACGAGCCACTGGGGTTCCAGGATCGCCCGGCCAATCAGCCGGCGGTGATGTTCGATGCCTGCTTGCCCTTCGGCCCTTGGGTCACTTCGAAGTTGACCTTTTGGCCTTCCTTCAGGGTCTTGAAGCCGTTCATCTGGATCGCGGAGAAGTGCGCGAAGAGGTCTTCGCCACCATCATCGGGGGTGATGAAACCAAACCCCTTTGAGTCGTTGAACCACTTGACTGTTCCTGTTGCCATGCAAATGCATCCTCTTGAAGTGCGGGTGGAGTGCCCCGGAATGATCGTGCTATCGAGGCTGCTCCTGCGATGCTGCATGAAGAACCCGATGCCTGACTCCAGTTCGCCTTTTACCGGGGTTGCCCGTTCAAGTCAAGGATTCATGCCCGCCGGCGCTGGTGCGCGTTGCATGGACGCAAAAAAGCCCCGCTCCGGCGGCGCCCCGCACCGGGACGGTGCGCGCACCCGGCCTTGAAGGGCTGGCAGCTTGCCCCTATGATTGATTGCATCACTTTGCCCATCCGACATGGCGACCAGACCCAAGACCGGAGACGAAAGCTCCACCGTCCTGCACGAGAAACCGGCGCAGACCAAGCCGCCGGCCATGTGGCAGGTGGTCATGTACAACGACGACTACACGCCGATGGAGTTCGTGATCGACGTGCTGGAAAAGTTCTTCGGGCATGCGCACGAACGCGCGACGCAAATCATGCTCAAAGTGCATACCGAGGGCCGCGGCGTGTGCGGCGTCTTTCCGCGCGACGTCGCGGCGATGAAGGTCGAGCAGGTGGTGGACCATGCGCGCAAGCACCAGCATCCGCTGCGCTGCGGGATGGAGGAAGTGTGATGGCGGGCGCGGCGGGTGCGGATCGTTGTATGCTAGGTTCAACGGTCGGCTGGTTTGCAGTACGTGGTGGCGGCTCGGGGTCGCCGGCACGCTTGGAAGAAAGAAGGGCACCATGATTGCGCAGGAACTGGAAGTCAGTCTCCACAAGGCGTTTGTCGAGGCGCGATCGAAGCGCCACGAGTTCATCACGGTCGAGCACCTGCTGCTGGCGCTGCTGGAGAATCCCTCGGCCCAGGAGGTGCTCAAGGCCTGTGCGGCCAAGCTCGACGAGTTGCAGAAGGCGCTGACCGAATTCATCGAGCAGCACACCCCGATCGTGGCCGGCGACGGCGACGTGAACACCCAGCCCACGCTGGGATTCCAGCGCGTGATCCAGCGCGCCATCCTGCACGTGCAGTCGTCCGGCAAGAAGGAGGTGACCGGCGCCAACGTGCTGGTGGCCATCTACGGCGAAAAGGACTCGCACGCGGTGTATTTCCTGCACCAGCAGGGGGTTTCGCGGCTGGATGTGGTGAATTTCATCTCGCACGGCATCTCGAAGGCCGCGCCGGCCAGTGAGAAGAAGGAGGAATCCGAGGGCGAGAACGCCGAAGCCGAGCAGTCCGGCGGTGCCTTGGAGAGTTTCACGCTCAACCTCAACCAGATGGCGGTCGACGGCAAGATCGATCCGCTGATCGGGCGAGAACAGGAAGTCGAGCGCGTGATCCAGATCCTCTGCCGCCGCCGCAAGAACAACCCGCTGCTGGTCGGCGAGGCGGGCGTCGGCAAGACGGCGATCGCCGAGGGGCTGGCCAAGCGCATCGTGGACAAGGACGTCCCCGAGGTCCTGGCAGGCGCGAACGTGTACGCGCTCGACATGGGCGCCCTGCTGGCCGGCACCAAGTACCGCGGCGATTTCGAGCAGCGCCTGAAGGCGGTGTTGAAACAGCTGGTCGAAAACCCGAATGCGATCCTCTTCATCGACGAGATCCACACCCTGATCGGCGCCGGCTCGGCCTCCGGCGGCACGCTGGATGCATCGAACCTGCTCAAGCCGGCGTTGTCGTCGGGCCAGCTGAAGTGCATCGGCGCCACCACCTACAACGAGTACCGCGGCATTTTCGAGAAGGACCACGCGCTGTCGCGGCGTTTCCAGAAGATCGACGTCAACGAACCGTCGATCGCGGAAACGATCGAGATCCTCAAGGGGCTGAAGTCGCGCTTCGAGACGCACCACGGCGTCAAGTACACCTCCACAGCGCTGACAACGGCGGCCGAATTGTCCGCGCGCTACATCAATGACCGCCATTTGCCGGACAAAGCCATCGACGTGATCGACGAAGCCGGTGCGGCGCAGCGCGTGGTGCCGAAATCGAAGCAGAAAAAAACCATCGGCCGGCCGGAGATCGAGGAGATCATCGCCAAGATCGCGCGCATTCCGGCGCGCAATGTGTCCTCCGACGACCGCAATGCCCTGAAGACCCTCGACCGCGACCTGAAGGCCACGGTGTTCGGCCAGGACAAGGCCATCGAGGCGCTGGCCTCGGCCATCAAGATGGCGCGCTCCGGCCTGGGCAATCCGGCCAAGCCGATCGGCTCCTTCCTGTTTTCCGGCCCCACCGGCGTCGGCAAGACCGAGGTGGCGCGCCAGCTGGCTTTCATCCTGGGCGTGGAACTGATCCGCTTCGACATGTCCGAGTACATGGAGCGACACGCCGTGTCGCGCCTGATTGGCGCGCCGCCGGGGTACGTGGGCTTCGACCAGGGCGGGCTGCTCACCGAGGCGATCACCAAGCACCCCTACTCGGTGCTGCTGCTGGACGAAATCGAGAAGGCGCACCCGGACATCTTCAACATCCTGCTGCAGGTGATGGACCACGGCACGCTGACCGACAACAACGGGCGCAAGGCCGACTTCCGCAACGTCGCCATCATCATGACCACCAACGCCGGTGCCTCGGAGTTGTCCAAGACCTCGATCGGCTTCACCGACGACAAGAAGGCCGGCGACGAGATGGCGGAAATCCGGCGCATGTTCACGCCGGAGTTCCGCAATCGGCTCGATGCGGTCATCTCGTTTGCCCCGTTGAACGAGGTCGTGATCCTCCAGGTGGTCGACAAGTTCCTCATGCAGCTCGAGACCCAGCTGGCGGAGAAGAAGGTCGATGCCACCTTCACCCCGGAGCTCAAGCAATACCTGGCCAAGAAGGGATTCGACCCCGCGATGGGCGCCCGGCCGATGGCGCGGCTGATCCAGGACACCATCCGGCGCGGCCTGGCGGACGAGCTGCTGTTCGGCCGCCTGGCGCAGGGCGGCAAGGTCACGATCGGCATCGATGCCAACGAAAAGATCGTGCTCGACATCACCGAGGACAAGGTGGCGGTCACGCAGGAGTCGTAGCCCGTCCGCCGCAAGCGTTGCTTGTCGCAAAGGCCGCGCAAGCGCGGCCTTTGCGTCATGGGCATCCTGCATGGCGCTTGGAGTTGCGCTATTCTTCGCGCTGCAACCGGCAGGCCCACACCATTCCAGAATTCGAGGAGAACCTATGAGGATCACGACCCTTGCGGGGGCGCTGGCGTTCGCCGCCAGCGCCGGCCCGCTCGCCGCGCAGACGCCTGCGCCCGCGACGACACCACCGCCCGCAACGCCAGTTGCCGCGCCTGCGCCGCCGGCTGCGGCGTTTGCGGCGTCGAACCTCTCGCCGCACGGCGTGCGCTCCATGGCGGCCACGTGCGCAGCGTGTCATGGCACCAATGGCAACAGCGCCGGGGGCGCGGTGCCCGGACTGGCGGGCACCAACAAGGAATACTTCGTCAACCAGATGGCCGCGTTCAAGCAGGGCAAGCGCGAGGCCACGATCATGCATCAACTCGCCAAGGGCTATTCGGACGCGGAAATCACCGCGTTGGGCGACTACTTTGCCGCACAAAAGAAATAGGAGCGCGCCATGACCATGCAACGCAGGGATTTTCTGAAGGTTTCCGGTGCGGCGGCAGGCGTGTCGGTGTTTGGCGGGTGCGCCACCGTCGGTGCGCCGGCCGGGCCGAAGGTCGTCATCGTCGGCGGCGGCTACGGCGGCGCCACGGCGGCCAAGTACATCAAGTTGTTTGCCCCGCATATCGATGTCACGATCGTCGAGCGCAACAGCGAATTCATTTCCTGCCCGATCTCCAACCTGGTGCTCGGTGGCAGCAAGTCGATGGCCGACATCACCGTGCAGTATTCGGCGTTGACGGCCAAGTACGGCATCAAGTTCGTGCGCGGCGAAGCCTCTGCCGTTGATGTCGAGAAGAAGCAGGTGCGTTTGGCGGATGGCACGGCGTTGCCGTTCGACCGCGTGATCCTCTCGCCCGGTATCGATTTCACCTATGCAGACCTGCCCGGCCTGAACAATGCCGCAGCGCAGGCGGCGGTGCTGCATGCGTGGAAAGCCGGCCCGCAGACCGTGGCGTTGAGGAAGCAGCTCGAAGCGATGCCCGACGGGGGTAGTTATGTCATCAGCGTGCCCACCGCGCCGTACCGCTGCCCGCCAGGGCCTTACGAGCGAGTGTGCCAGGTGGCGAGCTACTTCAAGGCGGCGAAGCCAAAGTCGAAGATCATCGTCCTCGATGCCAATCCGGATGTCACCTCCAAGCCGGGGCTGTTCAAGAAGGCGTGGTCGGAGATGTATCCGGGCATGATCGACTATCGCAACAACTCCAAGGTGGTCGACGTCGATGTGAAGGGCATGGTCGCCAAGCTGGAAGTGGGCGACGACGTAAAGGGCAATGTGTTGAACATCTTGCCGCCGATGAAGGCCGGCGCCATCGCCGACCCCTTCATCACCGCCAACAAGCGCTGGTGCGAAATCAACTGGCTGACCTACGAAGCCAAGAACGTGCCGGGCGTGCATTTGCTGGGCGACGCGCTGCAGATCGCCCCGGGCATGCCCAAATCAGGGCACATGGCCAACTCACATGGCAAGGCCTGTGCGGCAGCCGTGGTGGCGTTGCTGGGCGGCGAGACGCCGAGCGGCGCGCCGGTGCTCAACAACACCTGCTACAGCTTCGTGTCGGCGGACAAGGTGATCCACGTGGCGTCGGTGCACAAGTACGACGAGAAAGACAAGACCATGAAGACCATCCCGGGCTCCGGCGGCATCTCCTCGGCGGCCAACGAGCTGGAAGGGCAGTACGCGATGGCGTGGGCGAAGAACATCTGGGCCGACATGTTTGCCTGATTGCGCGAACAAGGTGTGAAGGAAACGGCGGCCTCGGCCGCCGTTTTTCATTCGACGAATCGTAAACACCAGATCCGGCGCGCCGTTCCGGCCAAAATGCCGTGAAACGCCGCGCCGAATATGGGGTTTGCCGTTTCAACGGATCGTGAACGTCCCCCGGTCCGCCGACCAAAATTGCGTTGTGCCGCCCGTGCCGGTAAAGGTGTTCATGTTGAACGTGTTCGCTCCGGAAGCAGTGCCCGGCACCCGGTAGACGTTCAACGCCTGCTGGCCCACGTTCCAGGTCAATGGCGAACCGGCAGCGAGCACTTCCGGTGCACCGGTGGCCTTGGCAAAAAAGCACGCGTTGCTGCCAAACACCTTTCCGCTGCCGTTGGCGTCGAGCGCGTAGGCGGTGGCTTCGTCGCAGGCGATGCCGCGCACGTCTTGCCAGGCCACGCCATGGTTGTGCAGGGTGCTCGCCATGAACGCCATCAAACGCGGCTGGCGCGCGCGCTGCGAGAAGTGCGTGTCGGTGACGGCGTTGGCCAGCAACGCGTTGGTCAGGAAGTTGTTGGTGATCGCCACCGTCGTGGGGTTTTGCAGCACCGTCGCGTCGTTCGGTGCGCCGCCGTTGTGGGTGTATTGCGCCTGGATGTGCATGCCGGCGCTGGTGCCGCCGACGGGCGCGCGTTTGGTGTTGATCAAATGGTTGATCGCATGGCCCACCGCGCGCCCTTTGAAGAAATCGATGTAGTTCTGCTGATCGCCGCCCGCGATGAACAGCATCTCCGCGCGGCGGATGGTCTCGGCCACGCAAGCGTTGTCGCCTTCGGCGGTGGTGTTGACCAGCAGCGTCTGTACCGAATTCACCGTGCCCAATCCCTGGAGGTAACTGTTGTACGCGTTGGTGCCGGTGGACCGCAGCACCACCACGTCACCGCCGCCGGACTTGCCGATCATCCATTGGAGGGCGGCATCCACATCGCTGCCGCCGCCCATCAGCACGAAGCCACCCGTGGTCGTCGCCACGCGGTCTGTGGTGCTGCCCACTTTGCCGAGGTTCACGCCGGTGGGCAGCGTGCAGGGCCACGGGGCGCCGGCGCTCACGGTCAAGGTGGCGCTGGTGCTGCCCGCCGTGTGCGTGGCATCTGCTGCCTGATGGGCCGTGATGGTGCTGGTGCCCGCGGCGACGAGGGTGACCGTGCTGCCGGAGATCGTTGCCACGCCGGTATTGCTGCTGCTGTAGGTGAATGCGCCGCTGCTGTTTGAGGTGGGTGGGGTCAGTGTGAACGCGGGATCGCCCACGGTTTTGCCCGGTACCGAAAAAGTGCCAAACGTGGGGGGCGGCAAGCCGGAACCGGCAAGCGGGCCGGTGACGGTCAAGCTGTAGCTGCCCGTCCCGCTGTAACGCTTGACGCGAATGAAATAGTTGCCGGCTGCATTCACGTTGACGCTGCCGGTTTCCGGATTGCTGGTGGTCGAAGCGTAGGCGGTGTAGCTGCCGGTGGCCGGATAGAAGAACCAGTCGAAATCGGTGTTCGCGGCGTGCGAGAGGGAAACTGCGATCGTGCCGGGCCCGGTGACAACGAGCTTGTACCAGTCGACATCGTTGCCGTTGCTGATGGACCCGCTGATCGCGGTGCCTGAACACACGTCTGCATTGGCAGCCGAATCGGTGTTGTTCGATTCGGTCTCCGCAGTCCGGCACGCGGCGGACGCCAGGGGAGACTGGAAAACCAGCGCTGCAACGACCGCGCACGCGAACATCCGGACCTGCAAGCCAAAGCCGTGCATCGTGGACTCCTCCGTGCGGGAATTGTGGTGGGTACCACCTGCGCGCCCCGCGTGCGTCGCGGTGTTGCGAGCAATCTAGGCCGCGCTTGGTCAAAACGCGATGTGCAGACGCGACGGGGAGTTTTGTTTTTGCGACATGGCGCCGCAATCGGTCAGCGGGCCGAGGGCGTGACGGTGCGCGGCGCGGCGCCCGCAATCCACGACACTTCGAATGCCGGATTGACCTTCGACGTCAGGATGTGATCGCGCCAGGCGCCGTCGATGAACAAATAGTCCTTCGCGTAGCCCTCGATGGTGAAACCCAGCCGCTGCAACAGGCGGCCGCTGCGCACATTCTCCGGCCGGTAGTTGGCGGCGATGCGATGCAGTTTCTGTTCGCCAAACATGTACGCGTTCGACGCCGACAACGCTTCGCGCATCAGACCCGAACCTTCGCATTGCGCATCGATCTGATAGCCGAGGGTGGCGTTGCAAAACACGCCGCGGTGGATTTGCGAATAACCGATGCTGCCGATCACGCGCGCCGCATCGTCGTGCGGCGACAGCCACAGGCGCACCGCCGTCCCGGCGGACAGCGCTTGCTGCGCCGTTTCGACCACGCCCAGCCAGTGATCAAGGGTGTCGATGCCGTCGGGCGCTGGCGGACTCCAGGGTTTCAGGTGCGCTGCATTTCGCCGCACAAACTCCAGCGCGCCTTGCGCACGCCCCGCCTCAGGCGTGGCGATGATCAACCGCGCGGTTTCAATCGCGACGCCCATGTCGTCCCTGACTCCTGCGCTGCGTCACTTCTCGCGCAGGAAGCGTACGTGCTCGATCCGCCCGCCATCCGGCGTCAGCCGGTAGATGGCCACCGCGCGCCGGAAATCCGGGACGCGGCCGGTGATTTCCTCTTCATCGAGGACGTAGCGCCCGATGCGCGTGCGGTGCACCACCACGCAATGCAAGTTGGGCGACGTGGCGAACATGCCGGCGTAGCGTTCGCGCATTTCGGCGTGCCCCTGCATCAGTCGCTCGCCGGCGCCGTCCTCGACCCGGCAATCGGGCGTGTAGCAGGCGAGGAACGCCTCGACATCGCGTGCGTTGTACGCGACGAGTTGTGCTTCGACCGGGTCACGCATCGGCACGCTCAGCCGGCAAACACCTGCCAGGCCTGTGGCAGGTTCTCGATGGGCGACTTGCGGAAGCCGGACTTGGCGAACTGGTGCCAGCGTCCGGCGACGAAGCAGATGACCGCATTGGCATAGGCGGCGGCATCGAGGCCGGGCAGGGCGCCCGCCGTCATCGCCAGCCGCGCGCTTTGGCGCAGCGAACTCTCCAGCCGGTCGTGCAACTGGTTCATGCGCGCCTGCAGCCGCTCGTCCTCGTTGACCAGCGCGTCGCCGATCAAGACGCGTGTCATGCCCTGGTTCTTGTGTGCGAAGGCGAGCAGCATGGCAACGATTTTCTCGACCTGCTTTGCGCCATCGGGTTCTTCGGTCTGGATCTGGTTGACCAGGGTGAACACGGATTCCTCGATGAACTCGATCAATCCCTCGAACATCTGCGCCTTGCTGGCGAAGTGCCGGTACAGCGCGGCCTCCGACACGTCGAGCCGCGCGGCGAGCAGGGCCGTGGTGATTTTTTCGCCCTTCGGGTTTTCCAGCATCGAGGCAAGGACCTGCAGGATCTCCTTGCGCCGCTCACCGGGTGCGCGCTTTGCCATTTGTTGTGCTCCCTTCGCTACTGGAAAAACGAAATCCGAAGCCACTGATGAACACAAAAGAACGCAGATGAAACACTAGCGCTGGCGCGGCGTTTGTGGCACTTTCCTCTCGGAAGGTGCGCCAATGCTTGAGTTTGGCTAAAGCGCTTCCAGCAATCTGTGTTCATCTGTGTTGATCTGCGGCCCCGCCTTTGACCTTACCTCTTGCCCCCCAAAATCGAACCCAACACCCCACGGATGATGCGCCGCCCGGCTTCAGAGGCCATGGCGCGCGCCGCGCTTTTCATTGCGGCCTCGACCACACCCTCGCGCTGACGCCCGCTCTTCTCGTTGCCGCCGGGCAGCCCGATCTTGCCGAGGATGCTGCCCAGCCCGCTGTCCGCGCCCTGACCGGCCGTTGAGGGTGTCGCTGCATCGCCGCGGCGATCCTTGAGTTTTTCGAACGCGGACTCGCGGTCGACGGTTTTCTCGTATTGCCCGGCCACCAGCGAGGACGCCCGCAGCGCCGTGCGCTGGTCCGGCGTGATGGGACCAATCTGCGATTTCGGCGGGCACACGTAAGCGCGCTCGACGATGTTCGGCCGTCCCTTCTCGTCCAGGAACGACACCAGCGCCTCCCCCACGCCCAGCTCCGTGATCACCTCGACGACCTTGAGCTTGGGATTTTCGCGAAACGTCTCGGCCGCGGCGTTCACCGCCTTCTGGTCGCGCGGCGTGTAGGCGCGCAAGGCGTGCTGGATGCGGTTGCCGAGCTGGCCCAGCACGGTGTCCGGGATGTCGAGCGGATTCTGCGTCACGAAATACACGCCCACGCCCTTGGAGCGCACCAGGCGCACCACCTGCTCGATCTTTTCCAGCAATTCCTTCGGCGCCTCGTTGAACAACAGGTGCGCCTCATCGAAGAAAAACACCAGCTTGGGCTTGTCGCGGTCGCCCACCTCGGGCAGGTTCTCGAACAGCTCCGAGAGCATCCACAGCAGGAAGGTGGAATAGAGCCGCGGGCTGGACAGCAGCTTGTCGGCGGCCAGGATGTTGATCACGCCCTTGCCGTCGACGGTTTGCATGAGGTCGTCGAACGACAACGCCGGTTCGCCGAAGAACTTGTCGCCGCCCTGCTGTTCCAGCGCCAGCAGGCTCCTCTGGATGGCGCCGATGCTGGCGGCAGAGATGTTGCCGTAGTCGGTGGTGAACTGGCTGGCGTTCTCCCCCACCCAACTCAACAGGGCGCGCAGGTCCTTCAGGTCCAGCAACAGCAGGCCGCCGTCGTCGGCGATCTTGAACGCCAGCGTCAGGACGCCCGTCTGCGTGTCGTTCAAATTGAAAATGCGTGACAGCAGCACCGGCCCCATTTCGGAGACCGTGGCACGCACCGGATGGCCCTGCTCGCCAAAGACATCCCACAGCGTGACCGGGCACGCCGCCGGGGTGTGGTCGAGGCCGAGGAGCTTGACGCGCTCTTCGACCTTCGGGTTCGGCTTGCCCGGTTGCGAAATGCCGGTCAGGTCACCCTTCACGTCGGCCATGAACACCGGCACGCCGATGGCGGAGAAGTGTTCGGCCAGCACCTGCAGGGAAATGGTCTTGCCGGTCCCGGTGGCGCCGGCAATCAGGCCGTGGCGGTTGGCCATCTGCGGCAGGATTGCCAGGTCGGTGTGCGATTTGTCGCTGGTCTTGGCAATCAACAGGGGCTCGGCCATGGCGGGAATCGTGAGGGTGGCGAAGGAGAAAGCGGTGAGTGAATGTTAACATTGCACCTTGGAAAATGTGTTGATTCCCCCCGGGGAACCACGCGGCGTTTGAGAACAGAAGGGCAACATGGCAGGACATTCGAAGTGGGCCAACATCCAGCACCGCAAGGGTCGCCAGGATGCCAAGCGCGGGAAGATCTTCACGCGGCTGATCAAGGAAATCACCGTCGCCGCCAAGCTCGGCGGGGGGGACGCCAACAGCAATCCGCGCCTCCGGCTGGCGATGGACAAGGCGTACGACAACAACATGCCCAAGGACACCGTCGAGCGCGCCATCAAGCGCGGCTCGGGAGAGCTTGAAGGCGTCCATTACGAGGAAATCCGCTACGAGGGCTACGGCATCGGCGGTGCCGCCGTGATGGTCGACTGCATGACCGACAACCGCACCCGCACCGTGGCCGAAGTACGCCACGCGTTTTCCAAATTCGGCGGCAACCTCGGCACCGATGGCTCGGTGGCCTTCCTGTTCAAGCACTGCGGCACGCTGCTCTTTGCACCGGGCACGAACGAGGACAAGCTGATGGAGGCCGCGCTGGAAGCCGGCGCCGAGGATGTGATCGCCAACGACGACGGGTCCATCGAGGTCGTCACCGGGCCGTACGAGTTCGCCGGCGTGAAGGCGGCGCTGGAGAAGGCCGGCTACAAGGCCGAGTTCGGCGAGGTCACGATGAAGGCCAACAACGAAACGGTGCTCAGCGGCGACGACGGCGTGAAGATGCAAAAACTCCTCGATGCGTTCGAGTCGCTCGACGACGTGCAGGAGGTCTATACCTCGGCGGTGATCGAGGACGCGTGACGGCGGGGATGATCATCCTGGGCATCGATCCGGGCCTGCGGGTCACCGGCTTCGGCGTGATCATGAAGGCCGGCTCGGCGTTGTCCTATGTCTCCAGTGGCTGCGTGAAATCGACGACGGGAGAACTGCCCGAACGCATCAAGACGATCTTTGCCGGTGTGAACGAGGTGATCGCGCGCTTTTCGCCGGGGGAGGTCGCGGTGGAGAAAGTGTTCGTCAACGTGAATCCCCAATCGACCCTCCTTCTTGGACAGGCGCGCGGCGCGGCCATTTCGGCCGCCGTGTCGCGCGACCTGCCGGTGGCCGAGTACACGGCCCTGCAGGTCAAGCAGGCGGTGGTGGGCAAGGGGCATGCGAAAAAGGACCAGGTGCAGGAGATGGTCAAGCGCCTGCTGAAACTGCCCGGGCTTCCGGGTCCCGACGCCGCCGACGCATTGGCCTGTGCCATCTGCCATGCCCACGCCGGCCAGATGGGTGCGATGTCGACGCGCGGCTATCGCGTGCGCGGCGGGAGGCTGGTGAAATGATCGGCCGCATCAGCGGAACCCTGCTGGAAAAAAACCCGCCGCAGATCCTGGTGGAGACGGCGGGCGGCGTGGGCTACGAGCTCGACGTGCCGATGAGCACCTTTTACCAACTGCCGAAGACCGGCGACAAGGTCAGCCTGCTCACGCACCTGGTGGTGCGCGAGGATGCCCAGTTGCTCTACGGCTTCGGGAGCGAGGAAGAGCGCGCCACGTTCCGGCAGTTGCTCAAGGTGAGCGGAGTGGGTCCCAAGGTGGCATTGGCCGTGCTCTCGGGGCTGAGCGTGTCCGACCTGGCGCAGGCGGTGGCGCTGCAGGAATCCGGGCGCCTGACCAAGGTGCCGGGCATCGGCAAGAAGACAGCGGAGCGCCTGCTGCTGGAATTGAAGGGCAAGCTCCTGGTCGACGTGCGCATCGCCGTCGGGGGCAGCGGTGACGCCGCCCCGGCCGCGCAGGACATCCTCAACGCCTTGCTGGCGCTGGGCTACAGCGACAAGGAGGCGCTTGCCGCGATCAAGCAGTTGCCGAAGGACGCTGCGGTATCGGACGGCATCCGGCAGGCGCTCAAGCTGTTGGCCAAAGCCTGATGCCCTCCTCCAAGCAAAGCTTCCTCGGCAACCTCACGCTGTCGCCCGCGGCGGTCAAGCTTCTGATGAACGTCTGGCCGCCCTTCGTGGGGATGCGCATCCACGTGGTGAAGATCTCGGCCGACTGGCGCCATGTGCGCATCCGCATGAAGCTCGGTTTGTTGAATCGTAATTTCGTCGGCACCCATTTCGGCGGTGCGCTGTTCGCCATGGTGGACCCGTTCTGCATGATCCCCATGATGCAGGTGCTCGGTCCCGACTACCTGGTCTGGGACAAGGCCGGCCGCATCGATTTCGTTGCCCCCGGCCGCGGCACCGTGTATGCCGACATCCACCTCACGGACGCCCAGGTCGAGGAAGCCCGCGCCCGGACCGCCGACGGCGACAAGTTCGAGCCGACATATGTCGTGGAGGTGGTCGACAGCAAGGGCACGCTGGTGGCGCGCGTGGAAAAGACGCTTTACATCCGCAAACGCCGCGAGGCGCAGGGCGCCGGTGCCGCGGGGCGATCGCCTGGCGCCCGCGCCAAGGGCGTCCAGTAGAATCGCCCCATGATCGAGGAAGACCGGCTGATCTCGGGGGCCAAGGCGTCGACGCAGGAAGAGGCGCTGGAGCGGGCACTGCGCCCCAAGCTGCTGGCCGACTACATCGGCCAGCAGAAAATCCGCGAGCAGCTCGACATCTTCATCGCCGCGGCGCGCAACCGCAAGGAGCCGCTGGACCACACGCTGCTGTTCGGCCCGCCGGGGCTGGGCAAGACCACGCTGGCGCACATCATCGCGCGCGAAATGGGTGTGAACCTCAAGCAGACTTCCGGCCCGGTGCTGGAACGCCAGGGCGATTTGGCCGCGATGCTCACCAACCTGGAACCGAACGACGTCCTGTTCATCGATGAGATCCATCGCCTGAACCCGGTGGTCGAGGAGATCCTCTACCCGGCGCTGGAGGATTACCAGATCGACATCATGATCGGCGAGGGGCCGGCGGCGCGCTCGGTGAAGCTTGACCTGCCGCCGTTCACGCTGGTCGGGGCCACCACCCGCGCGGGCATGCTGACCAACCCGCTGCGCGACCGTTTCGGCATCGTGGCGCGCCTCGAGTTCTATTCCCCGGCCGAGCTGGCGACCATCGTGGCGCGATCGGCGACATTGCTGAACGTGGAGACCGACGGCGAGGGCGCGCAGGAAATCGCCAACCGTTCGCGCGGCACGCCGCGCATCGCCAACCGCCTGCTGCGGCGCGTGCGCGACTTCGCCGAGGTCAAGCACCAGGGCAGCGTGACGCGCGAGATCGCCGATGCGGCGCTGAAGATGCTCGACGTGGACAAGATCGGCCTGGACATGATGGACCGCAAGATGCTGCTGTCCATCATCGAGAAATTCGCTGGCGGGCCGGTCGGGGTGGAAAACCTCGCGGCCGCCCTTTCGGAAGAGCGCGACACCATCGAGGATGTCCTGGAGCCGTACCTGATCCAGCAGGGCTACCTGCAGCGCACGCCGCGTGGCCGCGTGGCCACGGGCCTGGCCTACCAGCACTTCGGCCTGGCCACGCCGCCCAATGGTTCGGCCGGCACGGCGGAGTTGTTCTGATGGCCAAGCTCTCGCTCCGCCATGCGGAACAATCGCCGCTGTTCACGTTCGAATGCCCGATGCGGGTGTATTACGAGGACACCGACGCCGGCGGCGTGGTGTATCACGCGCAGTTCGTCAAGTACCTGGAACGGGCGCGCACCGAGTGGCTGCGTCACCTGGGGTTCACCAACAGCGACCTGGAGCGCAAGCACGGGCTGGTGTTCATCGTGTCGGAACTCCACGTGGAGTACCTGAAACCCGCTTTGCTCGATGACGCGTTGAATGTCACGGTGGGCATCGAATCGGTGGGCCGCGTGCGCATCGTGTTCGCCCAGGAAGTGCGGCGCGACCACGACCTACTGGTGAAGGCACGGGTCGTGGTGGCCTCGGTGGCCGCCAACGGGTTCAAGCCGGTGGCGTTGCCGCCGGAGCTGGAAAAGAAAATGGAGGCCATGTGCTGAACGTCGCAAGCGACACCGAGATCATCCACCTCATCCTGCAGGCCTCCCTGGTGGTCAAGGTGGTGATCGGCATCCTGGTGCTGGCCTCGCTGATGTCCTGGTGGTACATCTTCGTCAAGCTGTTCACCGTGCGCGCGGCGAAGAAGCAGGCCGAGGAGTTCGAGCAGGAGTTCTGGTCAGGCACCGACCTGGTCGGCATGTACCAGCGCGCCACCTCGGGGCAGTACGAGCCGGCCGGCATGGAAAAGATCTTCGAGGCCGGTTTCAAGGAATACCTGAAACTGAAAAGCCGGTCCAATGCCGACATCGGCGCGATGATGGACGGCACGCGGCGCGCCATGAAGGCCGCGTTCCAGCGCGAGGTGGATTTCCTCGAGTCGCACCTTTCATTCCTGGCGACCGTCGGTTCCGTGAGCCCGTACGTGGGGCTGCTGGGGACCGTGTGGGGCATCATGCATGCGTTCCGGGGTTTGTCCAATGTGGCACAGGCCACGCTCGCGCAAGTCGCACCCGGCATCGCGGAAGCGCTGATCGCCACCGCCATCGGCCTGTTCGCCGCCATCCCCGCTGTGATCGCCTACAACCGATATACCGCCGAGATCGATCGCCTGGCGACGCGGTACGAGAGCTTCATGGAAGAGTTCACCAACATCCTGCAGCGGCAGGCAACACATTGAAAGCGGGACTGGGGACTGGGGGCTAGGGGCTGGGGGGAGTTGCACGAAACCTGCCTTCCCAGCACAAGCCACCGAAACTCCAGTTCCCACGTGGTCTCCCAGCCGAAAATGCCCCAAACACCGCACCAGTCATAGACCTTAGAGCTTTTCCCGAGCCCCCGATCCCGAGCCCCCAGTCCCGAATCCCAACCAATGTCCCGCCGCCGCCGCGCCATGTCCGATATCAACGTCGTGCCGTACATCGACGTAATGCTGGTGCTGCTCATCATCTTCATGGTGGCGGCGCCACTGATCCAGCCGGGGCAGATCGACCTGCCGAGCGTGGGGCAGGCGCTGAACCCGGCCGTGGCGCCGCTGGAAGTGCGGATCAAGAAAGACGGCATCATCCTGCTGGTGGACCGCAGCAAGGGCGCCGACGAGCAGCGCGTGACGCGCGACGCCCTGCTGCCCGCGGTGAAGGCGATCCAGGGCGCCAAGCCGGACCAGGCGGTGGTGATTTCGGCCGACAAGAACTTGAAGTACGACGATGTGCTCAAGGTGCTCGACATCCTGCAGACCGGCAAGATCAAGAAGGTCGGGCTGCTGGCCAAGCCGGAGAAGTGATTGGCGGCGACCATTCCTTCCCGCGCGCCGCAGCGATTCGACATCAGTGCACGCGTCGAGCCGGGGCGCCTGCCCGCGGCGATCCTCGCCGGCTTGGTGCACCTGGGATTTTTCGCCGTGCTGGTCCTGGGCGTGTCGTGGCAGGTGAGGCACCCGCCGCAGGTGGTGGCCGAGTTGTGGGAGCAGCTGCCGCCGCTGAAGGTGCCCGAGCCGCCGCCGCCGGAGCCGGAGAAGGTCGTCGTCAAGGATGAGCCGCTGACGGTCAAGCCCGACGTGGCCGCCGCGCAGAAGGAGGACATCGCGCTCAAGGCGCGGAAGGCGAAGGAGCAGCGGGAAAGGGAAGAGAAGGAACTGCTCGAAAAGAAGAAAAAGGCCGAAGCCGAGAAAAAGAAGCGCGAGGAGGAGGCCGCAAGAAAGGCGCAGAAAGCGGCCGAGGACAAGGCGCGCGCCGAGCAGGCCGAGCGTGAGGCCGCCGCCCAGGCCTCACGCAACGCGGCGCTCAACGACTATGCAAGCCGGATCCGCGCCCTCATCACCAGCCGCGCCAATATTCCCGACACGGTATCCGGCAAGCCGGCGGTCCAGGTGAAGCTGCGCCTGCTGGTCAACGGCGCGGTGTTCGATGCCCAGGTGGTGAAGCCCTCCGGCAACCGCGTCTACGATGAGGCCGTGGAGCGCGCCATCAACGGCATCCGCAACTGGCCGCTGCCCGCGAATGCGGAACTTTTCGGCGGCCGGCGTGAACTCATCCTCAATATTGAACACGAACGGTAGCTTGCCGTGCACAACCAAGAGGCCTGGCCACAGATGAACACGGATGAACGCGGATTTCCCGATGGCTTCAGAGCGCTGCGAGCCTTGCCGGTGCCGAGTATTGCGAAGCGATCCCCAATCATGAAAGGGAGTGTGCGGGTCTTATCTGTGTTCATCCGTGTTCATCTGTGGCTCATGCTGTTGTTTTGCGGGCTTGCACCGGTTCACGCCCAACTTGTCATCGACGTCACCACTTCCGCCGGGCGGCAGATTCCGATCGCCATCATGCCGTTCGCCAAGGAGGACATGGCGCCGCAGAACGTGACGCCGGTGGTCGGCAGCAACCTGGCGCGCACCGGCTTGTTCCGCATCGCCAACACCACCGGGTTGAGCAAATTACCCACGGCGCCGTCGGAAATCAATTTCCTCGACTGGTCGAGCCGCGGCATGGAGGCCCTGGTGATCGGTGCGATCGAGCCGCTGCCCGACGGCCGCTACTCGGTCAGCTTCCGGCTGTTCGATGTGGCCAAGCAGATGCAGACGGCGGGCATGAGCTACACGGTGGCTGCCACCCAGCTGCGTGCCACGGCACACAAGATTTCCGACGAGATCTACGAGAAGTTGCTCGGCGAACGCGGCGTGTTCTCGACCAAGATCGCCTATGTGTTGAAGCGCGGCAACACGTTCGAGTTGCAGGTCGCGGATGCCGACGGCTTCAACCCGCAGGCTGTGCTGAAGTCGGTCGAGCCGATCCGCTCGCCCAAGTGGTCGCCGGACGGCACCAAGCTCGCCTACGTATCGTTCGAGAATCGCAAGTCCTCGGTGTTCGTGCAGGACCTGGTGACCGGGCAGCGGCGGCAGGTGGCCAATTTCAAGGGCGACAACTACGCACCCAACTGGTCGCCGGACGGCAAGACGCTGGTGGTGGCCCTGTCCAAGGATGCCATCTCGCAGATCTACACCCTCCCCGCCACCGGGGGCGAGGCCACGCGCGTGACGCAGAGCAGCAGCATCGACACCAATGCCACGTTCAACGGCGACGGATCGGAAATCATCTTCGTGTCCGACCGCTCGGGGGGGCCGCAGCTCTACAGCGTGCCGGTGGGCGGCGGCACCGTCAAGCGGCTGACCTTCGAGGGCAGCTACAACGTCAACCCGCGCATGAGCCCGGACGGCAAGCTGGTGGCATTCATCGCACGCGAGGAAGGGCGCTTGCGCGTGGCCACGCTGGAGCTGGCCACCGGCCAGGTGACGGTACTTACCGACGGCCCGCTCGACGACAGCCCGAGTTTCTCGCCCAACGGCCGCACCATCCTCTATGAATCCAAGGCGGGCGGTCGCGGTACGCTGGGCGCGGTGTCCGCGGACGGCCGCGTCAAGCAAAAACTCAGTTCCGCGGCCGGCGACGTGCGCGAACCGGCGTGGGGACCGTACGGAACATCCGGTGCGAGATGATGCGGATCAAACCCGGACAGGTGAATCGGGATACACTTCGCCTGTGCATCTGATGGTATTTCGACCTGATCAGCAAAGGAGAGCAACGATGAACAAGCTGCTTGTTTCCGTAGGCATGGCGATGGTCCTGGGGGCATGCTCCTCGACGCAGCAACCCGCGCAGGTGGCGGACTCGAAGCCAGCGCCCGTGCAGCAGGCGACTGCGCCCACGCAACCGCCCACCACCGCCCCCACCACCACCCAGCAGCCCACCGGCGTGCGCGTCGATCCGTTGAAGGATCGCAACAGCCCGCTGTCCAACCGCGTGATCTATTTCGACTACGACAAGGATGCGGTGAAGCCGGAGTTCCAGGCCCTGGTGCAGGCGCATGCGAAGTACCTGTCGGAAAACCGCACGCGCAAGATCCGGCTGGAAGGCCACGCCGACGAGCGCGGCTCGCGCGAATACAACATGGCGCTCGGCCAGCGCCGTTCCGACGCGGTGAGGAAGGCCGTGTCGGTCCTGGGGGTCGGCAACGAGCGTGTCGAGACCGTGAGCTTCGGCGAGGACAAGCCGAAATCCAATGGCCACGACGAGGCCGCGTGGGCGCAGAACCGCCGCGTGGAAATCGTCTACGACGGCGAGTAGTTGATGCGTTTGAAGGCGGGCATCGCTGCAATCCTGGTCGCGGCGGCAGTCACCCCTGCCGCCGCAGGCATTTTTGACGAGGACGCGCGCAAGGAAGTCGCGCAGCTGCGTGCCGAGATCGACAAGCGCATCACCGACATCGACGCGCGCATCGGGCGGCTGGACGACTCGGTCAGGAACCTCGGCATCATCCAGCTCCTGAACCAGATCGAGCAGCTCAACGGCGAGATCGCCAAGCTCAGGGGCCAGATCGAGGTGCTGGCCAACCAGAACGACCAGTTGGCCAAGCGCCAGAAGGATTTCTACCTCGACATCGACACGCGGCTGAGGAAGCTCGAAGGACTGCCCCCCGAGGGCGGTGCTGCACCCGCCGCCGCCGTGGTTCCCCCGGTGGTGACGCCGCCCGCGACGCCGGCCGCAGCCCCGACGCCTGCGGCTTCGGCGCCCGCCGCACCGGCTGCGAAGCCGCTGACGCCGCAGCAAGCGGCGGCGCTGAAAAAAAAAGAGGAAGACGCCTATGACGTCGGGTCGAACGCGTTCAAGCGGAACGATTTCGCCGCCGCCATCCGCGCCTTCCAGATCTACATGACCGATTACCCGGCGGGCAGCCTGGTGGCCAACGCCCAGTACTGGATCGGCATCAGCCACCGCAACCTCAAGGACTACGTGGCCGCACGTGCGGCGCAGGATGCGCTGCTGAAGAATTTTCCCGACTCGCCCAAGGCCCCCGACGCGATGCTCGAGATCGCCAATGTGCAGATCGAGACCGCCGACCTGGGCGCGGCCCGCAACACCCTTGAGGACATCATCGCGCGTTACCCGATGTCCGACGCCGCCGCCAAGGCGCGCATGCGTCTCGCAGCGCTCAGACGCTGACCCGTCCATGACGTCGGTGACCCGGATTCCTGCTGCGATTCCTCGCAACGCCGAAGGGCAGGGGACGGGCCCGGCCGCGGGGCCGAAAAGTGCGCGCGCGGATGAACTGCGCATCAACGAGGTGTTCTTCTCCCTGCAGGGCGAATCGACGCGCGTGGGTTTGCCCACCGTGTTCGTCCGGCTTACCGGGTGCCCGCTGCGGTGCGGCTATTGCGATACCGCCTATGCGTTCCATGAGGGCAGCACGCGCACCCTCGACGACGTGCTGGCCGAAGTGGCGACCCACGCCACGCGCACCGTGTGCGTGACCGGGGGCGAGCCGCTGGCGCAGAAGAACTGCCTCTCACTGCTTTCCGCGCTGTGCGATGCCGGGTATTCGGTGTCGCTGGAGACCAGCGGAGCGATCGACATTTCACCCGTCGATGCACGCGTGTCGCGCATCGTGGACATCAAGACACCGGGTTCCGGGGAAGTGGACAAGAACCGCTGGGAAAACCTCGCACACCTCACGGCGCACGACGAAGTGAAGTTCGTGCTCGTCGATCGTGCCGACTATGACTGGGCGAAGGAAGTCATCGCGCGCCACGCGTTGGATCGCACCTGCACGGTGCTAATGTCCCCCGCGTTCGGCCAGGTGGCGCCCGCCGACCTTGCCTGCTGGATCCTTGCCGATGGCCTGCCCGTCCGGCTGCAGCTCCAGCTGCACAAGGTTCTGTGGGGCGAGAAGCGCGGCGTGTAGCCACCGTGCGATGTCCATGACACCGGCCATCCTTCTGCTTTCCGGCGGCCTCGATTCCGCCACCGTCCTCGCCATCGCGCGCGAACGCGGGTTTGCCTGCCATGCCCTGTCCATCGACTACGGGCAGAAACACCATGCCGAATTGGACGCCGCCCGGCGCGTCGCCCAGGCCGGCGGTGCTGTCGCGCATCGCATCGCCAAGCTCGACCTCACCGCTTGGGGCGGGTCGGCGTTGACCGATGCGCGCATCGATGTGCCGACCGCGCCCACATCCGGCATCCCGGTCACCTACGTCCCGGCGCGCAACACGATCTTCCTGTCGCTGGCGCTGGCCTGGGCAGAGACGATCGGAGCCGCAGACATCTTCGCCGGCATGAATGCGGTGGACTATTCCGGGTACCCGGATTGCCGGCCGGAGTACGTGGCCGCGTTCCAGGCCATGGCGCGCCTGGCCACCAAGGCCGGCGTCGAGGGCCAGGGCCTCACCATCCACGCGCCGATCATTCACCTGACCAAGGCGGACATCATTCTCGAGGGCACCCGGCTCGGCGTGGACTATGCAATGACCGTTTCCTGTTATCGCGCGGATGCGGAAGGGCGCGCCTGCGGCGCATGCGATTCCTGCCGCTTGCGGCGCGAAGGATTCGTTGCGGCAGGCATCGCGGACCCCACGCGCTACACAAAAGCCTAGGACCGGTATGGCGTCCCGGGCCATGCCGGCCCGAACGCCGCGTATATTCTGGAGTTTGCAATCTGTAACGACCGCACGGCGCGGTCGCGATAGACTGGTTCACATTCCGAGTCCAAGCCCCCGTCATGACCAGCGTTTTCGATCAGGACAACCTTCGCACTGTCGAGTTGAAGCCTTGCCCGTTCTGCAGCGACAACGAGGTGTCCTCCTATGTGCGCGACGGCCTGGTCGGTGTGGTCGAATGTCCCTGTGGGGCGCAGATGGTGCAGGAAATGCCGCGCCTCGGAGTCGGCGCGGATGGCCGGCCCGGCCTCTCGGAGCAGCAGATTCAGATGCTCGAACGCTTCCGCAAGAAGCACCGTCTGGCGACCCAGGTCGAGGCGGTGAACCTGTGGGCCCGTTGTCTGGCGGTGGACGCCTGGAACCTGCGCGGCGGCAAATAGACGGCCGGGCGGCGCCCGTAAAATAAGGGCCCGATTCGCTCACACCATCGCCCTTGAATACAGCTGCCACCCTAGCGTCCACCGTCGCGTGGGGCGCCTTTGCCATTGCCTTCGTGCTGGGCGCGATTTCCGCGCGCACGCAGTTCTGCACGCTCGGCGCCGTGTCGGACATCGTCAACATGGGCGAATGGACGCGCATGCGCATGTGGGTCCTGGCGATGGCCGTGGCGATCCTCGGGGCGCAGGGCCTCTATGCGGCGGGACTGATCGATTTGTCCAAGGCGTTCTACGTGCGCCCCGCATTCACCTGGCTTTCCTACATCGTGGGCGGCGCCATGTTCGGCGTGGGCATGACGCTGGCGAGCGGTTGCGGCAGCCGAACGCTGGTGCGCATTGGCGGGGGCAACGTGAAATCGGTGGTGGTGTTCGTCTTCATGGGCATCGCCGCGTACATGGCCATGAAAGGACTGTTCGGCGTGTGGCGCGTGAACACGCTGGATGCGGTCCAGATCGACTTCGCCGCGCGCGGGGTTGCTACGCAGGAACTGGGTGCCGTGTTGTTCGGCGCGTCGGCCAAGCAGGCCCAGCTGGCCTGCGGCACCGTGATTGGCCTGGCCCTGCTGGCCTTCGTGCTGGCCGGCCGCGAATTCCGGTCCAGCGCCGACGGCTGGATGGGCGGCCTCGGCTATGGCCTGGCCGTGGTGGCGGGCTGGTACCTGAGCGCGCACCTGGGGTTCGCGGAGAATCCGGACACGCTGGAGAACACCTACTTCGGCACCAACAGCAAGGCACCTGAATCGCTCACATTCGTGGCACCGATGGCCTATAGCCTGGAACTGCTCATGCTGTGGAGTGACAAGTCGCTGATCGTCACCTTCGGCATCGCGACGGCGGCGGGCATGATCCTGGGCGCGCTCGCGTATTCGCTCGCGTTCCGGCGCTTTCGCTGGGAGGGATTTGCCAGCGTGGCCGACACGCGCAACCACATCGCAGGGGCCATGCTGATGGGCGCGGGCGGGGTCACGGCCATGGGCTGCACCATCGGGCAGGGGGTGACCGGCCTGTCCACGCTGGCACTGGGCTCTTTCCTGGCGCTTGGCGCCATGATTGCGGCCTGCTGGGCGACGTTGAAATACCAGTACTGGCGGATGATGCAGGAAGAATAGCCCGCGCGCGGTCGGGTTTGACCGTCAAGCAACGGCTTTGCTATAATTTTTGGCTCCGTAGGTCGTAACAGCGATCGACATCCGGGTCGTTAGCTCAGTCGGTAGAGCAGCGGACTTTTAATCCGTTGGTCGCTGGTTCGAATCCAGCACGGCCTACCAGTTTCAACGCCAAGCGCAATGCTTGGCGTGCTTTTGTGGATGTCCAAGAGGGGTCGTTAGCTCAGTTGGTAGAGCAGCGGACTCTTAATCCGTAGGTCGAAGGTTCGAATCCTTCACGGCCCACCACCTCTTGGTTTCAGCCCCCTTCGTTGTGCACTGGTGATGTGTTGCGAACGCAGCGGACTCGTTCGGCCGGCGCGGAGCAGTGCTCCGCGAACTCCCGGCCTCACTCCGTAGGTCGAAGGTTCGAATCCTTCACGGCCCACCAAGTTTCCAAAGAAGCGCCGCCCAGACTGGGCGGCGTTTTCGTTTGCAGTGGCCGCATCCAGTCCGTCGGGCCGCAGCGGACTCGTTCGGCCGGCGCGGAGCAGTGCTCCGCGAATTCCCGGTCTCACTTCGTAGGTCGAAGGTTCGAATCCTTCACGGCCCACCACCTCTTGAATTCAAGCCTCGCTGCTGCGCGAATTCGAACGCGATCGAATCGAGGTGTCCCCGCCAATAGGGCCGCAAGCCTTCAGCCATCTCCCACGCCACTTCGCCCTCACGCGGGACGCGCATGCCTTCACGATCCTCGTAATTCCAGAACCGCCCCACCCACGGGGTCAGCACCGTCTTGTCGCCCACGCTGCGATGCCGCGCGGGTGAACGCACAGATGCGATCAGGCCGTCGGCATCGAACCGGAAGTCGAGCGAGACCGTCGTCGCGCCATCGGTGAGTGTCGCGCGTGCTGACCGATCATCGAGGGCCTCCCAACGCACGCCCTGGCCGGGCAACAGCGCGGTCGGGTACCAGGGGGTCTCGGCCAGGAAGCGCATCAGTTCGCCGCTCGCGAGTTCGGGCGTGCCGCGCTGGTCCACGAGGGTGAACCAGCCAAGGAACGCGGCATGCAGGCGTCCCTCACCGGCGACGTAGGCGTCGTGCACGCAAGCATTGAGGCCCGGCGCCATGGCGATGCGGCCGTCCCAGTCGAAACCGGGCCGTCGCGTGACGGTCAATTGGGTCGACTTGAACGGCTTCCATCGCGCTTCCGCCTCGCCCATGTTGAACTGGCCCGCGTGCGAGAGGTGCACCGCGGCAACGAGATGCTGCCCGGGCGTCAGTGCGGCGCGCAAGTACCGCTTCACCGGAGGCGGAAGGACCTCGATGTCGCGCGGGTCGTACCCGGCCGGCGCGTGCGGTTCCCGCGTGGCGTCCAGTTCGGCGCGCAAAGTGGCGGTGCCGGACGACCAGCGTGCTGCCCCAAGCGCGATCGCTGCAACAGCCGCCAGCACCAACAGTGCGAGCGCGACGCCCACGAGGGCCAGGGCGTGCACGTGCTCGCCTCGCCGGTCGGTGCGTTCAGGAGCCGCCGCGCGGTCCTGCCACCTGCTCCACCTGCCCATCCAGGGACACCTTCGGTGCACCGATGTTCTGCTCGATCGCCGGCAGGGTGTGCGCAATGCCCTTGTGGCAGTCAATGCAGGTGCCGCGTGCCTCGAAGGCGGCTTGGTGGATGCGTGCCGAGCGGCGGTTCTGTTCGGCGTAGTCCATGAAGGTGAAATTGTGGCAGTTGCGGCACTCGCGGCTGTCGTTCTTCTTCATGCGGTCCCACTCGTGCTGCGCCAGTTCCGCGCGCTTGGCGTTGAACTTCTCCGGTGTGTCGATCGAGCCCAGCACCTTGTGCAGCAACTCGTTGCTGGCCTGGATCTTGCGAACCATCTTCGGTCCCCAGTCTTTCGGCACATGGCAGTCGGGGCAGGTGGCGCGCACGCCGGTGCGGTTCTGGTAGTGGATGGTGTTGCGGTATTCGGCGTAGACGTTCTTTTCCATCTCGTGGCAGGAGATGCAGAAGGTTTCGGTATTCGTCGCCTCCATCACCGTGTTGAATCCGCCCCAGAACAGGATGCCGCCGATGAACGCGAGGCCCACCATGCTGGTGGCGATGCCCCAGGCCCACTTCACCCAGCGGCGTGCTTTGGCGGGCAGTGTCGCAGGTGCGGTGCGGTCATCCATGCCGTCGTTCCTCTCGCTCATTGCAATCCGCGCGCGCGCTGGAAGGTGTTCTCCACCAGCGGCTTGGCGTCGGTTTGTGCCACATGGCACTGCGTGCAGAAGTACCGGCGCGGACTCACGTTGTCCAGCTCCTGGCCCTCGCGGTTGCGAAAGTGCGTCACGCTCACCTTGGTTGCGCCGCTGGTCTTGGTCTTCTGCCATGCATGGCAATCCATGCACTTGTTGAAGTTCCGGGTGATCTGGTAACCCGCCGTGGTGTGCGGGATCAGCGGTGGTTGCTGCACGAAGTCGCGGTCGGACACCGCATGATCGCGCTCCTGGTGCGAAGCGGTGGGCGGATTGTCCCGGTTGAGCGGCGTGCCGCCGCGCAGGCCTTGCAGTTTCACTTCTTGCGCCTTGGCAGGGCCGGCCGCCACGGCCATACCGGCGCCGAGGGCGGCCACGAATGCCACCGCCACCACCAGCCCGGCGTGGCTCAGGGTTTGTTGGAGTCTCATGTTGTCATCCGTAGGGAGTTGCACTAGACGCGAACCACGCGCACCGCGCATTTCTTGAAGTCCGTTTCCTTGGAAATCGGGCACGTGGCATCGAGCGTGAGCTTGTTGATGAGCCGCCCTTCGTCGAAAAACGGCACGAACACCAGGCCCTTGGGCGGCTTGTTGCGGCCCTTGGTCTCCAGCTGGCAGAGGATCTCGCCGCGGCGCGACTGCACCTTGACCTGCATGCCGCGCTGCATGCCGCGCGACTTGGCGTCGTCCGGGTTCATGTAGATGACGGCCTCGGGGATCGACTTGTGCAGCTCGGGCACGCGGCGTGTCATGGTGCCGGTGTGCCAGTGCTCCAGCACGCGGCCGGTGCACAGCCACAGGTCGAACTCCTTGTCCGGCGATTCGGCGGCCGGTTGGTAAGGCAGGGCAAAGATCACCGCCTTGCCGTCCTTGTGGCCGTAGAAACGGATGCCCTCGCCCTTTTTCACATAGGGGTCCGAGCCCTCGCGGAAGCGCCACAGCGTTTCCTTGCCGTCCACCACCGGCCAGCGCAGCCCGCGCACCTCGTGGTAGGTGTCGAAGGACGCCAGGTCGTGGCCATGGCCGCGGCCGAACTCGGCGTACTCCTCGAACAGGCCTTTGTGCAGGTAGAAGCCCAGCGCGGTCGATTCGTCATTGGCGTAGTTCCTGATGTATCTGCCATTGACCTTCGCCACGTCGCCGAGTGGGAACTTGTTGACCTTGCCGTTCTTGTACAGCACGTCGAACAGCGTCTTGCCCTTGTACTCCGGCTTCTTGGCCAGCAGCTCGGGTGTCCATACGTCTTCCATCCGGAAACGCTTGGAGAACTCGATGTATTGCCACAGGTCCGAGCGCGCGTCGCCCGGGGCCTTGACCTGCTGGCGCCAGAACTGCGTGCGGCGCTCCGCGTTGCCGTACGCGCCTTCCTTTTCCACCCACATGGCCGACGGCAGCACCAGGTCCGCGGCCATCGCGCTGACCGTGGGATAGGCATCGCTCACCACCACGAATGTTTCCGGATTGCGCCAGCCCGGCAGGATCTCGCCGTTGACGTTGGGGCCGGCTTGCATGTTGTTGGTGGTCGAGGTCCAGTAGCACTTCAGCTTGCCGTCCTTGAGCGCGCGGCTTTGCGCCACCGCGTGCAGGCCGATCTTGTCGTTGAGCGTGCCCGGCGGCAGTTGCCAGATCTCCTCGGTGTGCTTGCGGTGCTCGGGGTTGGTCACCACCATGTCGGCCGGCAGGCGGTGCGCGAAGGTGCCGACCTCACGCGCGGTGCCGCAGGCGGACGGCTGGCCGGTGAGCGAGAAGGGGCTGTTGCCCGGCTCGCTGATCTTGCCGGTCAACAGGTGCAGGTTGTACACCATGTTGTTGGCCCAGGTGCCGCGCGTGTGCTGGTTGAAGCCCATGGTCCACAGCGACATCACCTTGGTTTTCGGGTCCGCGTAGATCTTCGCCAGGTCCTCGAGCTGCTTGACCGGCACGCCCGAGAGCTTGCTGGTGTATTCGGCCGTGTAGGTGGAGACGAACTTGGCAAACTCCTCGAACGTGCTGGGCGTGGAGTCGTTCGGGTTGCCCTTCGGCTTGCCGTCGGCGCCCGGGTAGCCGTTGCTCTTCGCGTCCTTTTCCAGCGCGTGCGCGGGCCGCAGGCCATAGCCGATGTCGTCGGCGCCCTTCTTGAAGTTGACGTGCTTGGCCACGAACGCCTTGTTCACCTTGTCGTGGGTGATGAGGTAGTTCGCGATGTAGTTCATGATCGCGAGGTCGGTCTGCGGCACGAAGATGACGCCTTGGTCGGCCAAGTCGAAGCTGCGGTGTTCGAAAGTGGACAGCACCACCACCTTCACGTGCGGGTTCGACAGGCGCCGGTCGGTGATGCGCGTCCACAGCACCGGGTGCATCTCGGCCATGTTCGAGCCCCACAGCACGAACGCGTCGGCGGCCTCGATGTCGTCGTAGCAGCCCATCGGCTCGTCGATGCCGAAGGTGCGCATGAAGCCGGTGACCGCGCTGGCCATGCAGTGGCGCGCGTTCGGGTCGAGGTTGTTGGAGCGAAAGCCCGCCTTCCAGAGTTTCGCCGCCGCGTAGCCCTCGAAAATGGTCCACTGCCCGGAGCCGAACATGCCCACTGCGCCGGGACCGTCCTTCTTCAGCGCCTCCTTCCATTTCGCGGCCATGAGGTCGAAGGCCTCGTCCCAGCTCACGGTGGTGAACTCGCCGTTCTTGTCGTACTTGCCGTCCTTCTTGCGCATCAGCGGCGTGGTGAGGCGGTCCTTGCCGTACATGATCTTGGACAGGAAGTAGCCCTTCACGCAGTTCAAGCCCTTGTTGACGGGCGATTCCGGATCGCCTTGCGTGCCCACCACGCGGCCGTTCTGCACGCCCACCACCACCGAGCAACCGGTGCCGCAGAAGCGGCAAGGCGCCTTGTCCCAGCGCACGGCCACGTCGGCGGCAGTCTTGGGTGGGGTGGCGTCCTGGGCCACGACGGCGATGGGGAAACCGGCCGCGGCGGTCGTGGCCGCCAGCGCCTGCGATTTCAGGAAGTCTCTGCGATTGAAGTTCATGCGGGGTCCCTGCGGGTGCGTGTGCGTGGGTTGGGGGGCGCGCCCGGCGGGCTGCGCCAATCGTGGAAGTCGTTGGATTGCTCGGAACCGGGCGGCGGTGCATCGGGGCCGGAATACTCGTAAACCAGCGAGGCCGCCAAGACTTCCGGCCATTGGGCAATCCGGGCAAAGCGTGCGGCGGCACTGTCGCCGGAGTCGTCGTTGACTGCGCGCGTGACCGCGTCGACGTCCTCCAGCACGATCACGATCCGCCCGTCACCCGGGTGAGGGGCCACTTCGACGCCCGGCACCAAGGCAAG
>JAEUMZ010000062.1 GCA_016790765.1 Betaproteobacteria bacterium
AGTGCAGGCCACCAACCTCACGCGCATCCAGGCCGCCGACGTGTTCAAGGAATTCAAGGGCACGTACGACATGGACGACGGTTCGCGCCTGACCTTCAGCAAGGCCGCCGGGCGCTACTACGCCACCGTCGGCGCCAGCGAGCCGGTCGAAGTCCGCCTCACCGCGGCCAACCAGTTCAGCAGCATCTCCGGCCGCACCGCGCTCAAGTTCGCCATGGACACCAAGGCCCCCATCGCCTACGTGACGTTGCGCAAGGACGACGGCACCATCATCGCCAGCGGCCCGGCCAGCACCGCCGCGTTCTGACCGGTCATCCCTGCAGTCCCAAAGCAAACGGCCCGAGCACCTCGGGCCGTTTGCCGTTCTCCACCCACTGCGCCACGGCCTCGCCGATGGCGGCGGAATGCTTGAAGCCGTGGCCTGAACACGCCGTCACGGCGATCGCGTTTGAACAATTGGGCAACGTGTCGATCACGAAGTTGGCGCGCGGCGCAATCGTGTAGAGGCAGGTGGCGGCGCGCACGCAATCCGCCAGTGCGCCGCGGATGCGTGTACGTGCATGGCGCTCGAAGAACGCGGCGCTTTCGTCCGGTCGTACCACGCGGTCCACGGCCTCCGGCGGCGTGCTGCCGGCGAGCGTTTCGGCCGCCATCTTGATGGCGCCATCGCGCCCGGGAAAGCCGTAGAACACCGCGTCCTCGCCCTCGCCCCAGTGCCAGATGAACACCGGTTCGTCGCGGCGGGGCGCGTCGTCGGCGAACCAGAACATCACCTGCCTGCGCACGACCAGCCGGCCGGGCGCGAACTGCGGCGCCAGTTGCGGCAGCCACGCCCCGGCCGCAATGACCAGGCGCGCGGCGGTGAAGGCCCCCCGCGCGGTGTGCACCACCACCTGCGTGCCCGCAGTGTCCACGCGCTGCACGGCCGTGTCCGTCAGCAGGTGCGCACCCATCGCGCGGGCGCGCTGGAGATGTGCGCCGACACAGGCTTCCGGGTCGAGCCACCCGGCGCCTGGCTCGAAGTAGCCCTGCGCGTCGTCCTCCACTGCAAAACGCGTGAACGCCGGTCGCGCGCGGATGGCGGCCGCATCGAGGATCTCGTGCGCGATGCCGAAGCGCCGTGCCGCGCGCACCGTGGTGCCGAAGAAATCCGCCTGCGCGTGCATGCGGCTGGCCGCGCCGCGGCGCGCGACGATCAACCCGCCGCAGGCGTGCAGCAGGCTTGCGCCGGTTTCGGATTCCAGTTCGCGCCACAGCATGTGCGAGCGCCGCGCCAGGGGCACGAACTGCTCGCCCTCGCCGATCGCCTCGCGCGTGATGCGCGATTGCCCGTGCGTGGAGCCGCGCACATGCGGGGGCGCAAAGCGGTCGATGCCGATCACCTGGAGTCCGCGCCGCGCGGCGTGGTACGCCACCGCGCTGCCCAT
Organism: Betaproteobacteria bacterium; assembly: GCA_016790765.1. Taxonomy (GTDB): domain Bacteria; phylum Pseudomonadota; class Gammaproteobacteria; order Burkholderiales; family Usitatibacteraceae; genus UKL13-2. Next base: position 1,428 of record JAEUMZ010000062.1, read on the forward strand.
CGCGCCGAGGCCGACCACCAGCAGGTCGGCCGGCTTCATGCGCTGCCGGTCCCCTCGCCGCCGGCCAGGAAGATGCGCGCGCGTCCCGCCGCCTTGGCGCGGTAGAGCGCGCTGTCCGCGCGCTGCACGGCGGCCTCGAAGGACTCCGACTCGCCCACCAGCGCCACGCCGCCGGAAAACGCCGGCGGGCTCGGCCCGCGTTGCTCGCGCCGCTCGCCGCTCGCCAACCCCTTCATCACGCCGTCGAGCCGCGCGGCCAGCTGCACGCCGTTGAGCGAGGACGTGACGATGCAGAACTCCTCGCCGCCGTAGCGCATCACCAAGTCCTCGCTGCGGAACGCGCGCAGCAGGTGCACCGCCACGCGCTTCAACACCTCGTCGCCGGCCGCGTGGCCGAATTCGTCGTTCAACTGCTTGAAGTGGTCGATGTCCACCATCGCCACCGCCAGCGGCCGTCCCTCGCGCCGCGCCGCCTCGCGCATCGGCGCCCACATCGATTCGATGCGGCGCCGGTTGTAGAGACCGGTGAGCGCATCGCGCACCGCCTGCTCGGCCAGTTCGCGGCGCAGCGCCTCGACTTCCGCGAGGTGTTCCTCGAGCCGGTGGTTGACGTCCTCCAGGTCGCGCGCGTGGCGTTCGTGCAGGGCGGATTCGGCCTGCGCGCGGTCGCGCTCGTTGACCATGCGCGCCAGGCGGAACTGGCTTTCCAGGAAATAGTGCCTTGAGCGGTTGGCATTGTCGGCCAGGTGACGCAGCGCCCCGGCGTGGCGCTTGCGGGTTTTCAATGCCGCGGCGAAATCGGCGCACGCCTCTTCGCACTCGGCCACGGTTTCGAGCGATTCGCACCAGCCCACCGGGTAGTGGTCGGCCGCCAGCGCGGCCTCGGCCGCACGCGCCAGGTCCAGTGCAGCCGCCGGCTGACCCTGTGCCAGCAGCAGCAGCGCACGCGCACGCTGCGCGCGCGCATGGGCACGCACATGCCGCGCAGGGTCGATCAAGGCATCGCCGCGCCCGAGCCAGGCCTCGGCGCGCGCGATGTCGCCGCCGGCCAGGAACGCCTCGGCCAGGGCGGGCGGGATCTGGTTTTCCGATTCGACCAACGGCTGCGCATCCAGGATCGGCTCGAGCGCCTGCGCCGCCGCGTGGGCGGCAGGCCCGTCGTGGCGCGCCAGGTGGATCGACAGCGACAATACCGGCACCACCACGCGCAGGCGCGGGTGCGCGGCGGCCTCGTGCATCTGCGCCAGCTCGCGCTGCAGCTCGACGGCCGAGGCCGGGTCGCCCAGGTCGACCAGCAGTTGGCCCAGGTTGCACATCACCACCATGGTGCGCTGGTGGTGGCGCAGTTCGCGCATGGTGGCCAGGCTGTCCATCAGGCGCATGGCGGCGTGCTGCAGGTCGCCGGCCATCCACAGCGCGGTGCCGAAGTTGCCGTGCACCACGGCGCGGTCGAATTCGGTGAGGCCGGAATGCGCGCCGTGCAGGGCGGCCGCATAGTGCGCCAGCGCGGCCTCGTGCTGGCCGCGCAGCGAGGCGGCAAACGCATCGAGCATGCGCACCAGGCTCGCCACCCGCGGCACGTCCGGATCGGCCGCTTCGCGGCACGCCGCGATCAGGGCCTGCGCCTCGTCCATCTGCCCGGCGCGGATCGCCACATAGGCGTTCAGGAAGCACGCCCAGGCGCGTGCGCCGTCGCTGGCGGCGGCGTCGAGACGCGCGGCCGCCGCCGTGATGGCCGGCGGGTCCAGCGCATCGGATTCCCAGAGCGCGATCAAGGGCGCGGCATCGGCGTCGGCCTGTGCCGCGCCGGCTGCCATCGCCGTTGCGGCCTGGCTCCCCTCGTCAGTCTTGTTCATGGCGGTGCTTGTGGCGTCCATGCTACTCCAAGGCACGTTTCCCGCGGCCCGGGGCAGCCCAAGGGGCCCGGTGGCCTGCGTTACACTGCCGTCCCGCATTGATTGCAAGGACCATGCCATGAGTGGAAGATCGCACCTCCGCTTGCTGGGCCAGGCGACGGTCGTCTGGGCCGCCTTCTGGGTGCTCGGGTGGCCCGACTACTACCAGCAGTACTCCCTGTTCGGCGTGGCCATCGCCACCAACCTCTTGACGGCCGGCATCGCCCTGCTGGCGCTGGCCATGCTCGGTCGCGTGCGGCCGGCGGCGCGCATGTCGCGCGCATTGTGGATTTCGTTCTACTACTCCGTGCCGCTGGCCGTGTACGACATGCTCTATTGCGGCCTCTATCTCGGCCACGGCTGGAGCTACCTGGAAAAATACTGGTACCTGACGATCTACTACCCGCTGGTGCCGCTGATCTTCATCCCGACGGCGATGCTGATGCCGCGCGTGCGTGCGGTGCGCGGTGACGGGTGACGGGTGACGGGTGACGGGTGACGGGTTCGAATCGCCACGGGGTGACCGGTTCCCGACGCTCCGCGCCGCCGATGCTAGACTGGTTCGGCGCACATCGCAGGAACAACCTGCCGGAGGACCTACATGAATCTCGCCTGGTGGCTCAACGCGGCCCAGCTCTACGTGAGCGCGGTCGGCGCGCTGCTGATTTTCCTGTACCTGTTCAACTCGCGGAAGTTCATGGACCAGTGGCTCACGCCCGAAGGCAAGGCCGCGTACAGGAAGCACTCGCGCCTGTTGATCCTCGCGGTGGGCATCCTGGCGGCATGGGTGCTGCTGCAGTACCTGGCGATCCTGTTTCCGTAGGCCACGGCACCGGGGGATACGCGATGTCTCCGTGCGGAGCGCCGGCCACGGTACGCTTCCCCAGGCGCCGCGCTGCATGAACCTCGCACCTGTGGCCCTGCTGATATGCACGCTCGGTGCGGGCGCGTTGGAGGCCGCGCCCCCGCCCGGCGGCGGCACGTTCGAGTCCTACCGCCGCGCACGCCTGGCCATCGACAAGGCGTTGCAGGCGCATGGCGGCCGCGAGCGCATCGAGGCGCTCGAATCGGTCAGCCTGGAGTACACCGGACTGCGCACGATGATCAACCAAAGCCGCAGGGCGCTGGGCCCCTGGGACCGT
>JAEUMZ010000074.1 GCA_016790765.1 Betaproteobacteria bacterium
AAGGACATCGACTTCTGGCTTCCCGGACATGCGCCGGGACCGGAGGATGAGACCATTGTCGCCGTATCCGTGGAACAGGCGGAGGTGCTGGGAACGTACCTGCAGATTGCGACGCGCGCGGACCGGAAGCACCTGCTCCGCTCCAAGGACGCCGTGTTCCAGATCTTCACTGCCGATGCCGAGTCGCTCGCCGGGAAGTTTCCGCCGGGCTTGTTGACCCGCTCCCCCACCGCCTGATGCCACCTCCACCAAGGATCCTTTCCCGGTGATACGCCTGGTATTGATTGCAAGCATCGGGCTGGCGATCCCAGCCTCAGTGCACTCCAGCGATGGTCCAAATGCCACCGTGATCCTGCAGGCCAGCGCCGATACCCTCTCGACGGAGCTGGCCGCGAACAGGCACCCTGGGATCACTTCGTTTCACCTGGTCCGCGGTTCGACATCGCTGGCCGCGTACACCGATCCGGGATTGCGTTCGAAACCGCCAGACCTTCGTTCGGCCACGAAGTCGATCACCGCATTGCTGGCCGGCATTGCCATCGCGCGCGGCCACGTCCCCTCGGTCAAGTCTCGCGTTGCGGCGCTGTTGCCGGAACACCGAAAAGCACTGGAATCGGACCCGCGCAAGGCCGCCATGACGGTGGAGGACTTGCTCACCATGCGCAGCGGCCTCGATTGCGACGATTGGTCGCCGGGATCTCCGGGGCACGAAGACACCATGTACGAACGGCGCGATTGGCTGGCCTTCTGGGCCGCGCTGCCGTCGCGCGATGCTCCCGGCACACACTTCTCATATTGCACCGGCAACGTCATTGCACTGGGCGCCATCATCGCCAGCGCCGCGGGCATGCCCCTGGACCGATTCGCACGCGAACACTTGTTTGAGCCGCTCGGCATCCGCGGCGAACGATGGGACACTTGGCTTGGTGGCCGCCAGGTCGACAGTGGCGGACACTTGCGATTGCAACCCGGCCACTTTGCGCGCATCGGCGAGCTGGTCCTGGCGCAGGGCCGCTGGCAGGGACGGCAGGTCGTGCCGGCCGGATGGATCTTGCGCGCCACGACCGCGCACACGGAGATTCCCGGGCGCAAGCAGCGCTATGGCTATCTTTGGTGGGTGGACGAAACCTCCTTGGCGAACCTGCCCAAGACGCGTCTCCTGATGGCGTGGGGAAACGGGGGCAACTATCTCGTCGTGATGCCGGAACTCCGTGCCGTGGCGGCATTCACCGGCACGCGCTTCAACCAGCCGAATGCCCTGGAGCCGCTGGTATGGCTGCGTGACCGCATCCTGCCGGGGTTTCAGGCGACGCCCCCGGCGCAGCAATGATCGGCCACTACGGCGGACCCGTCCCCGTTTCCATCCCCGGAGTCGATGCAAAGAACGGATGAGGCAAGGCACCACCCGCGGCTGACCATTCCGCATCGAGGCCACTTTCGAGGTCCGTCCCGCTGGGGCAAACACCTGGCGGATTGGTCCCTTCCTGCCGATGCCGGCGCACGGGGTGGCTGGCACGGCCGAGGGCAACACCGGGCGGATGCATTCCATCCTGCTGGGTCCCTAGGCTTGAGCGCCATTCCCCCGTTGACTCTTCGCATTTGAAGAGGTCAGCGTCATTTGGCTTCCCGGCCGTGGCGACAAGCCTTGCCAGCCCCTAAATTTCGCCATGCTGGGCGCGGAAGTGTCCGGGAATGGCGCGGCGGATGCCCTGCCATCCCGGCGCTGCTGGCAATGCTCCTGTACTTTTGTTGCTGCTTGTCCCGTCACCCGCAGGTTTTGCGTAATGCACATCAGAGTGGCTTGTTGGTTGCCGGCCACGACATCCATCCCGTCCGGCCGCATGGATTGGAAGCCTCTACCGGATCGACCCCATCGCTTGTTGAAGGACTCTCCCTGCATGATGCGTTGCCTGATCCTGGCCATCACGTTGCTCGCAAGCATGCATGTGTTGGCGAGTCCTGCCTTGCTCTCCGTGCATTCGCGCAAGGTTCATGGGGCGTCTGGGACGTTCGACCTCCTCGTGGCCCACAATGTCGCCATGGACGGCGCGGTGTCCGTGGAGCCCCGGGCGATCGGCACCGGACACCACCTGGTGTTTCGATTCGACACCGCCATTACCGCAATCGGTGACGTTTCGGCCGTCGATGGAAATGGCGCCGCCATCGGTTCAGCCACGGTCGGCAGCCTGGGCGGACCGGAAATCATCGTCACCCTGACCGGCATCCCCGACAACAGCCGCGTCCGAATGCGGCTGACTTCCGTCAACGGGTCGGCCGACATCGAGGTTTCGGCCGGGTTCCTGTTCGGCGACACCAATGGCAGCCGATCCATCACCGCCAACGACATCAACGCGGTCAAGGGGCGCGCAGGCCAAGCGATCGATGCAAGCAACTATCCGCTCGATATCAATCTGTCGGGTTCCATCACGGCTGCGGACCTTGCCGCAGTCAAGGCCCGGGCGGGATACGGCCTGCTTGTGAACCCCGCCTTGCTGACGGTGCAAATCTCAGGAACGGGCGCCGGCAAAGTCACCTCAAGTCCGGCGAGTCCGGATTGCCTCACCACCGTACGCGGACCCAAGTCCCCGGTGGCGTGCATGCGCTACTTCAATGGCAATGCGATCGTCACGCTGACCGCAACCCCTGACGCGTTTTCCACCTTTGCGGGCTGGTCGGGGACCTGTGCCGGAACGTCGGCCAGCACGCAAGTGGTCGTCACCGGCGGGAACACATGCAACGCAGAATTCACCGAGGGCTCCGCGCTGACCATTGTCAAGGCCGGCAGCGGTGCGGGCAGCGTCGTTTCCATGCCCTCAGGCATCAACTGCGGTGCGTCTTGCAGCGCCAGCTTCAATCCAGGCGCCTTTGTCTTGCTCACCGCAACGGAATCCGCAGGGTCAGTCTTTGCAGGCTGGTCCGGGGCTTGCAGTGGCACCCTATCTTCCGCCTTCGTCATGGTGAATGCGTCTGCAACCTGCACGGCGACGTTCGTCCTGCAACAGGTCCAGGTTGAGCAGGTCGTCATCTCCGGCCGTGTCGTGGCCAGCCAAAATCTAGCGACGCCCGTGGCGGGCGCCACGATCGTCGACCGGCAGAACAGCGCAGTTCTGGCCACAACGGATGCGGCCGGCAACTTCCAGTTCACCAGGTCGATCAATGTGCTGGGGCCGCCACTGTACGTCTCCATTTCAGCCAGCGGCCACCTGACGAGAGAAACGGGCTTGCAGCCACGCACGCACGAGGTGGTCGCCGACATCATCAGTCTCACCCCGCCCTTTTCCCTGTTGTACTACCAGCAATTGGCTCGCGGCCAAACCGAGAGTGGCGAGCCCATACCCGGCGCAGGCATCTTTGGCTGGCGCGCCGAAACGATGAACGTCTACGTTCGCACGCAACAGATCAATCCGAACGACACGAGTACACCGCCGGCGGGCACTGGTGTCAACGTCTCGCAAGCGACGATCGAACGCGTGCTGGAGGGGTTGAACAGGACGATCGCCGAGATTACCCGCGGCACGGTGAAGATTGGCCTCATTGAATCGGGCCCGGGTGCTGCGCACGATTTTCAACCCGGCTGGTTGAACATCGAGTTCTTCGATTGGGACCTCTATCCGCAAAATTACTTTGCCCGGGGCGGGGGGACGAGCGATTCGGGCCGGGTTCGGCTGGGAATGTGGGCGAACAACTGCGGGGGAATGTTTCAGGGCATGGCCATGCACGAGTTCGGCCATGTGTTTGGCCTTCAACATGCGCAGATGGATGCGCCGGAAATCATGATGAGCGCCGGGTTCGGCCAGCCGTGCAACGATGCGCACTTCTCGCCCGCTGAGCGCCTGCATGGGCCGATCGCGTTCTCACGGCCGCGCGGCAACGCGGATCCCGATCGCGATCCGGTGGGGTTCGCCTTGCCGGTTGCCCGGCCGTAAGTGGAAATGGGGACGAACGAGCTGTGCCGGCGCGCGGGCACCTGCGTCCGGGGCAAGCCCGGTTGCGGGGTGCCGTGTTGGCAATGCGTCACGCCTGACGCTGAACCCCGTCCCGTATCGCCGCTTCAAGCACATCGACGTTGATGTCCTTGAGCGCCTTGAACTTGATGCAGTAGCCGGTCACGCTTGCCTTGCCGAGTTGTTTTCCATACGTCTTGGCCAGATACGTCTTGTCCTCAATGCCGAGGATGTACACCGAGATGCCCGTGGTGTTGGCACTCAGGCCGATCTGATAAAACTCGCGCGTGCTGCCGTCGGCATATTGGATGGTGCGCAGCCCATATCCGATGTTCGGATTGGAGACCACCTTGCCCTCGCTGTTCCTGCCATCGAGGAACCACTGCTTGCACTTGGGCAGGGCCTCGAGGATGCGGCGATGCAGCACCTGCATGTCTGCGGATTTGGATTCAGGCTGGCTGGCGATGTACGCCTTGATTTGCTGTTGGACGCTCATGGTCAGGTGACAGGAGAGTGAACGGTCGACACCGGCTGCCACGGGACCCGCGCAGCAGGTGTAATGTAACCACGGTGGCGACTCGTCCGGGGCCGGTTTCCGGCCGGCGCCTTTCCGATCTTTCTTGATAGGAGACTTCCATGAACCTCCACATGTTCCGCAAGGCGATGGCGTTCGTGGCGTCCGCGGCCCTGAGCGCAATGGCGTTGGCTCCCACGTCCGCTGCCGCGCAGGCGGCGACCCTCGACGGCAAGGTGTTCGTGGCAGATGCCGGCATCAAGGGGCAAGCCGCCGATGAAAAGGACGACATCCTCTCGTTCAAGGACGGCAAGTTCCATTCCAGCTCCTGCGACCAGTGGGGTTACGGCAAGGGCGATTACAAGGCCATGCAGGCTGGCGACACCATCAGCTTCGAGACCGAGACCTTCAGCGAAAAGTACGGCCGCCTCGCATGGAAGGGCGTCGTGCGTGGCGATACGATCGAAGGCACGTTCATCCAGTACCCCAAGCCTGGCTTCTTCAGCAGGAACCCCGCCCCCATCGAGCACTGGTTCAAGGGAAGGCTGAAGCCCTGAACACGCGGTCCGGATTGGAATCCGGTCCAGTCCATTGCCGTTGAACGGCGCCAAGGCGGCGCACCAGGGGCGATGCGCGCCTGCCCTTCGGCCTGCGGCGATCGCGGCCAAAGGACAACAGCGCCAGGGAGCGGAGTTAACATTCATTACTCCCTCCCGGCACCGGTGTTAACATGGCCGGTGTTGCCCGGCGCTTCTTCACGCCCGGGCGCCGATGCGGAGGCGTCAGGAATGCCCCACTTGCATGCAACAAGCCGCTGAAACCGCGAAGGCGGGATCGCTCGGCGCCGAGCCCGGCCCGGTGGCACGGATCGATGCGGCCGAGCACGCGCTGGCGGCCGCGGACCTGGCCGCCGTGAAGGAGCATGGCTATGCGCTGCATCGATCGGAGTTGGTGCACCTGCCGGCCGCGGAGCTGCATGCGCTGACGGGGCGTTCGCTGGTGCTGTGCCGCCGCCTGTACGCCGGCGCGAGCGCCGGCATCGCCATTCCCTATGCCCTGGCCGCGCACCGCTGGGCGGAGACGCTCGGCGACCGCAACCTGGAGCAGCGCACATTGACGGCGTGCGGCCTGTTGATGGCCGACATCGGCAACGTGGCGCGCGCGATCGAATACCACCTCATGGCCCTGTCGGCTGCCAACGCGTGCGGCAGCGCCGTCGAGGCCAGCCGGACCTGGACGAACATCGGCACCTGCTTCAGCGTCACCGGGAACGACGTCCTCGCCGCGCGCTGTTTCGGCCGGGCCTTGGCGGCGGTGGCGGACCATCCGGAACCCTTGCACAGCCGGTTCGCGGCGCTGTGCAACTTGTCGCTGGCCCATTTCCACCTCGGTGCGTATGCCGACGGGCTGGTGGCCGCGGAACAAGCCTTGCACGAGGCCCTGGCGGGCATCACCCCGCAGGACGACTATGGCCTGCTGCTGCTGCACCGGAACATGGTGCGCCTGCACCTGGCGCGGCGCGACCGGCCGATGGCGGAGCATCACCTGGCGCGCGTGGGCGAGCTGGCCCGCAAGGCCGGCGGCCGGCGTGCCGACATCGCGGTGGCCACCGTGCGCGGCGCATTCGAGGTGACCCTGGGCGAAACCGACGTCGGGTTGACGCGGCTTTCGGCCGCCCTGGCCGATTCGCGCAAGCTGCCTTCCGTGCTGCGCGACACCCTCGCCTTCGTGGCATGGGCCGAGGGCGAGGCGGGCATTCACGACAACGTGCGGCGCTACCAGCGCGAGCTGTCGGACTACGTGTTCGACGATGCGATTCGCAAGGTGCGCATGAACGTCGAGCTGGCGCAGGCGCTGGAAGGCGCCGGGGACCAGCGGCGGCAAGCGCGCAAACCCGGCAGTGCGGTGGCGGCCGGCGTGCCCGGCAAGCCCGCCGAGTGGGACGCGTTGTACGGCCTGGCCTCCACCGCCAGCCTGCGCATCGACCGTCGCGGGGTGCACGGTCGCGATGTCGGGGCACTCACGCAGGCCCTTGCCCGCGAGGCGGGCATCGCGCCGCTGGAGGCGCTCGAGATCGGGCTGGCTTCGCAACTCCACGAGATCGGCATGTTGTCGGTGCCCGAGCAGCTGCCCCTGGGCACCGGCCGGCTCACCGCGGCCGAGCGGGACCTGGTCCGCCGCCATTGCGACGCGGGCGCGGCCATGCTGTCGATTGCCGGGCATGCGCGCTGGGGACTGGCCAAGGACATCGCGCAGTACCACCACGCGCACTGGGATGGCGGTGGGTACCCGGCCGGGGTGCGCGGGGCGGGCATTCCGATCGGCGCGCGGCTGTGCGCCGTGGCCGATGCATACGACAGCATGGTCACGGCGCGCACCTGGCGCATGCCGATGAGCATGAACACGGCGCTGGGCGAACTGCGGGCGGCCGCCGGCACCCAGCTCGACCCGGACCTGGTCGACAAGTTTGAAACCATGATCCGGCGGGAAAGCGACGACATCGGGGTCGATCCCGCCCTCGATCCGTGCCTGAACGGATTCGAGACCCTCATTGACGCACTGACCGAAGACAAGGGCTCACCATGACCAAGCCGAACGAACTCACCCTGCGCGACAAGCAGCTTCTCGAGCTGCTGGCGGCCGGCCTGCCCGGCAAGGACATTGCCGGAAAGCTGGGGCTCAGCGTGGGCACCACGCGCGTCTACCTGCACAACCTGTATGTGAAGCTGGGCGTCGGCGGGCGGGCGGCGGCGATGGTGTTGCACCAACGCGCGCGTGCCACGGCGGCGCGCGGCACCGCGGAGGCGGCCGCCGCCCCGCACGGCGGGCTGCGCCGGATGGACGAGTCCGCCGGGGATATCGCCGTTCGTGCCGGCCTGTTGTCCTCGCTGGGGGCCATGTCCTGCTTCCTCGGCCCGCATGCGCGCGCGTGGGAGGTCGCCGTGCGCCTGAAGGGACAGGCGGTGGACGACGACCTCGTCCGCCGCCACCTCCACTCGCGCCGGCTGTGGGAGGCCCTGCTGCGTGCCGATTGGCCGGTGGCCAAGCAGGCCGCCGAGGACGGCGCCGTGGCCGATCTGCTGCTGGCGTCGCCGGCGGATTACGCGGTGGCCTGTTGCATGCTGGCGCTCGGGGGCTACCAGGTGGCCGGCGCGATGGTCAGGCTGCACGAAAGCCGCGGCGGTGCATCGCGCATGCTCAGGCAATCGGAGAGCAACCTGCTGCGGGCCACGCTCGAGCGGTCCTTGTCGAAGGACGGGACCGGCCAGGATTTCCTGCGCGGCCAATTACGGTCGCTCGCATCGAATCTTCCGTTCAAGCACCTGGCCATGGTCACGGCGTTCCATCTTTGCCTCAACCGCAGGGACAACGAGAGCGCCGCGGACGTGGCGAACGCCCTGTGGAGGGAGGCGGAAAGCCAGCGCCAGCAGCTGCTCGACCTTGGCGACGACGTGCTGGCCGGATCGGTGCCCGCAAGCCAGGCCAATCCCCCCACGGCGCGGGCCGCGCGGCCGCGCGCCGCCGTGGCTGCCCTGTCCCGGTAGCGCCTCCAGCCCGGCGCGCGCAACGCCGCCGGAGCCTCGATCGACCCCTCCTGTCGGGCGCGCGCAATCGCGCGGCACGGGAACGCGCGCCCGCAACTTAACAGACGTTATTTTTCTTGACATCATCAACAAACTATCGTTAAGTATGGAGACGGGTCGCCAACGGCGATCCGGTCCCGGAGAACACCCACTGGAGGCTCAAATGGAACCCAAATTGAACGCGACCCAAAACAACGAACCGTCGACCGAGCGGACCCAAGACGAGGTGTCGGATGGCGTATGCCCGTTGCACGACGTCGAACTGCAGATGGTCGGTGGCGGCGACAACGTCGTCTGCTGGTAGTGCGGCGATTCGGCGGCGGCCTGGTCGCCAGGCCGATGCCCTTTCGCGTGTCGTTTCAGACTGCAGGGCGCAGGAACCACCAACCGGGTCGCACTTGGCATTCGATCGGCCCATGAATCGTTGTCGACAGGGTGCGTCGACCGCAGCGCAGGATCGTGACGGCGGCGTTGCGGTCCAGGGCATCGTGCCGCCATTGTCGGGAAGGTGAGCCGTGGCAAACAGGGCAGTGGACTCCGAAGTCTCCAATGCACCCGATGCAACACGGGAGGCCCTTTGCAAGTTGATGGACGAGGCGAGGCTGCGGGTGACGCGGGCCTCGCCATTGGCGGCGATGTTCGCGCGCCATCAGGACGACATCCCGGCGACGACCTTGCTTCGCCACGCCATGGAGCAGGCGCAAAGCGCGGGATTGTTCCGGCCGCTGCATGCCAAGGCCTTTTGCATGCTCGAGGACGCCCAGTCGCCGGTGGTCCGGTTGTGGGGACAGCATGGGATGTCCGAGGACCATCGCGAAGCCGCAGCGCTGGCGTACCTGCGCCATGCCGGGCTGGGTGCAGCCGCGATCGCCGAGATGCCGATGCTGACCAGCACCCTGCGGCTGCGCCGGTTCGTGGAGTGGGCGACCGGTCTCCACGGCCCGTTGCCGATCCTGCTGCATGCCCTGTGGATGGAACGCAACCGCGAGTTCGGTTCGGACCTGTTCCGGACCCGGCCGGAAGCGGCTGAGGGCGCGCACGCCGAGGGCATCCTGGAAGTCGTCGCAAACGTGGCCGCGGATGCACAGGCCATGAAGGCGGCGGCACAGCTGATCCACGCGATCGCCGAGTTCACGGCCATGTACTTCGCGGAACTCGACGCCGTGTGCGGCACCGCCGCACCCGCCGGCCGCGAACGGCGGCCCGCCGCCGATGTGAGCCTGCCGGCGCGCTGAATCCGCCGCCGGTATCGCCGGGCATGGCGGGTTTTCGTGGCGCTGCAGTCGCGCCGCGCGCCCTGCGAATTCAGGCCGCTCCCCTCCGCCGGCCTGCCGTCACTTCACGAATCCGTCATCCAGCGCCTTCAGGAACGCCACCACATCCGCAATCTCGTCTTCATTGAGATGCGGCGTTTGGGTTCGCTTGGTGTCGTACGGCGCTTCGCCGTGGCGGATGTTGTCGATGTAGCGGCGCGGCAGGTCGTTGTAAATCTGCGTCTTGCCCTTGTCGTTGGTGGGGTACCACTTCTCCGGGTGGGAGTCGCGCTGCACATAGAAGCGCACCGCATCGTCCAGGCGCGTGAAGCTGCCGTTGTGGAACAGGAACGGCCGCTTGGCCACGTTGCGCAGCGTGGGCACCTTGAAGGTGCCGCAGATGCGGTTCACACCCTTAGGCCGCTGGCGGTTTGGGCCGCACAGGCCCAGGTCGAAGGCCTTGGCGTCGCGGTTGGCGGCGATGGCCATGTTGCGCGGCACGCCGATGCTGCGGTAGGCGAAATCCGTGAAGAGGTGATCGGCCGGGTTCTTCGAGGATGCGTTGAACGCGTGGCAGGCGATGCAGTTGCCCTTGTCCTTGTTGGCGAACAGTTTGAGGCCGCGCGCCTCGGCCTCGCTCAGTGTGGCCTGGCCGCGCAGCCAGGCGTCGTACTTGGAGGTGAAGGGCGCCACTTCCGCGGAACGTTGGTACGCGGCCAATGCCGAGAGCGTGGCCTGCACCCACTGCGCATCGCCGGCCGTTTTCGGCAGCGCGAACGCGGCGCGCAGTTCCGCCGCATACGGCGCCGCGCGCACGCGGGCGGCGAGTTCGGCATCGTCGGCCAGGTTCATTTCCGCCTTGGCGAACAGCGGACCGCGCGCTTGCTCTTCCAGGGTATTGGCGCGGCCGTCCCAGAACAGGCCGCCGGTGGCCAGCGTTTCGCCCTGGGTGCGCTTGACCTGGAAAGCCGGCACCAGGCCCACATAGGACACGGTGGGCGTGTTGCGCGTGCCACGCGCGCCCGGCACGCTGCCGGCCGCGACGCCGGTGGTGGCGCCGTTGTTGCCCGCCCAGCCGAGCTGCGGGTTATGGCAACTGGCGCAAGAGACGCCCGGCGGGTTGGACAGCCGCGGGTCGAAGAACAGCTTGCGGCCGGCGGCGGCTTGCGGGGTAAGGATTGCGGCGGGCGCATCGCCCGGCACGCCGGCGCTCACGGGTGACGCCATGGCGCACGCCAGCAGGCTCATCAACGCCGACGCACGCGCGACACTGGAAACGATGGAATTCATGTGCACTCCAAACAGTCCCGTTGGACGGGCGGGACTCTCACCATGGATGCACGGCAGTGTGCCCACGACGTGCGATGGCGCAAACGGACATGAGACGAGTGAGGGGTCGCGGTGGCCGAGGCACGAATGGCGGGAATGAAATGCGGCCCTGCCAGGTGCCGCACCGCGCAGATTCGAATCCCGGTTGCCCTGTATGCTTCTGCCACCCGGAGCGTGGGAGATCTTGATGCGTAGCGCTGGTTGCGTTGCACCCCTGGCCGTGGGGCTGTTGCTGCAGGCTGGACCGGCGGCCTCACAGGGCCGGGCGAACCATGCCGACCTGGTATTCCCGAAAGAGGCCACCGAGTTGTCGGCGTTCAGCCCCATCGCCATGGGGATCTGGAAGCCTGCGGGCGCGGGCCCGTTCCCGGCCCTGGTGATCGTCCACAGTTGCGGCGGCTTGAAGCAGCAACTGGGCTACTGGCGCAGCGAAGCGATCAAGCGCGGCTACGTGGCGTTCATCATCGATGCGTTCAGTGCGCGCGGCGCCGCCAACTGCCGTCCATCGATCCCGATTCCGCGCACGCGCGGCGTGAAGGACATTCTCGATGCAGCGGCGCACATCAAGACCTTCCCGTTCGTGGACAGGAACAAGGTCGGCATGATCGGCTTTTCCTGGGGAGCCACCACCGGCCTCATCGCAGGCAGCCGCGCCTATGCGGCCGAGGCGGCGCCCGGGCGCGAACCCGTGGCCGCAACGGTGAGCTTGTACCCGAACTGTTTCGCGCCGCCGTTCGGCGGCACGCAGGGCAACGAATTCCTGCGCGCGGACCATGCCACCCCCACGCTGTTGCTGATGGGGGAACTGGATACGGAAACGCCGCCCTCGGAATGCCTGAGCCGGCTGCCGGCCCTCAAGGCGCGCGACGCCCCCGTGGAGTGGCATGTGTACAAGGACGCTACCCACTGCTGGGACTGCGCCGACCAGCACAACCAGCATTGGAGCCCGCCCTGGGCGGGCGGACGCACTGTGCAATACCGCTACGACGGCAAGATCACCGAAGACTCCGCAGCGCGCGCGTTTGAATTCCTCAATCGCCGGCTGGGGGTTTCGGCGAGGCCCTGATTCGTAGGCCGCCACGCGGCGTGCCTGCACCGGTCCTGATGCGCCGGGGCGTCGGCATGCGCCGGGCTCACTTCTCCGGCGCCAAGTGCGCAAGGGGTTGTTGTAAGCCGCGCGCGGCGGCGGCGACCACCGGGAAGGCCCTTCTCCTCGCCGGTCGTGTAGACCGGGGGCCTTGCCGGAGTGTCGATGGTCCCCTTTGCCCCCCATGCCTGCTGGTTCCGATTCTGCATCGCACGCGCTAGGGCGATCGCCGCCCTGAGCCTGCTCGCGCTGTCCCCCGTGGCATTCGGCGCGACCGTCCGCATCGAAAGCGGTGTGATCGAAGGCGTGCAGGAGAACGGCCTCGATGTTTTCAAAGGCGTTCCCTTTGCGGCGCCACCGGTTGGTCCGCTTCGATGGCGTCCGCCCGCCACGGTTGCGGCATGGCAGGGCGCCCGGGCCGCCGATCGCTTCTCGCCCATCTGCATGCAGCGGGGCGCGTATCCGGAACACGCGCCGCCGGAGCCGATGAGCGAGGACTGCCTCTACCTCAACCTCTGGGTGCCCGCCGGTGCAGCGGACCGCAAACTGCCCGTGATGGTGTGGATCCATGGCGGCGGCCTGGTGAACGGCTCGGCGTCGACACCGCTCTATGCGGGGGATGCACTGGCGCGGCGCAATGTCATCGTGGTCACGTTCAACTACCGCCTCGGTGCGCTGGGATTCCTGGCCCACCCGGACCTGACGCGCGAATCTGCGCACGGCGCCTCGGGCAATTACGGGCTGCTCGACCAGCTTGCCGCGCTGCATTGGGTGCAACGGAACATCGCCGCATTCGGGGGCGATCCGGGAAACGTCACGGTCTTCGGGCAATCGTCGGGCGCGATATCGATCAGCACACTGGTCGTGTCACCGCTGGCGCGCGGCCTGTTCCGGCGCGCGATCGGCCAGAGCGGGGG
>JAEUMZ010000106.1 GCA_016790765.1 Betaproteobacteria bacterium
CTCGTGGAAGCTGTGCGAGTCGTTGCCGATCTCGCGCTGGTTGACGATCGATTTCTTCGACTTGAAGATGAACTCGACCGGGTCCTCGAAGGTGAGGATGTGGCCGGACTTCATCTGGTTGCGGAAGTCGAGCATCGCCGAGAGCGTGGTGGACTTGCCGGAGCCGGTGGCGCCCACCACCAGGATCAGGCCGCGCTTTTCCATCACCACCTGTTTCAGGATATTGGGCACCTGCAGGCTGTCGATGGGCGGGATGTTGCTGCTGATGAAACGCACCACGCCGGCCACGGTGCCCTTCTGGTACATCATGTTGATGCGGAAGTTGCCGACGTTGTCCATCGGCTTGGAGAGGTTGAGCTCCAGCTCCTTCTCGAAGCGCTCGATCTGCGCCGGCGTGAGGATGTCGTAGAACAGCTTGCGCGTGTCCTCGCCGGACAGCACGTTCGGGTTCACCGGCCCCGCGGTGCCGTTGATCTTGATGGTGATCGGCGCGCCGGCGGAGATGAAAATGTCCGAGGCGTTCTTCTGCGCCATCAGTTCGAAGAGTTTCAGCAGCATCGACATCGCGTGTCTCCCAGGCTTGCCGCGGCGCGGCTCAGTCGCGCAACAGTTCGTTGATGCCGGTCTTGGACCGGGTTTGCGCATCGACCTTCTTGACGATCACCGCGCAGTTCAGACTATACCGCCCATCGGCCGAGGGCAGGCTGCCGGCCACAACGACGGAATAGGGCGGCACCTTGCCGTAGGTCACCTCGCCGGTGGCGCGGTCGTAGATCTTGGTCGACTGACCGATGAACACGCCCATCGAGATCACCGAGCCTTCGCCCACGATGACGCCCTCGACCACTTCCGAACGCGCGCCGACGAAGCAGTTGTCCTCGATGATGGTGGGGTTGGCCTGCACCGGCTCCAGCACCCCGCCGATGCCCACGCCGCCGCTCAAGTGCACGTTCTTGCCGATCTGCGCGCAGGACCCGACAGTGGCCCAGGTGTCGACCATGGTGCCCTCGTCCACATAGGCGCCAATGTTCACGTAGGACGGCATCAGCACGGCGCCCTTGCCGATGTACGCGCCGCGGCGCGCCACGGCGGGCGGCACCACGCGGAACCCGCCGGCCTCGAAGTCGGCCTGCGTGTAGCCTGCAAACTTGGTCGGCACCTTGTCGAAGTAGCGCGCCACATTCACCGCGCTGTGCGAGGTGAAGTCACCCGCCTCGCCGTCGTGCATCAGGGTGTTTGGCGTCAGGCGGAACGACAGCAGCACCGCCTTCTTGAGCCACTGGTGCGTGACCCACTGCCCGTCGATCTTTTCCGCCACGCGCAGCTTGCCGCTGTCGAGTGCGGCGATGGCCGATTCGACGGCAGCCCCGAGTTCGCTGTCGCGATTGTGGACCAGCGGATTGAGGGCCGCGCGATTCTCCCAGGCGGCTTCGATGACGGCTTGCTGTTTGGCGTTCATGGCGGCAGGTGGCAATTCAGGTGGAAAGCTTTTTGATGAATCGGGCAATGGCGGAATCGGCAGGCACACCTGCCTCCGACGATGGCGCCGGGGCTTGTGATGCCGCGGTGCCCGCCGCGCGCAGGCGCTCGACCTCCGCCATCAGGTCTCTTTCGCGCTGCGCGAAGTACTGGCAGTCGCGGTAGAGCTTGCGATGGTCGTTGACGGCCCATTCCTCCGCATCGGTGAAGACCGACAGGCGGAAAGGCAACCGGGCAACGGCGGTGGCGTCGTTCGCGGCCACCACCAGGGAGTACAGCGCCGGCATCCTGAGGCCTGCGTCTTCCGGTGCCGCCTTCGAGGCGACCAGTGCCTCAGCGACCGTCGCGCCGCCTTCATCCTCGATGAGCGACACGAACGCATTGCGCTGCGACAGCCAGCGCCGGTGCGCGAAATGTTGCGCGAGCAGGGCCTCGAATTCCGCGCGGTACAGCTCCTTGACGTGGTACGGATTGGAGAAGCCGCGCCGGTCGCTGTACTCGGCCTTGTTCGGCGTCGAGACGATGAACACGCCGTCGGGCTTGAGCACGCGCCGGACCTCAGCCATGAAGGCCGCCTGGTCCGCAATGTGCTCCAGCGTCTCGAAGGAAACCACGCAGTCGAACGCGGCCGGCTCGAACGGCAGCGCCGTGCAGGAAGATTCGATGAATTCCACGTTGCCGCGCGCGGCGTAGGCAGAGCGTGCGTGGGCGATCGCCGCGGATGAAATGTCCACGCCGGTGACCGTTTGCGCGGCACGGGCCATGAGTGCGCTGCCGTAACCCTCGCCGCACGCCACGTCGAGCACGCGTTTTCCCGTCACCCACGGCCGCACGAAGTGATAGCGGTGCCAATGCTCGGTCCACATCTCGCCCGCTGCCGCGGGGTCGCCGGGCACAAAGCGCTCGCCAGTGAACGGAAGGTCGGTGGACATGGGGACTCGAACGGTGCGGAAGGTAGAATCGCGCGCTTTGCAGGCACGCCGGGCCGTGCAGGGTTGCGCCGCATTATAGCGAGCGCCCTTCGGCCGGCGCCTCAGACAGATCCCCGCGAACCATGCCCTCCCGCAACTCCATTGCCATCTCCTGCCTGCTGGTCGGCGCCGTCACCTGGGGCGTGATCTGGTATCCGTTCCGGCTCCTGGAACAGGCCGGATTGAGTTCATCGCTGTCCACGCTCGCGGCCTACGTCGTGGCGGTGATCGCGGGTGCATTGGTGGCGCCACGCGCGCTGCGCGAAATCACCGGCCAATGGCGCGACATGCTCCAGATTGCGTTGTTTGCCGGGTTGTCCAACGTCGGCTTCCTCGTCGCCGCCACCGGGACCGAGGTGGTGCGCGTGGTGCTGCTGTTCTACCTGGCGCCGGTGTGGACCGTGCCGCTGGCGTGGATGGTCCTCAAGGAGCGGCTGTCCGCGCGCGGCTATGCCGTGATCGCCATGGCCATGGCCGGCGCGCTCATCATGCTGTGGCGGCCCGAACTGGGCGCCCCGTTGCCGCGCAACGGATTCGAGTGGCTTGCCCTCGCCGCCGGGGTCTTCTTCGCGGCCACCAATGTACTGGTGCGCCGCGCGCAGGCGGCCAGCGCCGAAGCCAAGGCGCTGGCGGCGTGCATCGGCGTCCTGCTGGTCGCGGCACCCGCGGCCCTGGTGGTGCAGCCGGATGTCGGCGCGTGGGCCGCCCTGGTCGTTTCGAACGGCGTGCTGATCGCCATCATCGGTGGTGTATTGCTGGCGATGACCATTGCCATGCAATACGGCCTCAGCCTTGTGCCCGCCAACCGCGCGGCGGTGATCCTGCTCACCGAATTGATCGTCGCCGCAATGGCCGCCTACGTCCTCGCCGGCGAAAAGCTGCGGCTCACGGATGCCCTCGGCGGGGCGTTGATCGTCGCGGGCGGGTGGGTGTCGGCGCTGGGTGAAAGGTCGGATTCAGCGGAAGATGGCTAAGAACGCAAGTATCGACACGGGAATCGATGCTACTTCTTTGCCACGCCACCGGCGGGGCATGACTCGTTGGCACGACGTGCTTCGCCGATAGATTGATATGTTCTCAACGTGCAGGATTTCCAGTTGGAAAGAGACTGACTGTCGCCCAAAGGCGGTTGCATTGCTGTGTCCCAATACCCAGTGACATCAAGTTCGTACTTTTCTCGCAAGACCAACCGGTATTTGACTCGGGTGGGCGACACTGGCTCCACTGAGATTTCACCCTTATTTCCTTCGATCTGAACGGATCTGCTCCGAACAGGCGCCGGGATGCTTGAAGGTCCTTGCGGGAAAGCGGCCTCAAGGCCCATCGCGGGATACGCAAACCCGTAGTCAAAGAAGGCAAACGCGTAACCCCCAAGAATTTCCCTTTCCGCAACTCCGAAGTACATCTTGGTAAACGGATTCACCACCAAGAGTCTTTGATCACCAGGTTTCTCGCCAGATATTTCCGCTTGCACTTCGCCGTTCGAGTAGCGTGTAATCCTCGCCACAACCGCGCCTTCCGGAGTTGAAGCACGCATCTCAATTGCGCCATAGCACTCCCACGACTTGATATTTGGGCAGCGGGACTGCCCCAGGGACGGGCCGACCTGCATTGCGAGCAGGAACGCCACGCCGAGCCTGAGCGTGACTGGGAGTCGGCCAAGTTTCAAGTTTTCGCGCCCATCTATGCCTGTGGCTCGGAAACATCGGCGTCCATCGGCGCACCATCGGCGTTCATCGGCGGATTCAATGCCGTTCCGTCACGCTCGACGCATCGTTCAGCGACACAGCCGGTACCGTTCCATTCCAACCCTTCGCCCGATGCTCCGCCACCACCGTGGTGAAGATGCCGCCGCGCACCCAGAATTTCGCGGTCAGGCGCGCGAATCGCGGCGCGATGGCTTTCACCACGTCGTCGAGGATCTCGTTGGTCACCGCCTCGTGAAACTTGCCCTCGTCGCGGAAGGACCAGATGTAGAGCTTGAGGCTTTTCAGTTCCACGCAGCGCTTTTCGGGAATGTAGTCCAGGTAGAGCGTGGCAAAGTCCGGTTGCCCGGTCTTGGGGCACAGGCAGGTGAATTCCGGGATCTGCATGTGGATCAGGAAATCGCGTGCCGGGCGCGGGCTCGGAAAAGTCTCGAGTGCCTTGGCGGCGCGCGCCGCCGGGGTGGCGCCGAGCTTCGTCAATCCGGCGAGGGCGGCTTTTGCCCTCAAGGACTTAGCACGCTTGCTTAAGGTGTTTTCTTTTTTGGACATGCGTCGGGCTCGCGTCGAGGGGTCGTGCTTGGGAATTACAAAAGTCGCTGGGTTAGAATCGATTTCGATTATTTCACGAGACCCGCGCGGTGCAACGCCGTCGCGGGTTTTCAACAATTTGAGGCCCGGAGAATCCTGCCGGACCGGAAGAACAGAGCGGAACACAAGTGCGTCTGAATCACATCAAGCTCGCCGGTTTCAAGTCCTTCGTCGATCCCACCAACATCGCAGTGCCCGGCCAATTGGTCGGCGTCGTCGGTCCCAACGGCTGCGGCAAATCGAACGTCATCGATGCAGTGCGCTGGGTGCTGGGCGAATCGTCCGCCAAGCACCTGCGCGGCGAAAAAATGGAGGACGTGATCTTCAACGGCTCGTCGACGCGCAAGGCCGGCGGCCGGGCATCGGTGGAGCTGGTGTTCGACAACTCGCTCGGCCGCATCGGCGGGCAGTGGGGCGCGTACTCGGAAATCTCGGTCAAGCGCGTGCTCACGCGCGACGGCAACTCCGACTACTACATCAACGGCCAGCATGTGCGCCGCCGCGACATCACCGACATGTTCCTCGGCACCGGCCTCGGGCCGCGTGCCTACGCGATCATCGAGCAGGGCATGATCTCGCGCGTCATCACCTCCAAGCCCGAGGAGTTGCGCGTGTTCCTTGAGGAAGTGGCGGGCGTGTCCAAGTACCGCGAGCGCCGCAAGGAAACCGAGGCGCGCCTGGAGGACTCGAAGGAAAACCTCAATCGCGTCTCCGACATCCTGTCCGAACTCGACAAGCAGGTGGAGAAGCTCACCGACCAGGCGGCGGTGGCGGCGAAGTACCACGAGTTCAACAATGAACTGAAGCTCAACGAAAACCTGTGGGCATTCACGCGCCAGCGCGAGATGACTGCGGCGCGCAACCGCTACGCCAATGAGATCGTCAAGGCCGAGACCGGGGTGGAGGGCGAAATCGCCCGGTTGCGCGAGACCGAGGCCGCGCTCGACCAGTTGCGCCAGGACCACTACGCCGAAACCGACCAGTTGACCGCTGCGCAAGCGGCGATGTTCGAGGCCAACACGGCGGTGCTGCAACTCGAGCAGGAAATCAACTACCTGGGCGAGAACCGCAAGCGCCTGGGTGCGCAGATCGAGGGCGTGGTGCAGCAGCTGGCCGAGATCGAGCTCAACCGCGAGGCCACCGCCAACGAGCTGGAGCGCTGGCACCATGAGCTGGCGAGCGGCATCGACAAGGTGGCCACCGCGCGCGCCGGGGTGGGCACGGTGCGCGATGCCGTGCCGGCGTTCGAGGAGAAGCTCAAGGCCGCGATGGCGGCCACGCGCGCGGCGGAGAACGACGTGCGCGCGGCCGAGGGCGGCCAGGCGCTGGACGCCGCGGCGGAGGCCAACGCGTTGAAGATCCTCTCGCAGCTCGAGCAGCGCAAGAACCGGCTCACCACCGAGAACATGAACCTCGTGGTGCCCGACCGGGACGCCATCGAGCAGGTCGCCGCGGAACGCGCGGAAATGGCCGAGCGGCTGGCGCAGCTGGATGAACAACTGCACCAGGCCGAAACCGAACTGGCGCGGCTGGACAAGGCGCGCAACCAGTCGATCGAGCAGATCGGCCACGCCACGCGCGAACTGGCGCGCATCGAGGCGGCGTTGCTGGCACTGCAAAACCAGCAGGCGCGCCTGGACAACAACAACCGGCTGGCGATGTGGCTGGCCAAGTACCAACTCGACAACGCGCCGCGCCTCTGGCAATCGGTCAAGGTGAAGGAAGGCTGGGAGGATGCGCTCGAATCCGCGCTGGGCTTGAAGCTCAACGCGATCAAGCTCGCCGACCCGTCGGCCATCGCGCGCATCGCGGCCGATCCGCCGCCCGGCAGCGTGGCGCTGTTTTTCGAGAACGGGTCCGCCGCCGCATCGAACGCCGGGGGCTTGATCCCGCTTGCCGATTGGGTGAGCGCAGAGAACCCGGCCGTGATGCCCTTCGTGCGCGAGGCGCTGGCCGGCGTCTATGTGTTGGAAGATGAATCGCAGGCCGCGCAGCGCATGAAATCGTTGCCGTTCGGTGCGGTGCTGGTTACCGCCAATGGCCACCTGTACAGCCAGCACGGCCTGGTGTTCCACGGACCGCAATCGGAATTGCACGGCGTGCTGCAGCGCCAGCGCGAAATCGAGTCGCTGAAGTCGGAGTTGCCCGCCAAGATCGCGGCACGGCATGCGCTGGAGTCGGAGCAGAAGTCGGTCGAGGAGGCCCTCACGTCGACGCGCGAATCGTTGAAGGCGATGCGTGCCGATTCGGCGGAGAAGAAGAACCACGAGCATGCACTGTCGATGGAGGCGCTGAAACTGGCGCAGGCGGCTGAGCAGGCCGAGGGCCGTCGCGCCGCCATCCGAGAGGAACTGGCCGGCATCGACCTGGACATCGAAAAGGAGCGCGGCGAGCTGGCCGAGGCGCAGGCGCGCATGGAGGAGAGCGGCAACAAGATTGCCGAACTCACCGACCGGCTGATGGAATTGGAAAAGGCGCAGGGCGCAGCCGAGGACGAACTGGGCCAGGCGCGCGAGCGCGTGAATGCGGCCGAGCGCGCCGTGCAGGAAGCCAACTATTTCGAGCGCTCCTGCCACGACAAGATCAAGTCGCTCGGCGACATGGTGGCGGACTATGTGAAACGCGCCGGCCTGATGGCCGCGAGCCAGGCCTCGCTCAAGGGCGAGCTCGAAGGCCTGCAGGAAGGCAACATCCAGGAGCGGCTGCAGGCGGCGGTGGCGAACCGCGCCGAGCGCGAAAAGGCGCTGGCCGCCGCGCGCGAGGCGATGGACTCGGCGTCGGGCAAGCTGAAGGAACTGGAAGACAAGAAAGGCGCGATCGAAAAATCGCTGCAACCCCTGCGCGACCGGATCAACGAACTGAAGCTGAAGGAACAGGAAGCGCGCATCAACGAGGAGAACTTCACGCGCCAGCTGGAGGAATCCGGCGCCAACCTCGAGGAACTGGCCGAAACGGTGGAGAAGAAAACCCGTTCCACCGCCTACCAGGCCGAAATCAACCGGCTCAATGCCGCCATCGCCGAACTGGGCGCCGTCAACCTCGCGGCGCTGGCCGAACTCGAGCAGGCCTCCGAGCGCAAGGCGTTCCTTGATGCGCAGTCGCAGGACCTGCACGAGGCCGTGGCCACGCTGGAAGCCGCCATCAAGCGCATCGACCGCGAGACGCGCGACCTGTTGCAGACCACCTTCGATACGGTCAACAAGAATTTCATGGAGCTGTTTCCCACGCTGTTCGGCGGCGGCAACGCGTACCTGCGCCTGACCGGCGAGGAAATCCTCGATGCCGGCCTGCAGGTGTTCGCCCAGCCGCCGGGCAAGAAGAACCAGTCGATCCAGCTGCTGTCGGGCGGCGAAAAGGCGTTGACCGCACTCTCGCTGGTGTTCTCGCTGTTCAAGCTCAATCCGGCACCGTTCTGCCTGCTCGACGAGGTGGACGCGCCGCTGGACGATTCCAACACCGACCGTTTCTGCGACCTGGTGAAAAAGATGGCATCCTCGACGCAGTTCCTGTTCATCACCCACAACAAGGTGACCATGGAAATGGGCGAGCAACTGGTGGGGGTCACCATGAACGAGCCCGGCGTGTCGCGCATCGTGGAGGTCGACATCCATACCGCGAAGCGATTCGCGGCCACCCCCACGCCCGCCGTGGCCGTGGCGGCCTAGCCGGTGATCATGCGGGCCAAACCCAAGCACTGGCACTCCTTTTGGGGCATTTTCAGCCTGGGACGCCCGCCAGGTCTGGGGTTTCGTAGCGCCGTTGTTCGAGAGGTGAACGTCCGATGAGCGAGCTGCAAATCGGCCTGGCCGTCGGCGCCGTTCTTCTGGCGCTGGGGGTCATGGGCTACAACTATTGGCAGGAGTCCCGGCACAAGAAGCGCGTCGAGCGCGCCTTCGGCACCGTGCATGAGGACGTGCTGATGGGCGACCGCGTGGAGCCGTCGCTGGGCGACGTGCGGCATGCGCGCAAGGCGGACGACATCGAGGAAGGCCATCGCGCCCCGCTGACCGATTTGCCGACGGTGCCGATGGCGCCGATGAGCCTCGACCTGCCGATCATCCACGGGCAGATCGACACCGTGGCGCTGGTGCTCGCCGACGCGCCGCTGACCATCGAGCGCATCTGGCCGGCGGTCGAGCGCACGCGTGGCCTGTCCGAGGAAATCCGCTGGGAAGGGCTGGTCGATGGCGTGTGGCGCGGCATCGACGACAACACCGACGACGACGCGGCGTTCCGCGAGTTGCGCGTCGGCCTGCAACTGGCCAGCCGCCGCGGGGTCACGGAGCCCTCCACGATTCGCGCCTTCGACCGCCTGGTCGCCGACTTCGCCGCCGAGGTGGGCGCAGTTTCGCAGCGCGAGGACGTGGCCGCCGCCGAGAAGCGCGCGCTTGACGTGGACAAGCTGTGCGCGGAATCCGACATTGAAATCGCCATCAACATCATCGGCAAGAATGGCGTTACCTTTGCCACCACCAAGGTGCGCGGCCTGGCCGAGGCGGCCGGCATGGCACCGCTCGAAATGGGCGAGTACGCCAAGCGCGACGACAAGGGCCACCTCGAGTTCACCCTGCGCAACATGAATGCGCAGGAGCCGCCGGGTATCAAGCAGGCCGGCGCCTACCTCACCGGCCTCACGTTCGCGCTCGACGTGCCGCGCACGCTCGACCCGGTCGGCACCTTCGAGCGCATGATGACCGAGGCGCTGCGCTTTGCCGACACACTGGGCGGGGAAGTGGTGGACGACAACAGGCGGCCGCTGACCGCCAACGGCCGCAAGAGCATCGCCGGCACCATCCTGCAGATCCAGGAAACGATGGATGCGCGCGAAATCGTGCCGGGCAGCGCGGCGGCGCTCCGCCTGTATGCGTAACGATTGCGCACGCGTGCGTTTGCGCGCCTTCCCATGTTGTCATTCCCGCGAAGGCGGGAATCCATTTCTTCAACGTGAAGATGGATTCCTGCTTTCGCGGGAATGACAGGCCAGGCACTTCGCCATGTCCGCCGGCTCAGCGACGCCGGCCGCGCGCATCGCGCACCTCAAGCGCGAGATCGAGCAGCACAACTACCACTACTACGTCCTCGACCAACCCACGATCGCCGATGCCGAGTGGGACAGGCTGTTCCACGAACTGAAGGCGCTGGAGGAAGCCCATCCGGAGTTCGCGACGCCGGATTCGCCGACGCAGCGCGTGGGCGCCAGGCCGCTCGACGAGTTCGCCGAGGTCACGCATCGCGTGCCGATGCTCTCGCTCGGCAATGCGTTCTCCGACGAGGATCTCGTCCACTTCGACCGGCGCTGTCGCGAAGGCCTGGAGGCCGCGGGAGACATCGAGTACGCCTGCGAACCCAAGTACGACGGCCTGGCCATCAGCCTCACCTACGAGCGCGGCGTCTTCGTGCAGGGCGCCACGCGCGGTGACGGTGCGGTCGGCGAGGACGTGACGCACAACCTGCGCACGGTGAAGACCATTCCGTTGTCGATCGATTCGGATGCCGCGCGGCTGGAGGTACGCGGCGAGGTGCTGATGCTCAAACGCGACTTCGAGGCGCTCAATGCGCGCCAGGCGGAGAAGGGCGACAAGCTGTTCGTCAATCCGCGCAACGCCGCCGCCGGGTCACTGCGCCAGCTCGACCCGCGCCTCACCGCCCAGCGGCCGCTGAGTTTTTTCGCCTATGGATTGGGTGCGGTGGAGGGCATTGCGCTGCCGGAGACGCATGCGGCACAGATGGACTGGCTCGAGGCGCTGCGCTTCCCGGTGTCGCGCGAGCGGGGCGTGGCGCGGGGCACCGAAGGCTTGCGCGGCTACTACGCCGCGCTCGGCACCAAGCGCCCGGCGCTGCCGTACGACATCGACGGCGTGGTGTACAAGGTCAACCGCATCGCCGACCAGCAGCGGCTCGGATACGTCTCGCGCGCGCCACGCTTCGCCATCGCCCACAAGTTTCCGGCCGAGGAAGCCACCACCGAGTTGCTGGGCATCGACGTGCAGGTCGGCCGCACCGGCGCCATCACGCCGGTGGCACGCTTGAAGCCGGTGTTCGTCGGCGGCACCACGATGTCCAACGCCACCCTGCACAACGAGGACGAGATCCGCCGCAAGGGCCTGATGATCGGCGATACCGTCGTGGTGCGCCGCGCCGGGGACGTGATCCCGGAAGTGGCGGCCGTGATCGAGGCGCAGCGGCCGGCCGGCGCGCAGGCCTTTGTCATGCCCACCCACTGCCCGGAATGCGGCTCGGCGATCGTGAAGCTGGACGGCGAGGCCATCGCGCGCTGCACGGGCGGATTGATCTGTCCGGCACAGGTCAAGCAGTCGATCCTGCATTTCGCGCAGCGCCGCGCCATGGACATTGAAGGGCTGGGTGACAAGCTGGTCGAGCAGCTGGTGGACCAGAAGGTGGTGCGCAACGCAGCGGACCTCTACCGGCTCGGGGTGTCTGCGTTGGCGGCACTGGAGCGCATGGGCGACAAGTCGGCGGCCAACCTCATCGATGCCATCGCCAAGAGCCGCGAAACCACGTTGCAACGCTTCTTGTTTGGCTTGGGCATCCGCCATGTCGGCGAGGCGACCGCGCGCGACCTGGCGCGGCATTTCGGCGCACTCGACGCGATCATCAACGCACCCCTCGAACGCCTGCTGGAGGTGCGCGACGTCGGCCCGGTGGTGGCCGAGAGCATCCGGCGGTTCTTCGACGAGCCGCACAACCGCGAAGCCGTTGCGCAACTGCGGGCCGGCGGCATCACCTGGCCCGAAGGCGAACCCGCGGCGGCGTCGCTCCAGGGCCCGTTCACCGGCAAGACCGTGGTGCTGACCGGCACCCTGCCGACGCTGTCGCGCGACGACGCCAAGGCGCTGCTCGAGGCGGCAGGCGCCAAGGTGTCCGGCAGCGTGTCGAAAAAGACCGACTTCGTGCTCGCCGGCGCCGAGGCCGGATCCAAGCTCGACAAGGCCAAGGAATTGGGAATCCGGGTGCTGGATGAGGCAGAATTCCGCTCCATGCTGGGCACTGCGCGCACCGAATGAAAGACAAGTCCCCCAAACGCGTCACCAAGGCGGTGTTCCCGGTCGCCGGGCTCGGCACCCGGTTCCTGCCCGCCACCAAGGCGAGCCCGAAGGAAATGCTGCCGGTGGTGGACAAGCCGCTGATCCAGTACGCCGTGGAGGAGGCCGCAGCAGCCGGCATCACGGAAATGATCTTCGTGACGGGCCGGGGAAAACGCACCATCGAGGATCATTTCGACAAGGCCTACGAGCTGGAGACGGAGCTGGCCGAAAAGGGCAAGCACAAGCTCCTGCAGGAAGTGCGCGAGATGCTGCCGGCCGGCGTGCAATACGTGTACGTGCGCCAGGCGGAGGCGCTCGGCCTCGGCCACGCCGTGCTGTGCGCACGCCACCTGGTCGGCGACGAGCCGTTCGCCGTGATCCTCGCCGACGACCTGATCGATGCCGGCGAAGGCGTGGCGCCGGTGATGAAGCAGATGGTCGCGCAGTACGACGCGCGGCAGGCCTCGATCCTCGGCGTGGTCAACGTGGAGCGCCGGGAAACCTCGTCCTATGGCATCGTCGATGCCAAGCCGGTTTCGAAAAAGCCCGGCGAGCGCGTGCACAAACTCTCCGCCATCGTCGAGAAGCCGAAGCCGGAGGACGCGCCGTCCACGCTCTCGGTGGTCGGGCGCTATATCCTGACCCCCGAGGTGTTCGGGTACCTGGCCAACATCCAGCGCGGCGTGGGCAAGGAAATCCAGTTGACCGACGGCATCGCCGCGTTGCTGTCGAAACAGGACATCTACGCCTACGCGTTCGAGGGCACGCGCTACGACTGCGGGTCCAAGATCGGCTACTTGAAGGCCACCATCGCGCTGGGCATGAAGCACCCGGAAGTGGGCAAGTCGTTTTCGCAATTCCTCGCCACCCAGAATTTCAAGAAAGGCTGAACCCGCCATGAACGCTGCCGACGCCCGCGCCCTGTTGGGCGAATCCGAGGTCCTGTTCACCGCCGAGGAGGTCAATGCGGCCACGGC
>JAEUMZ010000111.1 GCA_016790765.1 Betaproteobacteria bacterium
ACAACCCGCTGTGGCAGAACATCAAGGGCGTGACCGGCCAGGTCTATGACTGGCCCAAGTCCACCTACATCGCCGAGCCGCCGTTCTTTGGCGCCGACTTCGGCATGAGCGCGGGCAAGGCCGCCGACGTGAAGGGCGCCAAGGTGCTGGGCATCTTCGGCGATTCGGTCACCACGGACCACATTTCGCCTGCCGGGTCGTTCAAGGAAACCACGCCGGCCGGCAAGTATCTGGTCGGCCAGAACGTGTTGAAAGCCGACTTCAACAGCTACGGCGCGCGGCGCGGCAACCACGAAGTGATGATGCGCGGCACCTTCGCCAACGTGCGGATCAAGAACCTGATGCTGCCGCCGAAGGCCGATGGCACGCGCGTCGAGGGCGGACTCACGCTTTTGCAACCCTCCGGCGAGCAATTGCCGATCTACGACGCGGCCATGAAGTACATCGCCGCCGGCACGCCGACGGTGATCTTCGGCGGCGAGGAATACGGCACCGGCTCCTCGCGCGACTGGGCCGCAAAGGGCACGCAGCTGCTCGGCGTGAAGGCCGTGGTGGCCAAGTCCTTCGAGCGCATCCACCGCTCCAACCTGGTCGGCATGGGCGTGCTGCCCTGCCAGTTCAAGAATGGCGAGTCGGCCGAGTCCCTGGGCATCAAGGGTGACGAAACGTTCGACATCACCGGCCTGGAAGGCGGCATCAAGCCACAGATGGACGTCACGCTCACCATCACCGGCAAGGACGGCAGCCAGAAATCCACGCAAGTGCTGCTCCGCATCGACACGCCGATCGAGGTCGATTACTACCTGCACGGCGGCATCCTGCCGTATGTGCTGCGCGAGTTGATTTCGAAGGCGGCCTAAGCGCCCTGTCCCAGCGATAGGACACCAAACTCAAGTACTGGTGCGCACTTTCAGGCTAAAACGGCATGAGAGGCGCGCGGGTGCTTGGGTTTAAGAATGTTTCGACATGACCCGCAAACTCATCCCCTCGGATCTGATTGCGGAGCGAATATTCATTGTTCGCGGACAGAAAGTCATTCTCGATTCAGACTTGGCGGCACTCTATGAAGTCCCGACCAAACGCTTCAACGAGGCTGTGCGACGGAACTCGGCAAAATTTCCCGCCGACTTCAGTTTTCAATTGAGCGATCAGGAGTGGCGGGCTTTAAGGTCGCAATTTGCGACCTTAAAGCCCGAACCTGGACGTGGCCAGCATCGCAAATACCTTCCCTACGTCTTCACTGAACACGGCGCGATCATGGCCGCGAGCCTGTTGAACAGCACGCGGGCGATTGAAGTCAGCGTCTTTGTGGTGCGCGCATTTGTCCAACAGCGCGAATTGCTCGCGTCCAGCAGGGACCTTGCCCGCCAGTTGAAAGCGCTGGAGCAACGCCTGGAGAAAAAGATCTCCTCGCATGACCAAGCCATCGCCGGCATCATCGACACACTACGAGAATTGATGGCGCCCACAGTGACGCCGAAGCGCCGCATCGGCTTTGTGATCGACGACGAAACCGGCAAGAAATCCTGAACTGGGACCCGGCCGCTTGCGACGAGACGGCTAGTTCCCCAGCATCTTCACCGGATCCAGCGGCTTGCCGTTCTTGCGGATCTCGAAGTGCAGCTTGACCTGGTCGGCGTCGGAGTCGCCCATCTCGGCGATCTTGTCGCCCTTCTTCACCGTGGCGCCCTCTTCGACCACGATCTTGTCGTTGTGCGCATACGCCGAGGACCAGTCCGCCGTGTGGCGGATGATGACCAGGCGCCCGTAGCCGCGGATGTGAGAGCCGGTATAGATCACCTTGCCCGCGGCGGCGGCGCGCACCGCCGTGCCCTTGCTGCCGGTGATGCCCACGCCCTTGGCCAATTCGCTGTACGGGATGAGCTGCTTGGCGGCCGGAGCCGGCACGATCGGCCAGGCCCAGTCAACGCGGTCGCCCGCCGCGGTCGCGGGCACGGGCAGCGCAGGCGCCGCGGTGGGCGCCACGGCGGCCACGGGCGGCAATGGCGTGCCGGTGATGGGTGAACTGGCCTCGGCCGTGGCCTTGGCGAACGCGGCATCGCTGTACGGCGTGCGCGAGGCCTTTGGCTCGACCTTGAGCTTGTCGGAATTGACCGTGGTGCCGGTGACGGTCGGCGCGGGCGTGATGACCAGCGGCGTGACCACCGGTTCGCCCGGCTTGGGCGTCGCTGTCGCAGTGGCGGCGGGCGCCCCGGGCGGCGTGAGGCGCAGCGTGTCGCCCAGCTTGATCACGTTGGGGTTGTCGATGTTGTTCCACAGCGCCAGCTCGCGGTAATCGAGGCCGTTCTGGAAGGCGATGGAGATGAGCGTCTCGCCCTTCTGCACCACGTGGGTCTTGCCGCCGTCGGCCGGCTTGTCTGCCGCCGGCGATGGCGTGGACGTGGAGGACACGATCGGCGCCGGGACCGTTGGCGACGGCGTCCGGGTATCGACCACCGGTGCGGGGCGCGTCGCGCTGCAGGCGGCCAGCGCCAGGGCGACTGCGGCAACAATTGCATTCTTGCGATTCGTCATCGATTCACTCCTGATGTCCCGTCCACGCAGACCGCACCCGATGCCGGTCAGGCAATGCCGTTCAACAACGGCACAAAGCGCACATCGTGCACCACGCGCTGTGAAAATCCGCTGTCGCTGCGGTCGATGACCATCAGCTGCTGGTTCCCACCGTCGCGCCCCACCGGCAGCACCATGCGTCCACCGACCGCCAATTGCGCCTTGAGTTCCTCGGGCACGTGGGTGGCGGCGGCGGTCATGAGGATGCCGTCGTAGGGCGCCGCATCGGCATAGCCGAAGTGGCCGTCCGCGTGCTTGAAGATCACGTTGATCACGCGCAGGTTGCGCAGGGTGCGGCGCGCGCCGTCCATCAGCGCGGCGATGCGCTCCACGGTAAAGACTTCCTTGGCCAGGCGCGACAGCACCGCCGTCTGGTAGCCGCAGCCGGTGCCGATCTCCAGCACCTTTTTCGGCGCCCCGGCGTCCCGCCCGCACAGGAGCTCGGTCATGATGGCGACGATCTCCGGGGTGGAAATGGTCTGGCCGTGGCCGATGGGCAGGGCCTTGTCCACCTCGTAGGCGCGCTCCTGCAGCGCTTCGTCGATAAACACGTGGCGCGGCACCCAGCCGATGGCGGCCAGCACGGCCTCGTCGCGGGTGCCGCGCGACCGCAGCGCCTCCACCATGCGCGCGCGCGTGCGATCGGAGGTCATGCCCAGGCCCTGGAACTTTCCGGAGTTGGACAACACGCCCTTCATCAAGCACCCGGCCTCATGAACCCAGCCAGTTGGCTGCGGTCTTCATTTGCTGGTAGTTGGTGAGGTCCATTTGCAGCGGCGTGACCGACACGCGCTTGTTGTGGATGGCGTGGAAATCGGTGCCCGGTCCGGCATCGGCCACCGCGCCGGCGGCGCCAATCCAGTACACGGTTTCCCCGCGCGGATTCTTCGCCTTCACCACCGGCTCGGCCTTGTGGCGTTTGCCCAGGCGCGTGACCTCGAAGCCCTGCAGCTCACCTTGCGGCACGTCCGGTACGTTGACATTGAGCAGCACCGGCTCGCCGAACGGTGCGCGCGCAAAGCGCTGCACCAGCTCAGCCGCCACCCAGGCGGCGGTTTCGTAGTGCTTGGATTCGTGCCCGGCGAGCGACATGGCGATCGACGGCAGGCCCAGCAGGAAACCCTCCGTGGCCGCAGCGACGGTGCCCGAGTAGATCGTGTCGTCGCCCATGTTGGAGCTGGAATTGATGCCCGAGACCACCATATCCGGCACGAAATCGACCATGCCGGTGACGGCCATGTGCACGCAGTCGGTGGGCGTGCCGTCGACAAAGTAGAACCCGGAGGGCGCGCGCCGGAGCGACAGCGGCCGGTCGAGCGTCAAGGAATTGGAGGCCCCGCTCTTGTCCCGTTCCGGTGCCACCACGGTGACATCGGCGATTCGGGACAGGACGTCGTGCAACGCGATCAGGCCGGGGGCGAAATAGCCGTCGTCGTTGGAAAGGAGGATGCGCATGATGGACAATTGGTTTGCCGGATTATCTCACCCCGCGTTGCATAGGTCCCGGCCGATGCAACTTTGCGCGGCCCGTTTGCGCCACCTATTGGCGTCGTGCATGCGCGGTGCGGGCGGCCGTTTCACCTATCATGTGCACTCACCGCCGCTGAGTTTCGTTCCGCAAACGGCTGCCGCAAACACCCCCATGTCCAATATCGTCCTGCTGGGTCAAAGCCATGCCGTGTCCTTGCTGGACGCCATTTGTGACTGGCGTTCCGCCCTTCGCCTGAACGCCGCCTCGCCGGCCGAGGCCGACTATTCGCCGGCCTTTCGCGGCTGGCTCAGCGTCAACACGCAGGGGCAGATGATCCAGCCGGTCATGCATCCGCGCTATGCGGCGTTCTCGCGCATGCGCGTGTGCCTGCTCAGCGCGGCCGCATTCTCCGGCGTGCTGGCCAATGTCACGGCTGTGGAAGGCGGACAGGTGCGCCTGTCGGCCACGGACACGTTGATGGGGTTCATCCGTGCCGTTGGAGATGCCGACACCATCATCTCGGTGATCAGCGGAAACCACCACGCGAAGCTGGCCCTGGTGGGCAGCTACCCGGCCTACGACTTTGCACCGTACACCGCTCCGCCTGAAGGACAACCGGTCGATCGCATCCACATCAATGACCTGCTGGCGCAGTTGGGCTCGATGGTGGCGGCCCCATTGGCCTGCCTGCGCAGCGCATTTCCCCGCGCACGGATCCTGCACGTGACCCCGCCGCCGCCGTTGCTGGATCCATCGAAGGCAACGGTGCACGAGGCACTGCGCGAGGAGATCCGGCAGCATGGGTTTACCGCGCCAGGGCTGCGCCGCAAATGGCACGAGGCCTACATCGAACAGTTGAAGGCACAGCTGGCGCCGTTGCGGGTGGAGGTGGTGGGCGCCGATCCGGTCGCGACTTCAAGCGAGGGTTTCCTTGCGCCCGAGCTGGCCGAAGGCCTGACGCACGGCAATGCCGCGTACGGAGAGCATTTGGCGGCCGCATTGCTTGCACGCCTGCAGGCCGGCCTGCAGCCAGGCACCCGCGCCCCATGACCTCACGCACCCACCCGTACGCGGCCTTGCCGGATGCGCAATTCTGGGAACGCCAAACCCGGCTGGAAGGCGCTGCCATCGATGCCGCGCCGAAGTTCGGTTTCTCCATCGCATCGGACGACTTTGCAACCGCCGGGTCCTGCTTTGCGCAGCACTTCGGCCGTGTCCTCGCGCAGCGCGGCGGCCGCGTCCACATGGCCGAGACCCGCCATCCCCTGGTGCCCGAGGAGGCCGCGCATGGGTATGGCGTGTTCTCCGCGCGCTACGGCAACCTCTACACCACGCGCCAGTTCCGCGAGTGCGTCGAGCAGGCACTCGGTGAGCGCCCGGTCGTTTGCGACTTTGCCCAACGCGAGGACGGCCGATGGATCGATCTGCTGCGCCCGCGCGCAGTGCCCGAGGGATTTTCTTCCAGCGAGGAAGCCCAGGCCGACCGCCACTACCACCTGACGTGCGTAAAACAAATGCTGGGCGCCTGCCGCGTGCTGGTGTTCACGCTGGGATTGACCGAATCCTGGATCAATGAGAAGGGCCGGTACTCGTACGCCATCTGCCCCGGCGTGGCGGCGGGCGAATTCGATCCGGCATACCACCGCTTCCACAATCTGTCGTTCGAGGAGTGCGCTGAGGACTTGCGCTACCTGGCCACGCGATGCCAGGCGCTCAACCCGTCGATGAAACTGCTGCTGACGGTATCCCCGGTGATGCTGGTCGCCACCATGGAAGGACGCGGCGCGATCCAGTCCTCGGTCGCCTCGAAGAGCATCCTGCGCGCGGCGGCGGACGCCTGCGTGCGCGCGTTCGAATTCGCCGACTACTTTCCCTCCTACGAGATCATCGCCGGTCCGCAGGCACGCGGCCGGTTTTACGCGCCCGATGGACGCGACGTCACGGCGGACGGCGTCCGCCACGTGATGGATGTTTTTTTCGCTACGCGCATGGGCTCGCCGCCGGCCGCTGTAACGCCGGCGGATGCCGTCGCCGGCACAACACCCTCCGCGCAGCGGAGTGCGCTCGGCGACGCGTCCCTGTTCGATGCCGAATGCGATGAACTGATGCTGGGCCCGCCCGGGCGGGCCGGGGGCGGTTAGCGCCGCGTCCGCTTCACCGTTTGATCACCATTCCCTGCCCGGTCGGCAACGCGGTCACGCGGTAGCCGCGCGCATCGAGCCAGGCGTCCTCGGCGATCTTCTGCGTCCGATACACGCCCGCCCACTCGTAATCGTCGAAGATCACCACGCCGCCGGGTACGACCCTTTCGAACAAATGGTCGAGAACGGCGATCTCGGCCGCCGCATGGTTGAGGTCGATGTGCAGGTACGCCAAGCGTTCAGGCATGGCCTGCGCGAAGGTGTCCGGGATCAGGCCCTTCACCAGTTTGACGTTCGCGTAGCCGGCGAATCGTGCGGTCACCTTGTCATGGAACCCCACCTCCTGCCCCTCGAAGGCGTGGCCCTCGACCGGGTTGTAGTCGAAGGTATCGTAAGCCCAGAACGCCTTTGGAAACGCCGGCCCACCCAGGTAATCCATCACAGTCTTGATGCCGGTCCCGGCATACACGCCGCATTCCGCGAAATCACCGTCAAGCTGCACGGCATGGTGCGCCAGCGTGGCGAGGATGTAGCGCCGCCAGACGATGGCGCGGTCGGCGTCGTTCACGCAGTTGGACTCCCACGCCTTGCGAAACGCCTGGTCGTCGAACATGGAGTTGTTGCGGCCAAAGGTGAACAGGTTGTCGCTGAAGTGCAAGCCTCCCTCGACCAGCGTTCCCGCTTCCTTCATCAGCGCCAGAAATCGCTCAGGGTCCCTCACCATCCACGACACGGGCGTGGAAAAGCTGGACAGTCGCTTGGGGTCTGCCGGCGTCAGCGCGGGCAGCACGGAAACTGGCGAAGTGAAGGGGTCGGCCGACATCGTGAATGGATTCTCACATGCAACAGGCCGACCCCTTGCCGTCGCGCGGCACTTATCCGGCCTTGCCGAACGTGATGGTCCCTGCCTTCGCGCCCACCTTCACCGTGTCCTTGGACGCGAACTTGCCCTCGAGAATCGCCTTCGCCAGTGGATTCTCGATCTGCTGCTGGATCGCGCGCTTCAATGGGCGCGCACCGAACACCGGGTCGAATCCCGCCTTGGCGATCTCCTCGATGGCCGCATCGCTGACCTCGAGCCCGATCTCCATGCCGGCCAGCCGCTTTTCGAGGCGCTTCAGCTGGATGCGGGCGATGGAGGCGATTTCCTTCTCGCCCAAGCCGTGGAACACCACCACCTCGTCGATGCGGTTGATGAACTCGGGACGGAAATGCGTCTTGACCTGCGCCATCACGGCGAGCTTGATGACGCCGTAATCCGAGCCGGCCATGGCCTGGATTTCCTGGGAGCCGAGGTTGCTGGTCATGACGATGACGGTATTCTTGAAATCCACCGTGCGGCCCTGGCCGTCGGTCATGCGGCCGTCGTCGAGCACCTGCAGCAGCACGTTGAACACGTCCGGGTGCGCCTTTTCGACCTCGTCGAACAGGATCACTGCATAGGGCTTCCTGCGCACCGCCTCGGTCAGGTACCCGCCTTCGTCGTAGCCCACGTACCCCGGCGGCGCACCGATCAACCGCGCCACCGAGTGCTTTTCCATGAACTCGCTCATGTCGATGCGGATGAGGTGCTCTTCCGAATCGAACAGGAACTCGGCCAGCGACTTGGTGAGTTCCGTCTTGCCCACGCCGGTGGGGCCGAGGAACAGGAACGAGCCATACGGCCGGTTGGGATCGGCCAGCCCGGCGCGCGAACGGCGGATGGCGTCGGACACCAGGCGCACGGCCTCGTCCTGCCCGACCACGCGGTCGTGGAGCTTCGCTTCCATCTTGATGAGTTTCTCGCGCTCGCCCTGCATCATCTTGGACACCGGGATGCCGGTGGCGCGCGAGACCACCTCGGCGATCTCCTCGGCACCGACCTGGGTGCGGACGAGTTTCTTCTTCACGTCCTTGCCCTCGGTCTTTTCGGCTTGCTTGAGTTGCGCCTCGAGTTGCGGCAGCTTGCCGTACTGCAGTTCCGCCAACGTGTCGAACTGGCCCTTGCGTTGCAGGTCGGCCATCTGGGCGCGCAGCTTCTCGATTTCCTCCTTGATGTGCTGGGTGCCCTGCACTTGCGCCTTCTCGGCCTTCCAAATCTCCTCGAGGTCGGAATATTCCTTCTCCAGCCGGCGGATCTCGTCCTCGATCAGGGACATGCGCTTTTTCGAGGCGTCGTCTTTCTCTTTCCGCACGGCTTCGCGCTCGATCTTGAGCTGGATCAGGCGGCGGTCGAGGATGTCCATCGATTCCGGCTTGGAATCGATTTCCATCTTGATGCGCGCCGCCGCCTCGTCGATGAGGTCGATGGCCTTGTCGGGCAGGAAACGGTCGGTGATGTAGCGGTGCGACAGCTCGGCGGCCGCGACGATGGCGGGGTCAGTGATGTCCACGCCGTGGTGCACCTCGTATCGTTCCTGCAGGCCGCGCAGGATGGCGACGGTGGCTTCCACGGTGGGCTCACCGACCAGCACTTTCTGGAAGCGGCGCTCCAGCGCGGCGTCTTTCTCCACGTACTTGCGGTATTCGTCCAGCGTGGTCGCGCCGATGCAGTGCAGCTCGCCGCGCGCCAGCGCGGGCTTGAGCATGTTGCCGGCATCGATGGCGCCTTCGGCCTTGCCGGCGCCGACCATGGTGTGCAATTCGTCGATGAACACGATGGTCTTGCCGGCGTCCTGCTCCAATTCCTTGAGCACCGCCTTCAAGCGTTCCTCGAACTCGCCGCGGTATTTGGCGCCGGCCAGCAGCATTGCCATGTCCAGCGACAGCACGCGCTTGTCCTTCAAGGTTTCCGGGACTTCCCCATTGACGATGCGCTGCGCCAGGCCCTCGACGATGGCGGTCTTGCCGACGCCGGGCTCGCCGATCAGCACCGGATTGTTCTTGGTGCGCCGCTGCAGCACCTGGATGGCACGCCGGATCTCGTCGTCGCGGCCGATCACCGGGTCGAGCTTGCCATTCCTTGCCCGCTCCGTGAGGTCGAGGGTGTATTTCTTCAAGGCCTCGCGCTGGCCCTCGGCCTCCTGCGAATTGACCGATTCGCTGCCGCGCACCGCAAGGATGGCGGCTTCGATGGCCTTGCGCGTGGCGCCGTGTTCCTTGAACAACCGACCGGTCTCGCCCTTGTCCTCGGCCAGCGCCAAAAGGAACAATTCGCTGGCGATGAACTGGTCGCCGCGCTTGGTGGCTTCCTTGTCGGTGAGGTTGAGCAAGTTGGACAGGTCGCGCGAGACGGAGATTTCGCCGCCCTGGCCCGACACCTTGGGCAGGTTCTTCACCGCTTTGTCCAGCGCGGTCTTCAGTTTCGGGGTTGCCACGCCGGCGCGCGCCAACAGGCTGGCGGTGCCGCCGTCGGCCTGGTTCAGGAGCGCGAGCAGCAGGTGCTGCGGCTCAATGAAACCGCAATCTTGGGCAAGGGCCTGGCTTTGTGCGTCCGCCAGCGCTTCCTGGAACTTGGTGGTCAGCTTGTCGATTCTCATGGGGAGTCCTTGTCGCCGATCGTTGCGAGTGTGTGGTTGGGACTCCAGATGGGGCTATCGGAAAAACTTACAACCTCCATTGCGAAACCGACGGAAAAATTTACAAGGCCCTTCGGTGATGGTCACGGCTCGTTCCGCAGAACGACGTAAGATATTGTTATTCAATGAATTTCTGCACTTGGCCCCTGGATTGCTTATTGTTGGCCAGTCGCACTCAACCCTAACAAGGAAAACCCATGTTCACAAAAGCAAAAATCGCTGCCGGCGCCCTGGGAGTGGCGCTTTCCGCCGCAGCCCTCACGGTATCTGCCGAGCCGTTCACCGTCACCGCCTGGGCCCCGGCCGGCAGCGGCCGCGTGCACGTGACCAAGACCGACGCCCCGTCCACCTCCTACAACGGTTACGGTGGCGGATTCATCATGGCGCAATCCCCCACGGGCAGCGGACCCTCGTTCATTTCCTGGTGCGTGGATATTTTCCAGTTCATCCCTGGCTCCACGGGTAACTACACCGTCAACGTCGGCGGGAACAACCTGAGCGCCACGGTGCGCGATCAACTGGGCCGCTTGGCCACCCTGGCCTTGGGCGCGGCAACCGCCACCGGCCCGAACTCGGGCAACCTGGCTGCAGCGTTCCAACTTGCGATCTGGGAAATCCTCTACGACAACTCCGGTTCGTACAACCTGGGCACCGGCAATTTCCGCGCCCTGCTGCCCAACACCAACGCATCGGCCTACAGCCAGGCCAACAACTGGCTCGGCACGCTGGCCTCCAATCCCGGCCTGACCAGCAGCTACACGATCACCACCTATGTCAGCGGCAGCTACCAGGACCAAGTGACGTTCACCAACGTGCCGGAACCCGCCACGCTGGGCCTGATGGGCCTCGGGCTGATCGGCCTGGCCTTCGCGCGCCGCCGCACCTCGCGCAACGACGCACGCCAAGCTTAAGTTTCCCGCGTCACTCCAAAACCCCGCTCTGCGGGGTTTTTTTTTGCTCAAATCGCGCATCGGATCCCCGCAACACGCCATGATGATGCCCTGCCCCTCCACATCCAATGCCCGCATGATCACAACCCTTCGCTTGACCGCCGCCAGCGTGGTCGCCCTGGTTCTTTCAGGATGTTCGGGCGATTCGCCCACCAACCAGATCGCATCTGCGCGTGATGCCCTGGCACGCGGCGATGCCAAGGCTGCGGTGATTCACGCCAAGAACGCGCTGGGGAAGTCGGACAATGGGGAAACCCGTTTCATCCTGGGCAAGTCGTTGCTGGCAGCCGGGGATGCGCAGGCGGCCCTGATCCATTTGCAGCAGGCGCATGCCGCGCGGCATGCGCCGGACGAGGTGGTGCCGGAACTCTCCCGTGCCTTGTTGACGCGGGGGGAATACAAGCGGCTGGTGACGGACCTGTCCAAGGTCGAACTGTCGTCCCCGGCCATTCAGGCCGGCGTGCGATGCGACGCCGGTGAGGCCTACCTGGCTTTGGGCGACAAGGAATCCGCCCAGCGCGCCTTTGCCGCTGCGCTGGTGAGCCAGCCCGGCGACGACCGGGCCCTTGCAGGCGAGGGCCGTGTGCTGGCCCTGCAAGGCGACCTGGCGGGTGCGAAGGCCGTTGTGGCGCGGGTGCTGGCGGCCAAGCCCGGATCGGTCCATGCGTTGAGCCTCAAGGCGGATCTGCACTCGGCCGAAGGGCAGCACGCCGACGCCATTGCCACGTTGCACGAGTTGGTCCGTGCAGCGCCTTCCAACATCGCAATGCGCGTGAACCTGGCCAACCTGCAGATCGCGCAAGGAAAACTGGAGGACGCCCAGGCAACCCTCGATGCCCTGCGCAAGGAGGCGGGCCGCGACCTGCGCGTCCAGCAGCTGGCCGGCTCGATGGCCTTGCGGCGCGGCGACGCAACCCAGGCGCGCGATGCGGCCGTGCTGGTGCTCAACGCGGCACCCGACTACGAACCCGCGTTGATGCTCGCCGGTGCAGCCGAATTCCAGCTCGGCGCGTATGCCACAGCGGCCAACCACCTGAAAAAGGTCGTCGCCAAGCAACCCAACAACGTGCAGGCGCGCCACTTGCTCGCCTCCGTGTACCTGCGCCAGGGCCAACCCGAAAAGGCCGACGAGATCCTGTCCCATGCCCTGGCCCGCAATCCGAACGATCCGGCCCTTCTGCGCGCGGCCGGCGAGACCGCGGTGGCAGCCAATCGCCTCAAGGATGCGGCGCGCTACTACGAACGCGCCATCGCGCTCGAGCAGGATCCCTCTGCCGCACGCACGCGCCTGGCACAAATCCGCCTGGCCGCGGGCGAAACCGACCGCGCGCTGGCGGACCTCGAAATGGCGGCCGCATCGGGCAAGGCCCATTTGCAGGCCGCGCTGGCCTTGGTGTCCACGCACCTGTCGCGCGGCGACCTGGCCAGGGCCGAGTCGGCGATCGGCAAGCTGGAAAAGGACATGCCCAACCATCCGCTGCCGCACGGCCTGCGCGCCAGCGTGGCCCTGGCCCGGAAGGACACCGCTGCGGCACGCGCTGCGCTGGACAAGGCCCTCAAGGTGCAGTTCGATTACGTGCCCGCGGCACGCGTGCTGGCGGAACTGGACCTGGCGGCCAATAACTATGTGGCCGCGCAGGGACGGCTGGAGTCCATCCTCGCGAAGAGCCCGGGGCATGAAGGCGCGGTCCTTGCGCTGGCCAACCTGCAGGCTTCGGCCAGCCGGCCGCGCACCGAGATTGCCGCCACGTTCCAGCGCGCTATCGCAGCCAATCCATCCTCGGCCATGATTCGGCTGGCCCACGGCCGGTTTCTCGGCGACGGGGGCGAAACGCAGGCCGCCCTGGCCGCGGCCAAGGCCGCGATGACAGCCATTCCCAACGAACCACGGATTTACGACCTGCTGGGCCTGGCGCAAATGGCCGCGGGAGATGCCGTCGGCGCCATCGAAACCTACAACGCCATGGCGCGCCTGCAGCCCGATTCGCCGGTCCCGCACTTGCGCATGGCCGCCGCGCAATACCGTGCCAACCATCCGAACGCGCCGGTCGAGTCGCTGCGCAAGGCCCTTGCCTTGCAGCCGGACCTGGCCGAGGCGCAACGCGGCATCGTGACCCTGATGCTGGAAGCCGGCAAGATCGAGGAGGCGCTGCGCGAGGCAAGAGCCGTGCAGGCGGCGCGTGCGGGCGACGCCACCGGGTTTGCCATGGAAGGCGACGTGCTGGAAAGGCAGAAGCGTCCTGCCGAAGCGGCGCGCGCCTATGGCGAGGGCCTCAAGCGCCAGGCATCGCCGGACCTGGTGGTCAAGCAGGTCGAGAACCTCCATGCCGCAGGCCAGGCCGCCGAGGCCCGCGCCATCGCCGCGCGCTGGATCAAGCAAAACCCGGACGACCCGGTGGTGCGCTACCACGCGGCGACCACCGCCATGCTGCGCAAGGACTATCGCGCGGCGGTGGAGGACTATCGCGAGTTGATCAAGCGCCATCCGGCGCACACCGCCTCGCTCAACAACCTGGCCTGGGTCCTCGGGGAGTTGAAGGACCCCGGCGCCTTGGCGATGGCCGAACGGGCCTACCAGACCGCACCGGGCGATCCCAACGTCCTCGACACCTATGGATGGCTGCAGGCGCAACAGGGCG
This sequence comes from Betaproteobacteria bacterium, assembly GCA_016790765.1. Lineage (GTDB taxonomy): Bacteria > Pseudomonadota > Gammaproteobacteria > Burkholderiales > Usitatibacteraceae > UKL13-2. The sequence goes on from JAEUMZ010000111.1 coordinate 13,273, forward strand.
ACGTCAAGAAAGGCATCGACCTGCTCACCCAGGCCGTCCAGGCCAATCCGAAAGGCGTGTCGACGCGGATCCATCTGGCCCAGGCCGTGCTCAAGGGCGGAGACAAGGTGCGCGCCCGCAAGGAATTGGAGGAGGCCGCCGTCCTCGCCGGTTCCACGCCGGCCAAGGCGGACATCGACGCGCTGCTCAAGTCGCTTTGATCGTGCAGGCCGTGCCTTGTGCGATGGCAGGTGGTCACAGCAGGGTCATGCTTTCGCGCCTAGAATGTCCCCATGGCCGACCCGATCCACGACCTTGAAGCGACCATCACCGAGGACGTCACCCGCGCCTTGGCCGAAGACGTGCGCAGCGGCGACCTCACGGCGTCCCTGGTGGCCGAGCGCGCGCGCGGCAATGCGCGCGTAATCTCGCGCGATGCCGGGGTGGTGGCCGGTTGCGCGTGGTTTGAGCGCTGCTTCACCGAGCTGGACCCGGACGTGGAGATCTTCTGGCACGTCAACGACGGCGACCGCGTGATCGCCGGGTCGCAGTTGTGCGAGATCAGCGGACAGGCGCGCGCCCTGTTGACGGCGGAGCGCTCGGCGCTCAATTTCCTGCAGTTGCTGTCCGCCGTCGCCACCAAGACGCGCACGTTCGTGGACCTGGTGCGCGGTACCGCCGCGCGCATCCACGACACGCGCAAGACCCTGCCGGGCCTGCGGATGGCGCAGAAGTACGCAGTGCGCACCGGCGGCGGGCACAACCATCGCATTGGGTTGTACGACGGCATCCTGATCAAGGAAAACCACATCGCGGCGGCCGGCGGCATCGGGCCGGCGCTCAAGGCCGCCTTCGCACTGGTCGCGCACCAGGCGCCGCGCGAGACGATGATCGAGGTGGAGGTGGAAAACCTGGGCCAGTTGAGCGAGGCGCTCGACGGCGGGGCAAAGCTGATTCTGCTCGACAACATGGAGACCGCGACGCTCGCGGAGGCGGTGCGGCTGGCGCGCCCATACGCCGGCGTGGAACTGGAAGCCTCCGGTGGGGTCAATCTCAAGACCGTGCGGGCCATCGCCGAAACGGGCGTCCAGCGCATTTCCGTCGGTAGCCTGACCAAGGACATCGAGGCCCTGGACCTGTCCATGCGCTTTTCCCTGCATTGAGGCCGGCCGCCTTCACCTCGCTGGCCGCGGGCACGCCCGCACGGCATTTCCCATCAACCCACCTTTCTCCCCCATGACCTTTCGTTCTGTGTTGGCCGCGGGCCTTGCGGCCCTGCTGTCTGCCTGTGCATCGACGCAGGCCCCCAAGGCCGATCCCCTCGAGGGACTCAACCGCGCCACGCATGCCTTCAACGATGCGGCCGATCGCGCCGTCCTCAAACCCGTAGCCCGCGGATACAAGGCGGTGACCCCCGACGCGGTCAGGAGCGGCATCTCCAACGTCTTCTCCAACCTGGGCGACGTGGCCACCGGGCTCAACAACGTATTACAGGGCAAGCCCCGGGAGGGCGCCTCCGACTTCGGGCGCTTCGTGGTCAATTCGACGCTGGGCGTGCTGGGTCTGTTCGACGTTGCCACCCCCATGGGCCTGGACCGGCACGACGAGGACTTCGGCCAGACGCTGGGCAAATGGGGCGTGGGTCCCGGGCCGTATCTCGTGCTGCCGTTCATGGGACCCTCCACGTTGCGCGACGCGGTGGGCCGGGGCGTCGACAGCCAGGCCGGCTGGTCGAAACAGGTCGACCACGTGCGCACGCGCAACGCCACGATGGGCGTGGAACTGGTCAACCTGCGTGCCTCGCTGCTGGGGGCCGGCGAAACGCTCGAGGAGGCCGCGCTCGACAAGTACCAGTTCCTGCGCGATGCCTACCTGCAGCGCCGGTTGCGCCTGGTGCACGATGGCAAGGTGAGCCCGGCGCAACTGGACCAGCTCGACGACGACCTGGCGCCCCCGCCCAAGCCCAAGGACCCGCCGGCGAAGTGAATGCCACGCTGATCGCCATCCTGCTGGTGTTCGTCGCCCTCATGGCCGCCGTGCTGTACCTGTGCCTGCGCGGGCGCAAGCGCGCCATGGCCGGCGAAGGCACGCCGCCAGGCGCGCGACGCGATGCGGACGAGGACAACCGGATCGCCGTGGTCATCTTCGGCGCCATTCTCATGGGGGCGGTCCTGGCCATCCTCGCCGGCCTGGTTCTGTTTGCCGTGACCGCGTAGGTCCGCGCCTCGCTTGGAATTGTCGTGACGCAAAAGCCGCCGCCGCAGAAGGACGACCTGGCGCTGTTTCGTGCCGAGATGAACGCAGACGGCGTCCAGCCGATTGCCCCGGTGCGGCAGGTCTCGCATGCGCGCCCGAAACCTCGACCGATACCCCTGCAGTCGCGCGCCGACGAGGCCGCCGTGCCGGCCGATTCGCTGCGCGACACGTCCGGCTGGGACCTGGACATCGACACCGGCGACCTGGTCAGCTACCTGCGCACCGGCCTGCCGGGCGACATCCTGAAAAAACTCCGGCGCGGGCATTGGGCGATCCAGGCCTCGATCGACCTGCACGGCGCGACCGTGGACCAGGCGCGCACCGAACTGGCGCGCTTCTTGGCCGAGGGTCGCCACGCCGGCCTGCGCTGCGTTCGCGTGGTGCACGGCAAGGGCACGCGCTCGCCCGGCCAGGTGCCGGTGATCCGCAACAAGGTGCGCCTCTCGCTGGCGCAGCGCGACGAGGTGCTGGCATTCTGCGACGCGCACCCGGCCGACGGCGGGTCCGGCGCGGTGGTGGTGCTGCTGAAGAGTGGCTAGCGGTGCCGCGCGCGACGGGGCGCCCGCCCGTTTAGAATCGCGCGTCGCTCCACTGCCCGCAACGCATGTCCGTTCCGATCCCCCGCCCGTTCGTCTGGCTGCTCGCCGCGCTCGCCATCGTGCTGTCGTTCGACGGCCTGGGCAGCCGCAAGCTGGCCAATCCGGACGAGGGCCGCTATTCGGAAATTTCCCGCGAAATGGCGGCCAGCAACGATTTCGTCACGCCGCGCCTGAACGGCATCAAGTATTTCGAAAAGCCGCCCCTGCAGTACTGGGCCACGGCCATCGCATTCAAGGTGTTCGGGCCGTCCGAGTGGAGTGCACGGCTCTACACGGCGTTGTGCGCATTGGGTGCAATCCTGCTGGCGGCCTGGTGCGCGCGGCGTTGCTTCGATGCGGACACCGCCCTGCTCACTGCCGCGGTCCTGTTCTCCGCGCCCTACTTCGCCGCCTTGGGCGAAGTGGTCACGCTCGACATGGGCCTCACGTTCTGGATGACGCTCGCGGTAACCAGCTATCTGATTGCCGAGCGCGCATCGACACCGGCTTCCCGATTACGCTGGCTGCTGCTGAGCTGGACCGGCATGGCCGGTGCGGTGCTGTCCAAAGGACTGATCGGCATCGTGTTCCCCGGCGCGGCGATCTTCCTCTATTGCGCGTGGCATCGCGACTTTGGGCGCCTTGCGCGGCTCGCGTGGCTGCCGGGCATCGCGCTCTTCCTCGTGCTGACCGCGCCGTGGTTCGCACTGGTATCGCAGGCCAACCCGGAGTTCCTGCGGTTCTTTTTCATCCACGAACATTTCGAGCGCTTCACCTCCACCGCGCACCGCCGCACCGAGGCCTGGTGGTACTTCCTGCCGATCCTGTTCGCCGGCTTCCTGCCGTGGATGGTGGCGATCCTGCCGGCCATCCGCCGCGCATGGCGCCGCGCGCCGCAAATGGACGCCACCGGCCGCGCCTTCGCGCCGTTGCGCCTGCTGGTGATCTTTTCCCTGTTCATCCTGGCCTTCTTCAGCGCCTCGGGTTCCAAGCTGCCGGCCTACATCCTGCCGTTCTTCCCGGTGTTCGCGATCGTCGTCGCGGCCTACCTGAAGCAGTGCGAGCCGCGCCTGCTGGCCTGGATGGTGCTGCCGGTCGCCCCCCTGGCGCTGGCCGGCGCGTGGGCAGCCCTGCGCGCCCCGGCGCGCCGCGGGGGTGATGCCTTCGTCCAGTCGCTGTTCGTGGGCATGAGCGAGTGGGTGGCGCTGGCGGCGCTGGTGATCGCGATCGCCGCGCTGGTGGCTTTTTTCCTGCTGCGCGCGCAACGCAAGTGGACCGCCATCCTGGTCCTTTCCTTCGCCACGCTGGGAGGCATCGAGATGATCGAGCGCGGCTACGAAAAGATTTCGCCGCTGCAATCGGCGCACGCACTGGCGCAGTCGATCCGCGCCAAGGGCCTGGAACGGGCGCGCATCTACGAGGTGGCGCACCACGAGCAGGGCCTGCCGTTCTACCTCGATCGCACGGTGACCCTGGTGGAGTACCTGGACGAATTCGAGACCGGCCTCAAGGCCGAACCAGGCAAGGCCATCGCCCGGCTGGCGGACCTGCCTGCGGCGTGGAACGCGCCGGGGGAGGCGGTGGCTATAATCCAGCCGTCGCGGCTCAACGAATTCAAGGCGCTCGGGCTGTCGTACGAAATCATCCACCAGGACCCGCGGCGCCTCGCCCTCCAAAAGATCCCGCCCGCGTGAACCTCGTCAGCTTTAGCCTGATCTTGACCGGCGTCCTGCTCAACGCCGCCGCGCAACTGCTGCTCAAGGCCGGCACCACGCGCGTGGGCGCGTTCGAATTCACCTGGGCCAACGCAATTCCGGTCGGTACGCAACTCGCGCTGCAACCGCACATCCTGGGCGGGCTGGCGTGTTATGTCGTGAGCGTGGTGGTGTGGATCATGGCCCTGTCGCGCGTGCCGGTGTCGGTGGCCTATCCGATGCTGTCCATCGGCTACATCGTCAATGCGTTTGCGGCCTGGTGGCTGTTCGGCGAATCGCTGGCGGCGCAGAAACTGATCGGCATCGGGTTCATCGTCATCGGTGTCTGGCTCGTCGCACGCTCGTGAATACGCGCTCCTGACCGGCAAACGCATGCCCCGCTATCTCAAATTCGCCGGCCCCATCATCACCGAGGAGATGGCCGAGGCCGTCAAGGACACGCTGCTCACCCACTGGATCACCAGCGGGCCGCGCGTGGCCGAGTTCGAGGCCGCCCTGTCCGCGTACCACGGCGGGCGTCCCACGCGCGTGTTCACCTCGGCCACGGCGGCCATGGAAGTCGCCTTCCAGGTGATCGGCGTCGCGCCCGGCGACGAGGTCATCACCTCGGCCATGACTTTCTTTTCGGTCGGCAACATGATCGAGAAGGCGGGTGCCAAGACCGTGTTCGCGGATTGCGACCTCGTCACCCGCAACCTCGACCTCGGCCAGGTCGAGGCCGCGATCACCCCGAAGACCAAGGCCATCGTGCCGACGCACTTCGGCGGACTGCCCTGCGACATGGACCGCCTGTACGACCTGGCGGACGAGTACGGCATCCGCGTGGTCGAGGACGCGGCGCTGGCCATCGGGTCGTCCTGGCAGGGAAAGCGCATCGGCGCTTTCGGCGACATCGCCACCTTCAGCTTCCATCCCAACAAGAACATGACGACCATCGAGGGCGGGGCTGCGGTGTTCGGCGATGAAACGGAAGCAAGGCGCGCGGAAGTGCTGCGCTTCCACGGCATCACCCGCAAGCCGGACGGCACGCGCGACGTCGATGCGGCGGGCGGCAAGTTCAACCTCTCGGATGTCTCGGCGCGCTTGGGATTGCTGCAACTGGCCAGGCTCGAGACATGGAATGCGACGCGCCAGTCCCTGGCACAGCGCTATTTCGAAACCCTCGGGCCGCAAGCCGACCGGCTGGGCCTCGTCCTGCCCGCCCCCGCCCACGCGGGGGAAAGTACCGGCCATTCCTGGAACATGTTCTGCGTGCTGCTGCCGCTGGCGCGGATGTCCCTCACGCGCCAGCAGTTCATTGCCGAAATGCATCGGCGCGGGATCGGCATCGGCGTGTCTTACGAGGCCATGCACCTGACGACGCTGTTCCGCGCCAAGGGCCATCGCGAAGGTGAATTCCCGAATGCCGAACGCATCGGCCGCGAGACCGTGACCCTGCCGTTGATGGCGGACATGACCGAGGCCGATGTGGATCGGGTGTGCGATGCAGTGATTGATCTGCTGGCGAAGAAGTCTTAGCCACAGATGAACACGGATGAACACAGATGTATTGTCGTATTTGCTCAACAACCAGGTCACGTTGCCGAAGGCTACGTGACCTGGTCCTTGCCAAACCCAAGCACCGGCGAGCCTCCCAGGCCACATTTGCCCCAACTGCCGCACCCACTCTAGACTTTCAACTGCGTTCATCCGTGTTCATCTGTGGCTAACCTCCCGCTCTCGCCCACTCCGGAACTGTCCGTCGTCATCCCCGTGTACAACGAGGAGGACGGCCTGCCGGCGCTGTTCGACCGGCTATACCCGGCGCTCGACCAGCTCGGACGGCCCTATGAAGTGCTGTTCACCAACGACGGTTCCACCGACAAGTCCGCCGCGATCCTGCGCGAGCAGTTCCAGAAGCGCCCGGACGTGACGCGCGTGATCCTGTTCAACGGCAACTTCGGCCAGCACATGGCGATCATGGCGGGCTTCGAGCGCTGCCGGGGCACGCGCATCGTCACGCTCGACGCCGACCTGCAGAACCCGCCCGAGGAAATCGGCCACCTCATGGCCGAGATGGACAAGGGCTTCGACTACGTGGGCACCATCCGCCGCCAGCGCCAGGACACCGCTTTCCGCCGCCACGCCTCGCGCGCCATGAACCGGCTGCGCGAGCGCATCACCCACATCAAGATGACCGACCAGGGCTGCATGCTGCGCGCCTACTCGCGCGACATCGTCGATGCCATCAACGCCAGCCGCGATGTCTCCACCTACATCCCGGCCTTGGCGTATTCGTTCTCGCAGCGGCCGACCGAGATCGAGGTCGGGCACGAGGAACGCTTCGCGGGTGAGTCGAAATACTCGCTGGTGAAGCTCATCCAGCTCAACTTTGACCTGGTCACCGGTTTTTCGCGCGTGCCCTTGCAGGTGTTCTCGCTGGCCGGCATCTCCATCTCGCTGCTCTCCATCGCATTCGTGATCTTCCTCGCCGTGCGCCGCGTGCTGGTCGGCCCGGAGGCCGAGGGCCTGTTCACGCTGTTCGGCATCGCCTTTTTCCTGATCGGCATCACGCTGTTCGGCATCGGCCTGCTCGGCGAATACGTCGGGCGCATTTACGAGCAGGTGCGCGAACGTCCGCGCTACCTGGTGCAGGCGGTGCTGGAAAAGACCGACTGATGGCCGCGCCCACGGCGGTCGTGTTCGCGTACCACAACGTCGGCGTGCGCTGCCTCACGGCCCTGCTCGAAGGCGGCGTCGAGGTGAAACGGGTGGTGACGCACCAGGACAACCCGAAGGAGACGATCTGGTTCGAGTCCGTCGCCGCGTTGGCACAGCGCCACGGCATCGACACCGTGACGCCCGCGGACCCCAACGCGGCGGAATTCATCGCCGAGCTCAGGGCCCTGGCGCCGGATTTCCTGTTCTCCTTCTACTACCGCCAGATGCTGGCGCCCGAGCTGCTCGCCGTCGCGCCGCGCGGCGCATTCAACATGCACGGCTCGCTGCTGCCCAAGTACCGCGGCCGGGTGCCGGTCAATTGGGCGATCATCCACGGTGAAACCGAAACCGGGGCCACCCTGCACGAAATGGTCGCCAAGCCCGATGCGGGCGACATCGTGGACCAGGCGCGGGTCGGCATCGGCCCCGACGAGACCGCGAAAGAAGTGTTCGACAAGGTCACCGCCGCCGCGGAGACGGTCATGCGCCGCACCTTGCCTGGCCTCATCGCCGGAACCGCCCCGCGCACCCAGCAGGACCTGGCCCTTGGCAGCTACTTCGGCGGCCGCAAGCCGGAGGACGGCGTGATCGACTGGAACGCGCCCGCGCAATCGATTCATAATCTGGTCCGGGCCGTCGCACCGCCCTACCCGGGTGCGACGACCGCGATCAACGGCGAAGCCGTCACCGTCACCGAAACGCGCCTCGCGCCTGCGCAATTCCGCCACAACATGACCCCGCAACTGAACGTCGCCAACGACATGGTCATCGCCCTCTGCGGCGACGGCCACATGCTGCGCCTCACCGGTGCGATCATCGACGGCATGCCGCACAACGAAATCATGCTGGCGGTGCGCCTGGGCAACGGACGGTACCCGCTGTGAGCGACGGCCACGCGATGAGCAAGCACCGCATCGATGCGCTCACCGACGGCATCTTCGCCGTGGCCATGACCCTGCTGGTCATCGAGCTCAAGTTCCCGCCCGGCCCGCACTTTGCCACGCACGCGGAGCTGATACAGGGCCTGGTGCACCTGATCCCGAAGTTCATCGGCTGGATCGTGAGCTTCCTGGTGCTGGCGATGTTCTGGTGGGGGCACCACCGCGCCTTCAACCTGGTGCGGCATGTGGACGGCCGGCTGGTCACGCTCAATGTCATCTTCCTCGGCTTTGCCAGCCTGGTGCCCTTTGCCTCGTCGCTGACCGGCGAATACGCGCGCGCGCTCACCAGCCAGGTCGTGTATGCCGCCACCATTTTTTGCGTGGCGATCTTCGCGCAGCTCATCTGGCGCTACATCTTTCGCCACCCCGAACTGTGCGCGCGGCCGATGACCGCCGCCGAGCTGGCCGGCGCCCGAGTGCGCACCTTCATGCTCATGGCCGTGTGCGCGATCAGCGTCGCCATCGCCATCGTCATCCCCGGGGCGGGTAACATGGCCTTCATGTTCATGGGCCTGGCCGGCGTCGCCGGACGCCGGGCGGAAGCCCGTGCCGAAGCGCACACCCCCACCACCGCACCCACCGAATGAAAAAAATCCTCATCCTCGGCGTCAACGGCTTCATCGGCCACCACCTGTCCAAGCGCATCCTCGACAAAACCGGCTGGGAAGTGTTTGGCATGGACATGAACACCGACCGCGTGCGGCCGTTCATGGACAACCCACGCTTTCACTTTTTCGAAGGCGACATCACCATCAACCGCGAGTGGATCGAGTACCACATCAAGAAGTGCGACGTGCTGCTGCCGCTGGTGGCGATCGCCACGCCCTCGACCTACGTGCAGGATCCGCTGCGCGTGTTCGAGCTCGACTTCGAGGCCAACCTGCCCTTCATCCGCGCCTGCGTCAAATACAAAAAGCGCGTCATCTTCCCCTCGACCTCCGAGGTCTATGGCATGTGCGCGGACGCGGAATTCGACCCGCATGCATCCAACCTGGTGCTGGGCCCAATCGAAAAGCAACGCTGGATCTATTCGTGCTCCAAGCAACTGATGGACCGCGTGATCTACGCCTATGGATCACGCAAGGAACTCGATTTCACCCTGTTCCGCCCGTTCAACTGGATCGGCGCCGGCCTGGACAGCATCCACACGCCCAAGGAAGGGTCGTCGCGCGTGATCACGCAGTTCTTCGGCCACATCGTGCGCGGCGAGCCGATCAAGCTGGTCGATGGCGGCAAACAGAAACGCGCCTTCACCTACGTGGACGACGGCATCTCGGCGCTGGTGAAGATCATCGACAACAAGGACGGCGTGGCCAGCGGCCAGATCTACAACATCGGCAACCCCAGAAACAACTACTCGGTGCGCGAATTGGCGACGATGATGCTGTCCTTGGCCAAGGAATACCCCGAATACAAGCGCTCGGCCGCCAAGGTCAAGATGATCGAGACCACCTCATCGCAGTATTACGGCAAGGGTTACCAGGACGTGCAAAATCGCGTACCCAAGATCACCAACACGATGAAGGACCTGGGCTGGAAGCCGAAGGTCAGCATGGACGATGCGTTGCGGGCGATTTTCGACGCCTATCGCGGAGAGCTTGAACAGGCAAAGCATTTGATGGATTAGGTTTGGGGCTGGGGACTGGGGGCTGGGGGCTCGGGAAAACAATCGACTCCCCGCAATCCCACCCACTCCAACCCATGCACTCGCCGCCGATCGATCACCATCCACCCCAGCCCCCAATCCCCAGCCCCCATGCTTCAAGACCTTCCCCTCTTCTTTGCCGCCGCGATCCTGCTCAACATCACGCCCGGCCCGGACATGGCGTTCTTCGGCTCGCGCGCTGTGTCGCAGGGTTTCCGTAGCGGCCTGGTGGCGTTTCTCGGCGTGTGCGCGGGTTGCCTGGTGCATACCTTCGCCGCCGCGCTGGGACTCTCCGCGATTCTCCAGACCTCGGCCGGGGCGTTCCTGGTCGTCAAGTTGGTGGGGGCGGCCTACTTGCTGTGGATCGGCATCGGCTTGCTGCGCGACACCGGGAACGGCGGTCTCCAGCTGGACGGCGCGCTCGCGGCGGCGTCGCATCGCAAGGTGTTCATGCAGGGCTTCCTGACCAACACGCTCAACCCCAAGGTCGCGCTGTTCTTCCTGGCGTTCCTGCCGCAGTTCATCGACCCGGCCACGCCGGACCGCGCACTGGCCTTCGTGACGCTGGGCCTCCTGTTCATCCTCAACAGCATGATCACCATGATTCCGCTGATCCGGTTCTTCGCCTCCATGGGCGCGCGCGTGCGCGCGGACTCGCGCATCGCCACCTGGCTCAACCGCGGCTGCGGCGCGTTGTTCGTCGCGGTTGGCGTGAAACTGGCCTTGTCCGAAAGGCCCGCATGAGCCAGCTCCTCGTCGGCGTGGTGATGGGCTCGCAGTCGGACTGGGACGTGATGCAGTCGGCGGCGAAGGTGCTCAAGGATTTCGGCGTGCCTTTCGAGCACCGGGTGGTGTCCGCGCACCGCACGCCGGATGCAATGTTCGAGTACGCCGAAACGGCGCGTGAACGCGGCCTCAAATGCATCATCGCCGGGGCCGGCGGCGCGGCGCACCTGCCGGGCATGATCGCCAGCAAGACCACGCTCCCGGTGCTGGGCGTGCCGGTGCCCAGCAAGCACCTCGCGGGACAGGACTCGCTCTACTCCATCGTGCAAATGCCCAAGGGCATCCCGGTCGCCACCTTTGCCATCGGTGAAGCCGGCGCGGCCAACGCCGGATTGTTCGCCGTGAGCCTGCTGGCCAATGAAGACCCATCGCTCGCCGCCCGCCTCGCCGAATACCGCGATTCGCTCAAGGAGGCGGTGGAAGGGATGAAGCTGCCGGATGTGTTGTAGGGAAAGGGGTGAAGGGTGAGGAGTGAGGGGACATTCCGCGCCATGCAGGCAATCGTACAGCGGCACTCAATCCTCCCATAACGGCACAATCGCACTTTCGTGCGATGCGTCCATCCCCTCACTCTTCACCCTTCACCCCTCACAAACATGATCCTCCCCCCCTCCACCCTCGGCCTGCTTGGCGGCGGACAGTTGGGCCGCATGTTCACCATGGCGGCGCGCAACCTCGACTACCGGGTCACGGTGCTCGATCCGGATCCGTTGTCGCCGGCGGCCGAGTTCGCCAGCGGGCACCTCAATACCGCCTACACCCATCCGGTGTCGATGGAGGAGATCGCCAAGACGTGCGCGGCGGTGACCACCGAGTTCGAGAATGCCCCGGCCGAGGTGCTGATTGCCCTGGCCGAGCGCACCACGGTGCGGCCCTCCGGCCACGCGGTGGCCATCGCCCAGGATCGCACGCTGGAAAAGAGTTACTTCCGCGACAACGGTTTCCCGGTCGGGCCCTTCCATGTCATCCGCTCGGCGGCCGATCTGCCCGCAGCGCTCTCGGCCGTGAAGCTGCCTGCCGTGCTCAAGACCGCGCGCTTCGGCTACGACGGCAAGGGCCAGGCGCGCATCGACCAGCCGGCCGACCTCGCCCGCGTGTTCGAGGACTGGAAGGGCGCGCTCTGCGTGCTGGAAGAATTCCTGCCGCTGGACAAGGAAATCTCGGTGGTGCTGGCGCGCGATGCGGCGGGGCGCGTGGCGAGCTTCCCGGTGGCCGAGAACCAGCACGTCGAGGGCATCCTCGACACCACCATTGCCCCGGCGCGCATTCCCGATGCGTTGGCGGCCGAGGCGCGCCAACTGGCGGAGGCCCTGGCCGCCAAGCTCGGCTATGAGGGGGTGATGGCGGTGGAGTTTTTCGTCCTCGCCGGCGGCAAGCTCCTGATCAATGAGATCGCGCCGCGCCCGCACAACAGCGGCCATTACACGATCGATGCCTGCCGCACCTCGCAGTTCGAACAGCAGGTCCGGGTCCTGTGCGGCCTGCCGCTGGGCGACCCCAGCCAGCACACCCCGGCCGTGATGGTGAACCTGCTGGGCGGCATCTGGCGCGGTGAGGGGTACAAGCTCGCGCCCGACTGGTCGGCCGTGCTCAAGCACCCCGGCGCCCACCTGCACCTGTACGGCAAGCGCGAGGCACGGCCGGGCCGCAAGATGGGGCACGTCACCGTCTGCGACGCCGACCCGGCACGCGCCCTGGCCATTGCGCAGCAGGTACGCGCGGACCTGGGCATCGGCCGCGCGGCGGCCGCTCCAACCGGCCGCTGAATCCAAATGCAGGCCCTGGCGCATCCAATCGGCAATTCCTTGTCATTGGAGAGTTCCATGAATGCCATCCGCAATGCCCTTCGCCTGTCCCACTGGTTCGCCCCTGCGGCAGCCATGCTGGCCCTGTCGCTGTCTCCGCTGAACGCCCACGCCGACTGGAACTGGGGCTGGGGCAAGAAAGTCACCGGCTCGGGCGTCTCCAAGACCGATTCGCGCCAGGTCAGCGGCTTTTCCGGGCTGTCCCTGGGTGTGTCGGCCAAGGTCGAAATCCGCCAGGGCAACACCGAGGCGGTCACGCTCACCGGCGACGACAACATCGTGCCACTGGTGGAAACCGTGGTCGAGGACGGCAAGCTCAAAATCCGCTGGAACGAGCGCAACCTCAACACCAGCTACAAGGAATTGAAGATCGTGGTCGACGCGAAGTCGATGGAGAGCATCGGCGTGGCCGGTTCCGGCGACGTCACCGCCGACACCCTGAACGCGCGCAAGTTCTCCGTCAGCGTGGCCGGGTCCGGCGATGTCCGCATCCGCCAGCTCACTGCCGAGAGCGTCTCGGCCAAGATCGCCGGTTCGGGCGATGTAGAACTGGGCGGCAAGGCCGGCAGCCTGGAAACCAAGATTTCCGGTTCCGGCGACGTGCGGGCCGGAAACCTCGAGACCAAGTCCTCGACCGTATCGATCGCCGGGTCCGGCAACGTGACGCTCTGGGCACAGGAATCGCTCAAGGTCTCGGTGGCCGGCTCGGGTGACGTGCGCTACTACGGCGATCCGGAGGTCAAGCAGTCGGTGGCCGGCTCGGGCCGCCTGAAGCGAATCGGAAAGTCGCCGGGTGCCTAGGCACAAAGTCCCTTTCATCCTCCAAGGGCGCACCGCAGGGTGCGCCTTTGCTTTTTGCACGCGGCCCGCGCGCCTGGCCGGCAGCGCATGAGTTTTGCGGAAGCCCTCGCTCTCTGGCAACAAGGCCGCGTGGCGGAAGCCGGCGAGGCGTGCCGTCGCGCGCTCGCCGCCGATCCGGGCAACGTGCCGGCCCTGCACATGCTTGGGCACGTCGCGCTGCACGCCGGCCGGGTCGAGGAAGCCGTCGCGTGCCTGGGCCGCGCCCACGCGCTTGCGCCGGCGCATGCCGGCATTCTGGGCGACTTGGCCAATGCCCATGCGCGGGCCGGTCGCACCGACGCGGCAGTCTCGCTGTTGGAAACCGCGCAGGACGCCTGGCCCGGCGACGCCGCAGTCGTGTTCCGGCTGGCCGTGCTGCTGCATGAACAGGGCCGGCTGGACGACGCGATCACGCGTTACCGCCAGACCCTCGCCCTTGAACCCGGGCACGTCGATGCCGCCAACAACCTCGGCGTGGTGTTGCAGGCGGCAGGTCGGCCGGGCGAGGCGGTCGAGACCTTGCGCGGGCTCCTTGCCCGTCTATCCCAGGCCGCACCTGCGGGGATACAGGCTGCATTGCGGTTCAACCTCGGCAATGCCGAAAAGGCCGATGGCCGCATCGACGACGCCATCGCCAGTTTCCGGTGCGCCCTCGCGCTGGACGCGGATTTCCTCGCCGCAATGGACAACTTGGGCGTCGCGTACACGGAAAGCGGCCGCGCCGAAGAGGCGCTGCCGCTGTTCACCGCGGTGTTGGCGCGTGAACCGGCGTCTGCCTCCACCTTGGCCAATCTCTCCGTGGCCCTGCTCGCGCTGGGGCGGGGCACCGAGGCCCTCGCAGCCAGCCAGCGTGCCATCGCGTTGCGGGCGGACGCGCAGACCATCCCGGCCTTCATCCAGTGCGTGCGCGGGGCGGAGTTCACCGCCACCGACACGGCACTGCGGGCGTCCCTGGAAACGGCCCTGCGCACGCCCTGGTGCCGCCCGGTGGAGATCGCGCGCGCGGGCTGGTCGATGCTGCGTGCCGATGCGGACCTGGGGGCCGCGATCGCACGGGGCTCGCTCGACGCGCTCCCCGCCGCCTTCAGCGATCCGTTGCTGATCGCGCTGCTCCAGACCACGCCAAGCTGCGACTGGGCGATCGAAACCTGGCTGGTGCGCGCGCGCAGCGCGTTGCTCGACCTCGGCGAGACCTCCCTCGCGAACGCCGCGACGGATGCACCCGGCGGCGCAATGCTGGCCTTCTGGTGTGCGCTGGCCCAACAGTGCTACCTCACCGGCTATGCCTTCGCCCTCCCGCCGGGCGAAGCGGAACGCGCGCAGGCGCTGGGCGAACGGGTCTCCGCCGGCCTGGCTGCCGGCCATGCGGTCCCGCACCTTGCGCTGGCCGCAGTCGCGGCCTACGCGCCGCTGCACGCCTTGGCCGGATGTGCAGGCCTGCCCGCGCAGGCGCTTCCCGAACCCGTGTCCGCATTGGTTCGCCAGCAAGTCGGCGCGCCGCTGCGCGAGCGCGCCTTGCGCAGCGCAATGCCGGCCCTCACGCCGATCGTGGACGCGGTGTCGCGCAGCGTCCGTGCGCAGTACGAGTCCGACCCGTATCCGTGCTGGGTCTTGCCGGCCCCCACCGGCGCGCCCGTGCCGCTGGCCCTGCACCTGCGCCGCCTATGCCCGCAGGCCCGATTCCGGACTCTGCCCTCTTCCGGCCCCGTAGACCTGCTGATCGCCGGCTGCGGCACCGGGCAGCACGCCATCGAAACCGCGCGCCAGGTGGCCGGTGCGCGCGTGCTGGCCATCGACTTGAGCCTTGCCAGCCTCGCCTATGCGCGCCGCAAGGCCGAGGAACTGGTACAGGACGGCATCGCCTTCGCGCAGGCCGACATTGCCGCGCTGGGCACGTTTGCGCGGCGCTTCGATGCGATCGAATCGGTGGGCGTGCTGCACCACATGGCCGACCCGTCGCAGGGCTGGTCGAACCTGGTCCGCCTGCTCAAACCGCACGGTCTGCTGCGCGTGGGCCTGTACAGCCGCAGCGCGCGGCAGGCGATCAGCGCCATGCGCGAACGCATCGCCGCGGACGGCGGCGGCGCCACGCCCGCGGACATCCGCCGCTGGCGGCAACGCATCGCCGGCGGCGAATTCGGCGACGCACTGGCAAGCCAGCTCACGGCATTTCCCGATTTCTTCACCCTGGCCGAATGCCGCGACCTGTTGTTCCACGTGCAGGAGCACCTCACAACGTTGCCCGAGTTGAAGGCGCAACTGGCCGCGCTGGACCTGGACTTCATCGGTTTCACGCTCGACCCGGATACCGTCCACCGTTACCAGGCCCGGTTTCCCGCCGATCGCACGCTGACCGACCTGGACGCCTGGCACGCCTTCGAGACCGAGCACCCCGGCACGTTTGCCGGCATGTACCAATTCTGGGTGCAGCGGCGGGACGCCTAGGCGCAGGCCCGCTGCGCCGGTCCGCGCATCATCCGTGCGCCACGGGCAGGCAGATGTCCGTGTGGTTCAGGTGATAGCCCACGTTGACCTTTGCCGTGTGATAGACCTCGATGGCCGGCAGCCCGACGAAACGGTAACCGGGCAGCGACATCACACGCGGGAAGATCGCGGCATACGCGTTGGGCAACGAGGCATAGGGGCCGGCGTGGGTGGTGATGGCGTGCTCGCCGCCCGGCAGTTGCTGGAAGCCGATGCGGCCCTCCGGCGCAAGCGGCCGTGGCACCACCAGCGCGGCATCAAAGCGCAGGTGTTCCGGCGGCGTCACGCCGGGTGCGTCGTGGCCGATGCCCATCCACACGCGCGGCTCGCCGAGGCGTTGACGGTCGGCCCAGCTTGAAAGCTCATCGAAGAGCGATTCCGGCACGTCTTCGTAAGGCCCGAGGTGACGGATGAAGGCCACCGGCACCGGCGCCAGCGTGCGCACCTGGGTCGCGGAAATGTCGAACGACGGCCCCGGCGCTTCCGCGCTGCGCGGCGCATCCGCCGGTGCGTCGGCGTCCCGGCGACGCACCCAATCGCGATAGGCAGCCGGCGGCATGCCGTAGCGGCGCTGGAACGCGCGGCCGAACGTTTCCGGCACCGCGTAGCCGCAATCGAGCGCCAGGTCGATCAGCTTCACTTCATGGAGGTTGAGGCGAAACGCCGCGCGCTCCAGCCGCAACCGCTCGCAATACGCCTTGGGCGTCTCGCCGATCGCCGCCTTGAACAGACGCTGCAGGTGGTGCGGCGAGTAGCCGGCGCGCGCGGCAAGGGCCTCCAGCGTGAGGTCATCCTCCAGGTGCGTCTGGATGTGGACCAGCAGCGCCGTCAACACCGGCCATTCCGCACTCACGGCGCCGCCCTCGCCCGCCGGGCCCAGGCGCACCCGGCGAACACCGCGGCGACCTTGCAGACCAGGTTTGCGGCCATCAAGGCAACCGGCAACGACCCGGCCGGCGCGCCGGCCAGAAACGCGAAATCGACCGCCAGGTAAAGCAAAACCATCGCCAGTGCCGTCCCGGTCGGGTTCTCCGTGGCCTTGCGGGCGATCCACCAGCCCGCACCGAAAAACACCGGGATGCCGGTGATCAACGCCACCCACGGCGTCGATAGCTGGGCATAGGCGTGGTAATGCGCGTCCGGCTGGCCGGGATGGATGAGGTGGCCGTAGATGGCGACCCATCCGAAGGCGCATGCAACGGTGATGAGGTAACACAGCAACAGGGCCAACACGGCCAGGCCCCAGCGAACGGATTTGAGCGTCATGGTTTCCCCCTCCCGGGTACTCGATGGCGCCATTGTTGCCCGTGCCGGGCGGGCCGGCATGACGATTCTTGCGAAGCCGTCCTGGCGTCACGCCGGCGATCCCTGCCTGCCCGCCGGTGCCCATCGCCTATCCCCGGTAAAATACCGCCTTCGCAACCCGTTTGGCCTGAGCCGAACTTCTCGACAAGAAAAAACCCGGCATGGCATTCTCCGATTTAGGATTGATCCCGCCGCTGTTGAAGGCGGTGCAGGAACAGGGGTACACCGACCCCACTCCCATCCAGCAAAAGGCCATCCCGGCGGTGCTGGAGAAAAAAGACGTGATGGGCTGCGCGCAGACCGGCACCGGCAAGACCGCCGGCTTCACGCTGCCGCTGCTGCAGATCCTCTCGCCGCACGCCTCCACCAGCACCTCGCCGGCGCGCCACCCGGTGCGCGCCCTGGTGCTGACGCCCACGCGCGAACTGGCCGCGCAGGTGGAGGAATCGGTGCGCACCTACGGCAAGTACGTGCCGCTGCGCATCACGGTGATCTACGGCGGCGTGGACATGAAGCCGCAGACCAAGGCGCTGCAAGCCGGCGTCGAGATCGTCGTCGCCACCCCGGGGCGCCTGCTGGACCATCTCAAGATGAAGTCGATCAACCTCTCGCAGGTGCAGATCCTGGTGATGGACGAGGCGGATCGCATGCTCGACATGGGCTTCCTGCCCGACATCCGCGCCATCCTCGCCACCCTGCCGGCGTTCCGCCAGAACCTGCTGTTCTCGGCGACCTTTTCCGACGACATCAAGCGGCTGGCCGCCACCTTCATGCGCGACCCGGTGATGATCGAAGTCGCGCGACGCAATGCGCCGGCCGACCTGGTCACCCACGCCGCATATGAAGTGCCGGTGACCCGCAAGCATGAGCTGCTCGCGCACCTGGTGAAGTCGCGCG
Organism: Betaproteobacteria bacterium; assembly: GCA_016790765.1. Lineage (GTDB taxonomy): Bacteria > Pseudomonadota > Gammaproteobacteria > Burkholderiales > Usitatibacteraceae > UKL13-2. Next base: position 31,204 of record JAEUMZ010000111.1, read on the forward strand.
ACATGAAGCAGGTGCTGATCTTCGTGCGCATGAAGCGCGACGCGGAAAAGCTCTCGCGCCAGCTGCAGCGCGACGGCTTTGAGGTGGCGGCCCTGCACGGCGACCGCTCGCAGTCGGAACGCACCCAGGCGCTGGAGGATTTCAAGGCCGGCAAGATCCGCCTCCTGGTCGCCACCGAGGTCGCCGCGCGCGGCATCGACATCGACCAGCTGCCGTTCGTCATCAACTACGAGCTGCCCAACACGGCCGAGGACTACGTGCACCGCATCGGTCGCACCGGCCGCGCCGGCATGCCCGGCGAAGCGATCTCGCTGGTGAGCCCGGACGAGCACGAGTACCTTGCGGCCATCGAGAAGCTGTTGAAGCGGCCGATTCCGCGTCTCGAGGCGCCGGTGGCCGAAGCGCCGCGCCGCCGCACCAGCGCCGAAGTGGTGCACAGCGAAGTCGATCCCGAGGAACGCCGCAGCCAGCGGGCGATCCGCGAGGCCAAGCACTCGCGGCGCCCGAAACCCGCGGCGCCCGATCGTCCCATCACGGCGGAAACCAAACCGGCGCCGCTGCACGGCGACTATCCGCACTTCGATTTTTCCAAGCCCTACGAGCCGCAGTCGGTCCCGAAGGTGGACACCGAGGTGGCCGTTGCCGTGGGCAAGGGCAAGCCGCAGCCGCGCAAGATCGGCGCCTTGCTGGGCGGGCTGGCCAAGTCCGGCAAGTAGGCCCGCCGGGTCCGTGGGGCCCCAGAGCGACAACCGCCAAGGCCGTTCGGCATCAAACCCTAGAACTGGCGCGCCTTCCAGGCCACTTTAGGCCCGGAAAGCGCATCCACGCTTGAGTTTCACTCCGGGATAGTCGCCAAACCGCTGGCGAAGCTGATCTGGTCAGCCGCGGCAGGCGTGGCGTTGATCACCGGCACGTTGGCCACCGCGATCGCGGTGGCGCTGCCGGCCGTGCCGCCGCGCGGGGTGGTGCGCACCACTTGCGAAGGCGGCAACGGGGTGCCGCTGCGCAGGTGGTTGTACACCGCGTCCATGGCGTTGTTGAAGTAGCGCAGCATCGGCACGAAGCGCGTGTCGAGCCCGGCCAGCGACGCATCGCCCAGGAAGGCATCGAAATGCTGGGCGTTGGTGACCTCGGCATACACCAGCTTGCTGGTGGCGCCCTCCACCGCCTTGTTGAGGGCGAAGTACGGTCGCGATGTGAACGAGGGCGGGTGCAAGGCATCGGCCCGCCCATGCACGATCACCGCGGGCTTGCCGCGCAGGTTGCCGGTGCGGCGCACCTCGTTGATGCCGGTGGCCACGCGCGCGGCGTTGGCATCGGTGGCGGTGAACAGGTTGCGCAGGCAGCGCGCGCCGTCCGCGTTGTAGTCGGCCACGCCGGAGGTGGCGGACACCGAGCGGCTGTTTTCCAGCGCGCCGCCCACGGCGTTGTTGTTGATGATCTCGATGCCACCGCTGGGCGCGAGTCCGCTGAAGCTGCCGTAGGTCGCGGGCAACCCGGCCAGGGCCGCGGGCTTGAAATCGCTGCCGACGCCGGCGAAGCTGAAGCCGCACAGGTTGTCGCGCACGCCGAACCTGCCGTAGGCGTTGGCGTACGTGAGCGCAATCGCACCGGAGAGCGCCGCATGCGAGGCATGCAGGTCGTTCGATTCCGGCTGCCAGCCCTGTGCCTGCAACTGGGCCAGGGCCTCGTCGGCTTGCGCAGCCGTGGTGCTGGCTTGCAGCACGCCCTGCGCCTTGAGCGCGGCGCAGCGCGCCGCCCCGCGCGTGGCATCGACCAGGGCCGCGCCGGGCGCCGCCGCCACGGCAGAAGCCAGTGCGGCGCAAGGCTGCAGCTGGTTCGCCAGCGTCATGTAGTCCAACAGCACGCGGCCGGTGCCGGTGAGCGTGGTCGAACCGCGGCGCACCGATACGTTGTTGTTGACCGCCATCTGGATGTTGGGCATCGCGGCGACCACGCCATCGATCAGCCCGGCCGTGTCCTGCTCGCCGGCGGCCAGCGCAGCCCCGCCGCCGTTGCCCACGCCGGCGGCGATCACCAGCACGTTGTCGGCCTTGAAGGAGTTGAGCCGCTGGCCGTTGACGACCTGCGAAAACTGCTCGTTCAACAGGTACAGCGCCAAGTCCACCGCGCGCAGCGTCAATGCGCCCCAGTCGCGCTCCGGATTCTGCTGCGAATGCGCGTGCTTGATGGCCACGCGGTTGGGGAACGCCGCGTTGTAGGCATCGCGCTCGGCGGCCGTCATGGCGGCGGTGAAGTTGGACGTGGTG
>JAEUMZ010000039.1 GCA_016790765.1 Betaproteobacteria bacterium
CACTGGGCGCAGTACCAGTCCGCCTACGAGGACGCCATCAACGCCACCTCCTCGCCGCACGCACCGTGGTACATCGTGCCGGCCGACCGCAAGTGGGTGCGCGACGTGTACGTGTCCTCGGTGCTGGTGCGAGCGCTGGAGGAGCTCGACATGCGCTACCCGGATCCGCCGGAGGGGTTGGACAAGGTGGTGGTGAAGTAGGGGCTGGCGCAATGATGGACGCGGCATGGGGTGCCGAACGATCCACGGGGACGCCCGGTGGCTGGTGACCCGCGCGCGCCGGGCGACCAGGTGGCGCGTGAAGCCCGCGGCGCTGCGGTGTTCGCCGTCTTCGACTATGCGATCAAGGTGGCCGTCGTGGTGCTGGTCGTGCTCGGCCTCCTGTGGGTGGCCATGGAGCTGTCCGGCGCCGACAAGCATCGCCTCGACGAGCATGCGTTTTTCCGGTTTCGGCACGCGGTGGCGTTTGCGCTGGTCGCCGGCTACCTGCTGATCGATTTCGTGCTGCGGCGACGCAGGGCCACGGCGCCGGTCGATGCGCAACCCAAACCCGGTCATGCGGCAGAATGGATTTCCGTGGCCCTCGTCGCCGCAGGCGGAATCGCGTTCTGGCACGACCATAAGACGCATGAGATCCCCAAGGTCGTGGCGGTGCAGGGCACGTTTGTCAGCGCCACCTGCGTGGATCGGGAGCGCCGCGCCGTCGTGGTGCGCGGCCCGTACATGGCCATCGGCTACGAATATCCAAGCCAGTCGACGAGCGTGCGAACCTCCCAGATGACCTGTTTCGTGGCCAATTGCGAGTCGGGAAACCCGCCCAAGCAATACACGGATACCGAATACAAGCAGGTGCCGTACGCAACGATGCAGGCGTGCAACGACGCGCTGCCCGCCGTCCTCGCGGCGAAAGCCCCCGTTACCGTGTGGACCGGTGACAAGGACCCCATTGCGGCGGTGCGTGCGCGCTTCACGCCCGAGCGCCACGCGCCGCCGTACTTCCTGCTGTGGGTGCCGATGGCGGTGGCGGTAGTGGTGCTGACTGTGGCGATCGCGCGGCGCACGCGCCGCAGTTAGCTCGCTGCACCGCACAATCCGCCTAACCCCTTGTGTTAAAATGTCTTTTCCCGATTTCAGGTCGGGATTTTTCATTTCGCCTGCACCGACAATCATGCCGATCTACGCCTACAAATGCGCCAGCTGCGGGCACGCCGATGACGTGCTGCAGAAGCTCGCCGATGCACCGCTCACCGTGTGCCCGAAGTGCGGGCAGGCGAGCTATTCCAAGCAGGTCACCGCGCCGCAATTCCAGTTGAAGGGCAGCGGCTGGTACGTCACCGATTTCCGCGGCGGCAATTCCACTGCGGCCAAGAGCGAGGACAAGGCGGCGGAATCGAAATCGGATGCGACCAGCGTCACCGAATCGAAGGCCGAGTCCAAGTCCGAATCGAAACCGGACGCGAAGCCGGAATCGAAGGGGGAGTCGAAGTCCGACAGCAAGCCCGCCGCGACCCCGGCCGCCGTTCCGGCCAAGGGCACCCCGCCCAGTTCGCCGGCCGCCTAATCGCGCTGCACGCTGCCCACCCCACGCGGAGCCCCACCGACCCATGATCAAGAAATACCTCATCACCGGCCTCTTGGTCTGGGTGCCGATCGTGATTTCGGTGTGGGTGCTGCTGTTGCTGGCCGGGCTGCTCGACAACGTGTTCCTGCTGTTGCCGGAACGGTACCAGCCCAAGACCTGGATGCCGGTGAACGTTCCCGGCCTGGGGCTGTTGCCGATCCTCATCATCGTCTTCTTTACCGGCATGGTCGCCGCCAACCTGGCGGGCAAGAAGCTGCTCGACTTGTGGCACGGGCTGTTGAACCGCATCCCGATCTTCCGTTCCATCTACGGCGGCGTGAAGCAGATTTCCGACACGCTGTTCTCGCCCGAGGGCAAGGCGTTCAGGAAGGCGGTGCTGGTGCGCTATCCGCATGCCGGCACCTGGACGGTGGCGCTGTTGACGGGCGAACCGCAGAACGAGGTGACGGATCATTTGGGCCACGACAACGTGGCCGTGTTCGTGCCCACCACGCCCAACATCACCGCCGGGTTTTTCCTGATCGTGCCCAATGCCGACGTCATCGAGTTGCAGATGAGCGTCGATGAGGCCTTGAAGTACATCATCTCCATGGGCGTCGCCGAACCCGCGCGACCCATTCACCGCAACGGGGCCGAGATGAAAAAGTCCGGCACCGACCCCAATCCGAAGCCGCTGGGCTGACAGCCTGGCGGCCACTTCCAACACCGGAAGTCGCCCCCGCGCAGGCGGGGGCCTCTAACTTTGCCTTTCGGAATTCGAAAGCAAGGCTATGGCTAGAGGTCCCCGCTTTCGCGGGGACGGCAGTGAAAACAAAACGAGTTGCGCGCGGCGCACCTCTTGAAATGGCAGCGACCTTCACCATGCGAACCAACTACTGCGGCAACATCGACCAATCCTATCTCGGCCAGACCGTCACCCTGTTCGGCTGGGCGCACCGCCGGCGCGACCACGGCGGCGTGATCTTCATCGACCTTCGCGACCGCGAGGGCCTGGTGCAGGTCGTCATCGACCCGGACACGCCGGAAGCCTTCAAGAACGCCGACAAGACGCGCAGCGAGTTCGTACTCAAGGTGACCGGCAAGGTGCGCCCGCGCCCCGAGGGCACCACCAACGCCAATCTGAAGAGCGGCCAGATCGAGGTGCTCGCGCAGGACGTCGAAGTCCTCAACGCCGCCAAGACCCCGCCGTTCATGGTCGACGAGGACAACGTCAACGAGGAAATCCGCCTCAAGTACCGCTACATCGACTTGCGCCGCGACATGATGCAGAACAACCTGCGCATGCGCCATCGCATCGCCATGGCGGTGCGCAAGTACCTTGATGCGCAGGGCTTCATCGATGTCGAAACGCCGTTCCTGTACAAGAGCACCCCGGAGGGCGCGCGCGAGTTCCTGGTGCCCTCGCGCATTCACGATGGCCACTTCTACGCGCTGCCGCAAAGCCCGCAGCTGTTCAAGCAGATCCTCATGGTGGCCGGCTTCGATCGCTACTACCAGATCGTCAAGTGCTTCCGCGACGAAGACCTGCGGGTGGACCGCCAGCCGGAGTTCACGCAGATCGACATCGAGACCTCGTTCCTCACCGAGCGCGAGATCCAGGACATCATGGAAGGGCTGGTGAAGGCGATGTGGAAGGAGGGCGTCGGCGTGGACCTGCCCGACTTCCCGCGCATGACGTACTCCGAGGCGATGTCGAAGTACGGTTCCGACAAGCCCGACCTGCGGGTGAAGCTGGAACTCACCGAACTCACGGACATCGTCCGCAACTCCGGCTTCAAGGTGTTCGTCGATGCGGCGAACCTGAAGAACGGCAAGATCGCGGCGCTGAAAGTGCCGGGTGGCAATGCCCTGTTTGCGAGGAAGGAACTCGACGATATGGCCGCCTTCGCCGCCATCTACGGCGCCAAGGGCTTGGCCTACATCAAAGTCAACGACGCCACCAAGTTGAACGCCGAAGGCCTGCAGTCGCCGATCGTGAAGTTCTTCGACGAGGCCACGCTGGGCGGAATCTTGAAGGCCACGGGTGCCACCACCGGCGACCTCATCTTCTTCTGCGCCGACAAGACCAAGGTGGTGTACGACACGCTGGGCGCCTTGCGCAACAAGGTCGGCCACGAAAAAGGCTTCGCGGAGAAGGGCTACAAGCCCTTGTGGGTGGTGGACTTCCCGGCCTACGAGTACGACGAGGAGTCCGGCCGCTACGCCTCCGCGCACCACCCGTTCACGGCGCCCAAGGACGAGCACATTGCGCTCATGGACACCGACCCCGCGCAGGTGAAGGCCAAGGCCTACGACTGCGTGATGAACGGCTGGGAACTCGGCGGCGGCTCGGTGCGTATCCACAATCCGGAACTGCAACAGAAGCAGTTCAAGGTGCTGGGCATCTCGCCGGAGGACCA
>JAEUMZ010000171.1 GCA_016790765.1 Betaproteobacteria bacterium
GCTGGTCGCCGGCGAAGTCCGGCTGGTTGACACGCCAGATGGCCGCCAGCGGATAGGGCGAGGACAGCAGCGTGACCGCCGGATGCAACACAAAGCGCAACCCGGCTTGATCGGCGGCAGGCACCGCGGCGAGGCGCCGCAGATCGAGCGGGCCGGCCTCCGCAGCGTGAAACGCGCGGTGCATCGCCCACTCCAGCCGGCCGGTATCCACGAGATACGGCAGCTCGGCCGCATGCGGCCAAGTACCGATGAACGCCGGCCACTCGGCGCCAAAGTCGTTCAGGTCCCCCGAACGCGACGGCGTGGCGCGGCAAAAGACTTCCGCCGCATGGCGAAAAAACGCCTCCCCCACGATGCGCTGCGTCACCGGGTAGAGGTCGGCCAGGGCCCCGGCCAGGTTGGTCATCACGTTGTGGCGGTAAATCTCCACGCGCCACGCGCTGCCGAGCGCCCCGGGCTTGATCGACGCCTCCATGGTGGGCGCCGGCCCGGTATCGAGCAGCGCCGCCAGGACGTCCGCTTGCAGGTCACGCAGCATGGGCGTTCGTCCGTGTGTTGAGGACATCGTTGGCGCGCGCGGCTTCACCGAGCAGCACTTCCGGCGCGGGAAGATCCGTGTCCCATTCGATCAGTGTGGGCTTGGGCCCGATGCGCGCGATGGTTTCGCCGTACAACGCCCACACGTCCTCGCAGACCGGCGCGCCGTGGGTGTCGATCAGCACGCCGCCGGCCTCTTCGAATCCGGCCAGGTGGATTTCGCCGACCCGCTCGCCAGGGATCGCAGCAAGATAGGCGCGCGCATCGAGGCCGTGGTTGACCACATTCACATGCACATTGTTGATGTCGAGCAGGATCTGCGCGCCGCTGCGCTCGGCGACGGCACGCACGAATTCGTGCTCCGGAATCGTCGACGCTGCGAACTCGAGGTAGCTCGACACGTTCTCGACCAGGATGCGCCGTTTCAGCGTGTCCTGCACGTGCTGCACGTTGGCCACCACCACGTCGAGCGCCTCCTCGGTATAGGGCAGCGGCAGCAGGTCATTGGCGAAACGCCCGTTCACGCCGACCCAGCACAGGTGCTCCGAGACGATGACCGGCTCGATGCGATCGACCAGCCGCTTCAGCTTTGCGAGGTGCCGCGCATCCAGGCCACTGGCCGATCCCAGCGACAGCCCCACGCCGTGCGTGCTGATGGCGTAGTCGGCGCGAAAGTGCTCCAGGTACGCCAGCGGCTGTCCGCCGTCGCCGAAGAAGTTCTCGCTGTGCACCTCCAGGAACGACACGCGCGGCGGCGCGGCCAGCCAGGCCGCGTAATGGGCGGGCCTCAAGCCGATGCCGGCTCGGCGCGGGTCGATGGGATGGTTGTTCATCGTGGCAGAAATGACAACGCCCTCGCCAGGGGGCGAGGGCGTTGCGCCCGGGGGCGGGCCGGATCGATACGGTTCAGTTGTAGGTGGGCAGGGCCGAATCCGTCTTGGCCTCGTCCTTGGCGGCCGGCTTTTTGAGCTTGCCGCCCATCTTTTCGCAGCTGCCCTTGGCCACAAACTTCCATTCCTCGGGCAGGTTGTCGGCCGCCGCCTGTCCGGAACAGGCATGCTTGGCGGTGCCGCAGTCGTTCTTGCCTTTCTTGGCGATGCCGAAGCACTTTTCCTTGTCGGCCGCGGGCTTTGGATCGTGTGCCGCTGCCGGCTGCGCCAAGGACGCCGCCAGCAACCCGGCGATGGCGCCGGAGAAGACAAGTGATTTCATGCCGGCCGCCTACTTCTTGGGCGCGTCGGCCTTCTTGTCGGCGGGGTACTTGAGCGAACCGCCCATCTTTTCGCAGCTGCCCTTGGCCACGTACTTCCACTCTTCCGGCAGCTTGTCCGCCGCGGCCTGGCCGGCACAGGAGTGCTTGGCGGTGCCGCAGTCGTTCTTGCCCTTTTCGGCCACTCCGTAGCACTTTTCCTTCTCGGCCTTCTTGTCCTGCGCAAGGGCGGTCCCCGACAGGGTGGAAGCGGCGACGAGGCCGGCGATGGCGGTGGACAGGATCAGCTTGGTCTTCATGGGGGATCTCCTTGGTTGGGGGGTGGTCTATCGGCGGATGCGCACCGGTCGATGCGCAAGGGTCGAATTGGTCAAAAAACGATGTTAGGTCAAATTCCGATGACGTGTGCGATACGGGGCCGGGTCCCGTGCGGATTCAATTCGCGCCGGCCTCAACGCGCCCAACCGGCGCCGCCTCCGGCCCAGTCAATCGGCGCCGCCTTCGGCGTAGCGTCGCGCAAGCTTGCGCAGGAACAGCAGCTGGTCGTCGAAACGGCGGCAGCTCAGGCAGGTGTACAGGTGCTGCTTGAGGCTCTCGGACTCCGCGTCCGACAGGGGCGTGTCCTGCTGGCGGCTCATCAGCCGCGCAGCCTCCTTGCATGAGGCCAGCGGCGTGGCGCCGCGGCCGGCTGGGGGGGTCTGCTGGTCATTCATGGTGTATCTCCCGGGGTGCCGGCTGTCTCCCGTCCGCCCTGGAACCAGTGGCGGTCCAGGCACTCGCGCAGGGCCAGCCGGGCGCGGTGCAGCATGACCCAGCAATTGGACGGCGTGATCCCCTCGGCCTTACAAATCTGTTCGGTCTCCTCGCCCATCACCTCGCGCTGGAAGAACACCCGTGCGGCGGCCTTGGGCAACCTGTCCATGCAGCGCTCGAACACGGCAAAGAACTGCTGCTGCGACAGTGCCGCATCCGGATGGCTCCATTCGGCCAGGCGCGGGCTCCAGTGGCCGGTGCCGTCGAACAGCCGGTCCATCCATTCAGGGTCCGCAGAATCGTCCTCTTCCGGCGCGCTGGCGAAATGCGCGCGCTCGGTCACCGCCCGCCGCTGCCAGTCGATGATCTTGAATTTCAGGATCGAGGTCAGCCAGGTGCGCAGGCTCGACTGGCCGGCAAAGCCGCCGATCCCCTCCAGCGCCGCCAGCAGCGCCTCCTGCACCACGTCCTCGGCCACCTCCGCATCGCGCAGCTTGGCCATCGCGAAGCGGACCAGGTAGGTGCGTTGCGATTCGATCTCGGCGAACTTCGCTGCATCTGCGGCCGACTTGTTTTTTTCCGCGGCGGTCATATCTGACATCCCTTTGTCCGGGCTTGCATAGTCTACAAGCAACGCCGCGCACGCCAGACCGCCCTTGAAATCGGCGCGCGCGATCCCAGATTCTGTCCATCATCCACCCGCTGCTTTTCAAGGAGACGCACATGAATGCACTGGTCCGCTGGAACACCCGCCAACCCGCCTTTCCGCGCGCCGACGTGGCGCTCGACGACCTGTTCGCCGGCTTCTTCCGCCCCATTGCCGACACCGCGCGCGACGCCCTCGAGCCGATCCGCATCGAGGTCACCGAGGACGCCAATACCTACCGCGTGGCCGCGCAGGTGCCCGGCGTGAAGAAGGAAGACATCCACCTGTCGGTGAACGACAACGAAGTCACCATCAGCGCCGAAATCAAGCGCGAGGCAAGCGCCAAGGAAGGCGAAAAGCTGCTGCACAGCGAACGCTTCTACGGCAAGACCACGCGCTCGTTTGCCCTGGCCGAGTCGATCGACGAAGGCAACGTGTCGGCCAAGTACGCGGATGGCATCCTCAACCTCACGCTGCCGAAGAAGGCGCCGGCCACCGCCAAGCGCATCGAGATCGCCTAGGCAGCCAACGCCGCCACCGGCGCCGCGCATCGGCGTGGCGCCCGCGGCTCAGGTCCTGAACCCGGCCTGGCGCCACGCTTCGTACACGACCACGGCAACGCTGTTCGACAGGTTCAGGCTGCGGTTGCCCGGCCGCATCGGCAGGAACACGCGGTATTCGACCGGAATGGCGTCGAGCACCTCGCCCGGCAAACCGGTGGTCTCCTTGCCGAAGATGAACGCATCGCCGGGCCGGTAACTCAACTGGTCGTAGCGCGTGGCCTGGTCCGTCTCCACGGCGATGAGGCGCGCCGTGCCGAGTGCGGCGCGGCAGGCGGCCCAGCCGTCGTGGTGCCGGACGTTTGCCAGTTCGTGATAGTCGAGCCCGGCGCGCCGGACGCGTGCATCGTCCCAGGTGAACCCCAACGGGTGCACCAGGTGCAACGCCGCGCCGGTGTTGGCCGCGAGGCGGATGACATTGCCGGTGTTGGGCGGGATCTCGGGCTCGAACAGGACGACGTGGAACATGGGCTCAGAACGGAATCGCACGATCCGCCGTACCGCCCGGGCCATGGTCGGCGCGCGCCACGGCCCAGGCGGTGACGCGCGCGGCGCCCGCGCGTTTCAACACCCGCGCCGCTTCCGACAGCGTCGCCCCGGTGGTCATGACATCGTCGAGGACCGCCACATGCTGCCCGGCCAAGTTGGCGGTGCAGCGGAACGCACCGCGCACGTTTTTCAGCCGCGCTTCGCGGTCCAGCCCGGATTGGGGCGGCGTGTCGCGCGCCTTCAGGAGTGCGCGTTCCAGCCTGAGCGCCGGGATCGCACGCGCCAGTTCCGTGGCGAGCAGCGCGGTCTGGTCGAACCCGCGCGTGGCCAGCCGGCCGGCGGAAATCGGCAGCGGTACCAGCCGGTCCACCTCCCCGGCCGCGTCGTGCACGCGCGCGACCAGCGCGGCGGCGAACGCGCCGGCCAGCGCGAGTTGGGCACGAAACTTGTAGGCCAGCATCAGGCGGTCGAGCGGGAATGCATATTGGAATGCCACCACGGCCGCATCGAAGAATGGCGGGTCCGCCACACAGCGCCCGCAACGCTCCCCCAGCGGCGACACGGCCGCGCATTGCGGGCAGGCCGGCGCGGCCGCGCGCGGCAGTCCCGCATCGCAGGCCTCGCACCAAGGTGCGTGCGTGCGGCGCCCGCACAGGCAGCAATCCTGCGCGAACGTGCGATCGACAGCCTGGCGAATGAAAGGCGGAACGTGCAGCATGGACGGGCGTTGAAGTGTGGATCGTCGACGCGCGGACTATGGATGCGCAGCACCGGCGTGCGGTTCGGGCAAGGCGGCCAGCCGGCGCTCGAGGTATGCGCGCTCTGCTGCATTCTGCACCAGTGTCAGCGCACGGCCATACGCCGCGCGCGCCTCGGCTGGACGCCCGGCGCGCCGCAGCAGGTCGGCACGCGCGGCGTGCAGCAAATGGTAGCGGGCCAGCGCGCCGCCTCGTTCCAGCGCATCGATGCGCGCGAGGCCGGCCTCCAGGTGCCCGGCCATCGCCAGCGCCACCGCCGCGTTGAGGTCGATCACCGGGGTATCGAGGTGCACCTGCAACGCGCGATAGAGCACGGCGATCTGCGCCCAATCGGTGTCCTCCGCGCAGGCCGCCTTCGCGTGCAGCGCGGCGATGGCGGCCTGGTATTGGTACGGGCCCGGCCGTTCCATCGCGATGGCGCGCTTGAGCACGGCGTCGGCCGCGGCGATTGCCCCTGCGTCCCAGCGCGCGCGATCCTGCGCTTCGAGCGTCACCAGTTCGCCCTCCGGACTGCTGCGCGTGGCGCGCCGCGCATGATGGAACGCCATCAGCGCCTGGAGGCCCAGGACTTCCGGCTCGCCGGGCATCAGTTCGGCGAGCAGGTCGCCGAGGCGGATCGCCTCTTCGCACAGGTCGACGCGCATCAGCGCCGGGCTGGCCGATGCGGCGTAACCTTCGTTGAACACGAAGTAAATCACCGCCAGCACGGTGGCCAGGCGCTCCTGCAGGGTCTCCGCCCCCGGCACCGCATACGGGATGCGCGCCGCGGCGATCTTGCGTTGCGCGCGCACCAGCTTCTGCGCCGTCGTCGCCTCCGGCTCCACGAACGCGCGCGCGATCTCGGCCGTGGTGAGCCCGCACAAGGTGCGCAAGGACAGCGCGACCTGCGCCGCGGGCGCGAGCGCCGGGTGGCAGCAGGTGAAGATGAGCTTGAGGCGTTCGTCCGGCCAGTGCGCGTCGCCGCCGGCAACGTCGAGCTCCGCCACACCGCATTCGAGCGCCGCCAGCACCGCCTCGCCGTCGGGCAGCTGCAAGCGCTCGTGACGCAGCTGGTCGATGGCGCGGTTCAACGCCACGCGCATCAGCCAGCCTTCGGGGTTCGCCGGTGTCCCTTGTGCAGGCCAGGTTGCCAGCGCCCGAGCAAACGCATCCTGCAATGCATCCTCGGCCACGTCGAAGCGTCCGATGCGGCGGATCAGCTGTGCAAGCAGGCGCGCGCCCGATCGTCGGTGCAATTCGTCGAGCGCGCGCGCAAACATGGGGCCCCGCCAAACCTACTGCGCGGCCGAACTTCGTGTTTCTGGGAGAGGCGGGGGTTTCGGCAAATGCAACTGCTTGCATTTGCCGCCCGCCGAACGGCATTCGCCCTGAAGGGCGAATGGCTGGGACCGTACATCTCGTACGTGTCCGCTCCTCAACACGAATTTCGTCCGCTCGCGACAGTTTTGCGAGGCCCCAAACTGCATCAACTATTGTCGACCTGCGGCCGGATTTCGACCGAGCCGGAGGCAGCCGAGGGAATTTTCGCCGCCCACTTGATCGCCTCGTCCAGGTTCGGCACGTCGATCAGGTAGTAGCCGCCCAGCTGTTCCTTGGTTTCCGCGAACGGGCCGTCGGTGGTGAGCGTCTTGCCGTTCCTCACCCGGACGGTGGTCGCGGTGGGGGTGGGCGCCAGTTCGGAACCGCCGCGCATGACGCCGGCGGCGATGAGTTCCTGCGTGTAGGTGCCGTACGCAGCCATGATCTGGCCCACCTCGTCCTTCGACAGGGTGCTCCAGGCTTTTTCGTCGGCGTAGATCAGCAGCAAGTATTCCATGGGGGTCTCCAAGGTTGAGGTCGGGCACCGGCGGGCTGCACGATGGCATTTTGGCCGATGTGCCTCCCTGACGGTCGGGGGGCAGGGAAATCGACATTCACGTGCAGGAAAAATCGTGGCTGCCTGCTTTTTGGGCAATGGTTAGGCGATGAGTGGGCGATAATGGACTATTCCCGTCCTGCGCCTGGAGTCCGGAGTGAGTGCATCCCCTGTCGCTGAAAACGCCGCGCCTGCGGTACAACCGGTGCATTTTTCCCGGCCGGCACCGGCGCTGGCGCAGGCAGCCCCACGCTGGCCACGCGAACGCATCGCCGCGCTGTTCGCCCTGCCCTTTGCCGACCTCCTCCACCAGGCGCAGACGGTGCATCGCGCGCACCACGACCCGAACCGCGTGCAGCGCTCCACCCTGCTCTCCATCAAGACCGGTGGCTGCCCCGAGGATTGCGGCTACTGCCCGCAGTCGGCGCGCCACCACACCGGCACGGAGGCCGAGTCGATGCTGTCGCTGGACCAGGTCATCGAGGCGGCCAAGGCCGCCAAGGCCGCGGGCGCCACGCGCTTCTGCATGGGCGCGGCGTGGCGCGGGCCGAAGCAGCGCGACCTCGACCCGGTGCTGGGCATGGTGCGCGAGGTGAAGGCGCTGGGACTGGAGGCCTGCTGCACACTGGGGATGTTGAAGGGCGGCCAGGCCGAGCAGCTCAAGGCGGCCGGGCTCGACTACTACAACCACAACCTCGACACCGCGCCCGAGGCCTACGGCGGCATTGTCAGCACCCGCGACTACCAGGACCGCCTCGACACGCTCGCGCGCGTCAAGGACGCCGGCCTCCACGTCTGCTGCGGCGGCATCGTCGGGATGGGTGAGTCGCGCGCCGAGCGTGTCGGCCTGATCTCGCAACTGGCCAACATGGATCCGCCGCCGGAGTCGGTGCCGATCAATTTCCTGGTGCAGGTCGAGGGCACGCCGCTGCATGCCCGGCTGCACGGCGAGGCGGCGATCGACTGGAGCGAGTTCGTGCGCACCATCGCCGTGGCGCGCATCACCATGCCGGAAAGCTTTGTGCGCCTGTCCGCCGGGCGCCAGGACATGGACGAGGCCACCCAGGCGCTGTGCTTCCTCGCCGGGGCCAACTCGATGTTCTACGGTGAGAAACTGCTCACCACCGGCAACCCCGAAGTCGAACGCGACCAGCGCCTGTTCGACAAGCTGGGCATCTCTCCGATGTGAAACCCTAGCACTGGCGCGGTGAATGGGCCCCTTTTGCCCTGTGTGCCGCGCCAGGTCTAGGGTTTGTCGTTTTGAACGGCCAGAGAATCTTGAACCACAGAGGACACAGAGAACACAGAGAAATGCTCGAGTTTTTCTCGGTGTTCTCTGTGTCCTCTGTGGTTCAAGACTTTGAAGGACAAGTTGTTGACCTCTATGTCCTCCACCGATTTTTCCGAACTGCTGTCTGAACTCGCGCTCGCCGACCAGTTGCGCGTGCGGCGGCTGGTGGACGGGGCGCAGGGGGCGTCGATGGTGGTCGATGGGCAGCGCGTGATGTCCTACGCGAGCAACGATTACCTCGGGTTGGCAGCGCATCCGAAGGTTGTGGAGGCGGCGATGCGCGCGCTCAGGAAGTTCGGGCTGGGCGCGGCGGCGTCGCACGCGGTGAGCGGGCACATGCGCGCGCACCACGCGCTGGAAGAGCAACTCGCCGGTTTCGTGGGCTTGCCGAAGGCGCTGCTGTTCTCGTCCGGCTATGCGGCCAACCTCGGCATCCTCACCGCGCTGGCCGGGCGCGGCGACGTCATCTTCGCCGACAAGTGGAACCACGCCTGCCTCAACGACGGTGCGTTGCTGTCCAATGCCGCGTTCAAGCGCTATGCGCACGGCGACCTGAAGAAGCTGGCCGCGCTGCTAGAGGCCACGAACACGCAGGGCCGCAAGCTCATCGTCACCGACGCCGTGTTCAGCATGGACGGCGACGTGGCCGACGTGCCGGCGCTGCTCGCGCTCGCCGGGCAACACGATGCGCTGCTGGTGCTCGACGACGCGCACGGCTTCGGCGTGCTGGGCTACCGCGGGCGCGGCGTGCTGGAGCATTCCAACATCGACCTGAAGGCGCATGCGCATCGCATCGTCTACATGGCCACCCTGGGCAAGGCGATGGGCGGCTACGGCGCCTTCGTGGCGGGCGCCGCGGACACCGTCGAGTGGATCCTGCAATCGGCGCGCAGCTACCTCTTCACCACCGCCACGCCGCCGGCCATCGCCGCGGCCATGGGCGCGAGCCTCGAGATCCTGCAGAACGAGCGCGAGCGGCTCACGCACCTGCGCGCGCTGATCGATTTCTTTCCCGACAGTTTCAAGCCGCGGCACGCGAAGCTGCCGTACTCGATGACCGCGATCCAGCCGGTGATCGTGGGCAGCAACGCGAACGCGCTGGCGATCAGCGAGGCGCTGATGGCGCGGCACCTGTTCGTGCCGGCCATCCGGCCGCCGACGGTGCCGGCCGGCACGGCGCGCCTGCGCGTGTCGATCACCGCCGAGCACAGCGCGGACGACCTCCTCGACCTCGCCACCGCGCTGCAGGAACTCGAGCTGGTCCACGCCAGGCCTGGCGCATGACGGTGTTCGTCGACGTCACCGGCCGCGGGCCGGACCTCGCGCTGCTGCACGGCTGGGGCCTGAACGGCGCGGTGTGGAACGGCGTGCGCGCGGCGCTGGCGCAGCACTTCACCCTGCACATCGTCGACCTGCCCGGCCATGGGCGTTCACCGGGTGCGCCGGTGACCACGCGCGCGGCGTTCGTCGATGCGGTGCACCACGCCCTGCCGGCCAAGTGCCACCTGATGGGCTGGTCGCTGGGCGGCCATACCGCGCTGGCGCTGGCGGCGACCTATCCGGCGCGCGTGGACAAGCTCATCACCGTCTGCTGCACGCCGCGCTTCGTCGAGGGCGACGGCTGGGCGCACGGCAAGCCGGCCGCCGTGCTGGCCGACTTCGTGCGGCGCCTGTCCACCGACTACGCGGCGACGATTCGCAACTTCCTCGCCCTGCAGGCGCTGAATCAGCCGAACATGCGCGAAGTCATCCGCGCCCTGCAGCAGGCGGTCGGTGCGCATGGCGCGCCGGCGCCGGCGGCGCTGGCGGCGAGCCTCGCGATCCTCTCCACCAGCGACCTGCGCACGGCGATTCCGTCGATCGCGCATCCGGCCCTGGTGGTGCAGGGCACCCACGACGCGCTCACCTCGCCCGACGCGGCCGCGTGGCTGGCGGCCACGCTGCCGAACGCCAAATACTGCCTGATGCCGAGCGCCGCGCACGCGCCGTTCCTGTCGCATCGCGAGGACTTCCTCGCCCACGTGACCGGGTTCCTGCACGCATGAACGGCCCGCCCCTGCCTGACAAGCGCGCCGTGCGGCGCTCCTTCGCCCATGCCGCCGCCACCTACGATGCCAACGCGTTCCTGCAGCGCGAGATTGCCGGCCGCCTGTTCGAGCGCCTCGACTACATCAAGCTCGCGCCGGCCACCGTGCTCGACCTGGGCTGCGGCACCGGCACGGTCACGGCGCGGCTCGCCGAACGCTTTCCGGCGGCGCGTCTGGTGGCGCTGGACCTGGCGCTGCCGATGCTCACGCACACACGCGCGTCGATCAAGCGCACCTGGGCGGACCGGCTGTTGCGGCGCGGGAGCCCCGTGGACACCGTGTGCGCGGACGCCGAGTCGCTGCCGCTGGCGGGCGCCAGCGTCGATGCCGTCGTCTCCAGCCTCACGCTGCAGTGGTGCGATGCCGGGCGCGCCATCGCCGAGGCGGAGCGTGTGCTCAAGCCCGGCGGCCTGTTCCTGTTCACCACCTTCGGCCCGGACACGTTGAAGGAGCTGCGCGCCGCGTTCCGCGCCATCGACGACCGCCCGCACGTGAACACCTTCATCGACATGCACGACCTGGGCGACCTGATGGTGCATGCGGGGCTGGCCGACCCGGTGGTGGACCAGGAAGTGCTCACGCTCACCTACGCCGAACTGAAACCCCTGCTCGCGGAACTGAAGGGCCTGGGCGCGCACAATGTGCTGCCGGGCCGCGCGCGCGGGCTGATGGGCAAGTCGCGCTGGCAGGCGATGGTGGCGGCCTACGAGGCGTTCCGCCGCGACGGCCGACTGCCGGCGACCTACGAAGTGGTGTACGGTCATGCGTGGAAGCCCGCGCAGGCCAGGCAACTTGCAAAGGATGGCGCGGTGGGCATTTCCGTCGACGACTTCAAGCGCATGGTGACGCGTGAATAACTGCTTCATCACCGGCACCGACACCGGCGTCGGCAAGACCTTTGCCACCTGTGCATTGATCGCCGCACTGCAGGCGCGTGGCCTCGACGTGGCGGCGATGAAACCGGTGGCCGCCGGTGTCGCCCCGGGGGCCGGCCTGGCCATGAACGAGGACGTCGCCGCCTACCAGGACCTGACGGGCCATCGCCACCCGCTGCACCTGGTCAATCCCTATTGCTTCCACGACGCCATCGCGCCGCACATCGCCGCCGCGCGCCAGGGCGTGGTGCCGGACCTGTCCGTGATTCACACCGCCTACAACCGGCTGGCGGAGCGCGCGGACGTGATCCTGGTCGAGGGCGCCGGCGGCTTCCTGGTGCCCTTGACCGAGGAAGCCTCGATGGCGGACGTCCCGGTGCGGTTGCACCTGGACGTGATCCTGGTCGTCGGCATGCGGCTGGGGTGCCTCAACCATGCGCTGCTCACGGCCGAGGCGATCCGCGCGCGCGGGCTGGCGCTGGCCGGCTGGATTGCCAACACACCAGCGCCGGGCGAGCCGATGAACGCGTACGATGAGAACCTTTCCACCTTGCGCCTGCGGCTCGGTGCACCGATGCTCGGTGCGCTGCGTTTCGATCCTGATCCCCAAGGCGCGGCGCAACGCGCCGCCGCCCTCCTTCAACTCAGCCCACTGCTCGAACCATGACTCCCTCGCGTCTCTTCCTCGCCTGCACGCTCGTCGCCTCCACCGCCGCGCTCGCCAATGCCCCCGTCGTCAAGGACGCGTGGGTCAAGCCGACCCTTCCCGGCACCAAGGTGTCGGCCGCCTACATGACCATCGAGTCCGCCACCGGCGCGAAACTGATGCGCGCCGAGACGCCGCGCGCGGCCCAGGTGGAACTGCACGACATGAAGATGAAGGACGGCGTGATGGAGATGAAGGCCGAGCCGTCCTTTGCGGTGCCGGCCAAGGGCGCACTGGAATTGAAGCCCGGCAGCAAGCACATCATGCTGTTCAAGGTCGGCGAGCCGATCAAGGCCGGCGACAAGGTGCCGCTCACGCTCACCTTCGAGGGGGCCGACAGGAAACCGGTGGTGGTGAAGGTGGAGGCGGTGGCAAAGTAGAGGCGGAGCTAAGGCCGCGCGCGCCCGTAGAGATTCAGATCCTCGTCTCCTTGGGGCAGGCGCACCGTTTTCTCGAAGACGAACCCGAGTTTTTCCAACAGGCGGATTGAGGATGCGTTCGCCGGATCGCAGATCGCCACGACACGGTCGATCCTGAACGTGTGATCCGCCTCCTGCATCACCGCGCGCGCAGCCTCGTGCGCATAGCCGCGGCCCGCATGTCGCTGGAGCAGCGCGAAACCGAGGTCGGCGTCGTCGAGCCCGTCGCGCCGCACCAGGCCGCACATCCCCACCGCCTCATCGCTGTCCTGCAAGGCCACGCGCCACAGGCTGTAGCCGACGCGCCGTTGTTGCGCGATGAGGCGTGCTTCGATGTAGGCCTCGGCATCGGCGAGGGTGCGCACCTTGCGGTCGCCGATGAAGCGCAGCCAGCCCGGGTCGTTCAACTGTTCGACGACGAAGGGCGCATCGGCGAGTTCGAAGGGTCGCAGGGTGAGACGCTGGGTGGTCAGCATGGTGCGATAACGTCCTGGGCGCAATACAATGGATTTACCAAACAAACTCAAGGGTGGACGCGGCTTTCCAGCCCTTTTCGTCCTGGAACGCCCGCCCTTCCTGGGGTTTCATCCCAGCGTCTCCTGACGACCGCCTCATGGCCCGGCGGCTGCACGCAATGCGTTGATTTCGAAATCGGCGTCGTCGATCAACCGCTCCCAGCCTTCGAAGCGGCCGAGCCCGAGGCTGCGCGCCATCGACAGCAACAGGCTCTGCCCGGCGACGGGACGATCCGGTTGCAGCTGGTACACCGGATCCGCGAAGGCCTGGTCGGGGGTGACGAACACCCAGCCGCGCGCCTTGAACATCGCGATCACGTCGTCCAGCCACAGCGCGTTGATGAGGTTGTGGTGCAGCAGCAGTACCTGCGCGATGTCGCGCCCCTGCAATTGCTGCGCCAGCGCGCGATAGGCGTTGGCACGCTGCCAAAGGTGGTCGAGATAGGCGCGCTTGATGGGGGAGAGGTCGGCGGCCGGGTCTTTCTTAAGCGCCGCCACCAGCCATTGGTCGATCCGCCAGTCGCTGGTATCGATCGACACATACGCGTTGCGATAGCCCTGGGCCTTGAGGAAGGCGCGCATGCCATCGCGCTTTTCCGGCGTGTTGCCTTCGCGCAGGTAGGTGAAACGGAACCACTTGCGATAGCCCGGCAGCGGCGCGATGACACGGTCGCAGTCGAGCAGTTCCTGCTGGTAGGCGGCCAGGCTCACCGTGTCCTTGTTCAAGTCCGGGTGCGTGACCGAGTGGTTGCCGATGGCGTGCCCCGCCTCGCCCCAGGCGCGGGCCAGCGCCAGGCCCTCGGGCCGGTCGGCGCCGTTGCCGGTGGTGACGAACAGCGCGGCCGTGACAGCATGTTTCCTCAGCGCCTCGAGCATCGCCCGGTT
>JAEUMZ010000023.1 GCA_016790765.1 Betaproteobacteria bacterium
CGTCATTGAACCACTTGACGGTACCTGTTGCCATTTGATGATTTCCTTTATTGAAGATGCCCGGGATACTCCCCGGACGAAAAGGCAGCCAATCAGGTAGCGTAAACGGGCTTTGCACCAAAAAAATCGGGCCCGATAGCCGTAAATCTTGCTCGAGCGGGACTTCTGCTTACAAACTGCTTGACGAGACTGCGCGCGCACGATAAGCGAATTCGCCGGTTTCGTCAAGAAACGAACATCTGTGGCTTTTTGACAACGAATTCCCCTGTTGCCAAACCGGCCACTGTCATAATCCCCCGGCTTCACCCTTCACTCCATGTCCGCACCGCTCCCCCTTTCGAACATGCGCTCGCTGGTTTGGCCGGTCACGCTCGCGGCGGCCGCCTTCCTGATGATCACCATGGGCGCGCGGCAATCGTTGGGCCTGTACGTTTCCCCGCTCAATACGGCCACCGGGCTGGGCATTGTCGCGATCAGCTTTGCCATGGCGCTCGGGCAATTCACCTGGGGCGCCATCCAGCCGATCGCGGGCGCGTTCGCCGACAAATACGGCCCGGGGCGCGTGCTGGCCATCGGACTCGTGGCGCTGTCGCTCGGATTCGCCATCACGCCGTTCATGAAAGGCGAGTTCGCGCTGTCGTTTTCCATCGGCATCTTGATGGCCGCCGGCGCCGGCGCCGGAAGTTTCTCAGTGCTCATGGGCGCTGCCAGCCAACGCATCCCGGCGGAGCACCGGGGCATGGCCTCAGGGGTCATCAACGCGGGCGCCTCGTTCGGGCAGTTCATCTTCGCGCCGGTGGCGCAGCGCCTCATCACCGGCATCGGCTGGATGGGCGCGATGTGGAGCATGGCCGCGGTGACCCTGCTCGCACTGCCGCTGGCGCGCTACCTGCGCGGCCAGCCCAAGCCCGCGCCGGTGGCGGACGCCCCGGCCGAGCAATCGTTGTCATCCGCGGTACGCGATTCGTTCAAGGACGGCAGTTACCTGCTGCTGCACGCGGGGTTCTTCACTTGCGGGTTCCACATCGCCTTCCTGATCACCCACCTGCCCGGCGAGGTGCAGTTGTGCGGCCTGCCGCCCAATGTCGCGAGCTGGTCGCTGGCGATCATCGGGCTGGCCAACATCGCGGGAAGCCTCATCGTCGGCTGGAGCGTGGCCAAGGTACGCAGCAAGATGATCCTGTTCTGGATGTATTTCTCGCGTGCCGTGCTGGTGGTGTTGTACCTGGCCGCGCCGAAGACCGACATCACCTTCTACCTTTTCGCGTTCGGCCTCGGCGCCACCTGGCTTGCCACCGTCCCGCCCACCGCCGCCATCGTCGGCAAGCTGTTCGGCATCCGCTACCTGTCCACGCTGTTCGGGCTCACACTGCTTTCCCACCAGGTCGGCGGCTTTTTCGGCGCCTGGCTGGGCGGCATCGCGCTCGATGCGCACGGCAATTTCCAATGGATGTGGTACGCCGACATGGCCCTGGCCCTGGCGGCCGCATTCTGCAACCTGCCGATTCGCGAGGCGAAAATCGCAAAACCCGCGGCCCAACCCGCATGATGAGGAGGAGGATCCCATGAAACGCGCCCAATATTCCCAACGCGGCCCCAACCCGGCCGAATTCATCGAGGCCGTCGACTTCGATTCCCCGGTGCTCGGTGACGGCCAGGCGCTGGTGCAGGTCCTCGCCTCGCCCATCAATCCCTCCGACGTGCTCACGCTCACCGGAGAATACGGCGCGCTGCCGCCGCTGCCGGCCGTCGGCGGCAACGAAGGTGTGGGCAAGGTGGTGGCCCACGGGCCGGGCGTGAACGCGCCGCCCATCGGCCAGACCGTGCTGCTGCCGGTCGGCGCGGGCACCTGGGCCACGCACGTCGTGGCGGAGGCCAAGAAGCTCATGCCGTTGCCCAATGAGGCCGATCCCCGTCAGCTGGCGATGATGACGGTGAATCCGCCGACCGCGAAGCTCATGCTCTCCGAGTTCGTCGACCTCCAACCCGGCGAATGGGTGATCCAGAACGTGGCCAATTCCGGTGTCGGTGAATACCTGGTGCAGATCGCCAAGTTGCGCGGATTGAAGACCGTGAACATCGTGCGGCGCGAGTCCGCCATCGAGGCCGTCAAGGCGGCGGGCGGCGATGTGGTGCTGGTCGATGGTCCCGGCCTGGCCAAGCGCGTGTCCGATGCCACGGGCGAGGCCAAGATCCGCCTCGCCATCGATGCGGTCGGCGGGGAAGCCACCAACCGCCTCGCAAGTTGCCTCGCCACCGGCGGCACGCTGGTGAACTACGGCATGATGAGCGGCGAACCCTGCGTGGTGTCGCCGCGCAATTTCGTGTTCAAGGACGTGACGCTGAAAGGCTTCTGGCTGGCCTGGTGGTTCCGCAACGCGCCGTTCGAGAAACAGATGGCGGTGATGGGCGAGATCGCCAAGCTCATCGCCACGGGAAAACTGCACACGCGAATCCACGCCACCTACGATGTCAGCGACATCAAGGAGGCCGTGAAGGCGGCCGCGGGCGGCGAGCGGGGCGGCAAGGTGTTGATTGTTCCCAACCACCCGTGAGTTGCTTTCGCGACACCCGATGATCTGTCGCCCCGGCGAAGGCCGGGGCCCAATTTGACGTTTGCCAACTTGGGCCCCGGAACGCGTCCGGGGCGACAACGTAAACCGTATCACTTCACCTTGGAGACCCCGATGACAATCGCCCAAAAAACCAAACTCTCCCAATCCGTCACGCGCGCACTCGCAGGTCTGTGCGCGACGGCAGTCGTGCCCACCGGTACGGCGCTGGCCCAAACACCACCGCCAGCCAAGGATGAGGCCCAAAAGGTCGAGGCCGTCACCGTCATCGGCTCACGCCGCTTGAACGCCTCGTCCACCGACACCCCGGTGCCGGTCGATTTCATCGCGCTGTCCAAGGCCACCGAGCAGGGCGGCCAGTTCGACCTGGCGCAGACGCTCAACTACATCTCGCCCTCTTTCAACACCACGCGCCAGACCGGCGCCGACGGCGCCGACCTGATCGACTCCGCCGCCCTGCGCGGATTGGGCTCCGACCAGACCCTGGTGCTGGTCAACGGCAAGCGCCGCCACACGGTGGCGCTGGTGAACCTGTTCGGCGCGCGCAACCGCGGCAACACCGGCACCGACATGAATTCCCTGCCGCTGCTGGCCATCGACAACGTGCAGGTGCTGCGCGACGGCGCCGCGGCGCAATACGGCTCGGATGCCATCGCCGGGGTGATCGACATCACGCTGAAGAAAAAGCGCGGTTGCGAGGCGGTGTTCGGGTACGGCCAGTATTCCGAGGGCGACGGCAAGAACTACCTGACCTCCGGCTATTGCGGCTTCACGCTGGCCGATGCCGGCACGCTGGCGCTGACGGCCGAGTACCTCGACCGCGGCCGCTCCAACCGCGCCGAGCCGGGCAACCCGCGCATCATCGGCGATACCGCCAGCGAGAACTTCACCTTTTACGGCAACGGCGAAGTGCCCACCAGCGCCACCGGCCGGCTCTACTTCACGGCCGGCGTGCAGACGCGCGATGCCTCGTCCGGCGCATTCGCGCGCGGCGGCATCGGCAGCGGCGACATCCCGTCGCGCAATTCGGCGGCCATGTATCCCGACGGCTTCGTGCCGTTCATCAACGGCGATGTCGATGACCGCTACCTCATCCTCGGCCACAAGGGTCAGTGGGGTGCGTGGAAGGCGGACCTGTCGCAAACCTACGGCTACAACCGCCTCAAGTACAACATCAGCAACACGCTCAACGCCTCGATCGCCAACCGCGACCTCGCCAACGGCGGGCGCGGCGTGAGCCCCTCGCAGTTCGACGCCGGCGGATTCTCCTTCGAGCAATCGACCACCAACTTCGATCTCACCAAGTTCTACGACGGCATCGCCAAGGGCATGAACGTCG
Organism: Betaproteobacteria bacterium; assembly: GCA_016790765.1. Lineage (GTDB taxonomy): Bacteria > Pseudomonadota > Gammaproteobacteria > Burkholderiales > Usitatibacteraceae > UKL13-2. Next base: position 3,913 of record JAEUMZ010000023.1, read on the forward strand.
CCACCGGCCTCGAGTACCGCCGCGAGAACTACGCCATCTTCGCCGGCGAGCCGGGCTCCTACAACGACGTCGACGGCGTGGGACAAGGCGGCAATGCCGGCAGCCAGGGCTTCCCCGGCTTCCAGCCGGCGGACGTCACCGACAAGAAGCGCAACAGCTGGGCGGCTTACCTGGACATCGAAACGGACCTCACCGACGCGTTCAAGATCCAGACCGCCGCGCGCCACGAGAACTACAGCGACTTCGGCTCCACCACCACCGCCAAGTTTGCCGCCAGCTTGCGCGCCAGCGATGCCGTGCTGTTCCGCGGCGCATTCAGCACCGGCTTTCGCGCACCCTCGCTGCAGCAGGTGTTCTTCTCCTCGACCTTCACCGACTTCATCAGCGGCCGCCCGCTCGACGTGGTGCTGGCGCCCAACGGCAGCGCCATCGCCAATGCGGCCGGCATCCCGAAGCTGAAGGAGGAGAAGTCGAAGAACTACACCGTCGGCATGACGCTTTCCCCGGCCAGGGACGTCTCGATCACCGCGGACGCCTACAAGATCGACATCGAGGACCGCATCGTGCTCTCCGGCCGCTTCGACGAAAACAACTACCCGGCACTGGGCGCCATCCTGCAGGGCCTGGGTGTCGGCCAGGCGCAGTTCTTCGTCAACTCGGTGAACACCACCACCAAGGGCGTCGATTTCACCCTCTCGCACAAGGCCGACGTGGGCGGCGGCAAGCTGTCGACCTACCTCGCGGTGAACGTCTCCAAGACCGAAGTCACCGGCATCAAGACCCCGAGCTCGCTGGCCGGCTTCGAGGACGTGCTGCTCTCCGAGCGTGAGCGCCTGTTCATCGAGCAGGGCGGCCCGCGCAACAAGGCCACGCTGAACTTCAACTACGTGTCCGGCAAGCTGGAAACGGACCTGAAGATCATCCGCTTTGGCGCGCAAACGCTGGGCACCTTCTCCGGCACCGCCAACGGCGTGCCCAATGCCTACTACGCCCCGAAGACCTCGGCCGACCTCGCGTTCACCTGGGCGTTCGACAAGAACACCAAGCTCACCGTGGGCGGCGCCAATATCTTCAACGTCAAGCCCAGCCGGCAGGATGATCTGGAAACCGACAACGGCTTCATCTACGACTCGGTGCAGTTCGGCCTGAACGGCGCGTCGTACTTTGCGCGGTTCTGGAAGAGTTTCCGCTAGGGTTTAGCAGCAAACCCAAGTACTGGCGCGGCATTTGGGCATGAAATGGCCCAAACGCCGCGCCGGTGAAGGACTTTGTCTGCCGGTTGATTCGATCCAAACATCAAGGGAGCAGCCATGTCCACGCACCACATCCTGGTCGATTTCGAGAACGTGCCCGTCAAGTCGCTGGAGAAACTGGCCGGCCGCGAGGTGCGTGTCAAAGTGTTCCTCGGCAAGAACAACAACAAGCTGGGCACCGACCTGGTGATGGCGATGCAGGCGCTGGGCGACAAGGCGAGCTATGTGCGCCTGACCTCCACCGGGCCGAACGCGCTGGATTTCCACATCGCCTGTTACCTGGGCCACATGCTCGCCGTGGAGCCGGGTGCGCGCTGCACGGTGATTTCCAAGGACAAGGGGTTCGATGCGCTGATCGCGCACCTGGTCGGCGAGGGCCATGCCGTGGCGCGCTGTGCGTCGATCGATGCGATGCCGGAAGTGAAATCCTCCGCCCCGGCGAAAAAACCGCGCACGGCTGCGCAATCCGCCGCCCCCGCACCCGCCGCCGCCAAGCCGGCCAAGCCGCGGGCCGAACCCAAGGCCGCCCCGGCGCGCACTGTGCCGACCGGCCGCCGCCGCCGCGCGTCCGCCGGCGCGGAGCCTGCGGATGCCAACCTCGAGCTCGCCATCGCGTTCCTGATGACGCGCCGCAAGTCCCTGCCCGCGAAGATGAAGACGCTGGTCGGCACGCTGGAAGCGCGCTTCGGCAAGGAGGCTCCCGCCGGGGAAGCCGAGCGCGTCTGCGCGCTGTTGATCGAGCGCGGTTACGTTTCCGAGACCAAGGGCAAGCTCGCGTTCAACCTGCCCGAGGCAGCCTAGCGCGACGTCGCCAGCTCGCGCACCGCGAGCACCAGCTGCCACACCTCGGTGTCAGTCAGGTCGCGATGCGGCGGCATGCCGGACGCCGTGATGCCGTGGCGAATAGCCCAGAACAACTGTCCATCCGGAATCGCGTTCATCGTTGCGGCGCAGGTGAAGTTGCGCGGCGGCGGATCGTAAAGTTTCGCCAGCTTGCCCTTGCCGTCGCCCTTCTTGCCGTGGCACAACGAGCAGCCGTCTGTATCGGCGTTACCCTGGAAGCGCGCCCGGCCCGCTGAAGCCGCCGCGGAGTTCCCGAGGAGCGGGTTGCGTTTCATCAGGTCTTCCGGCGGTGCCGATTGCGTGAGGCGCGCCTGTGGACAGTCCCCGGGCTTCGATTGCGCAGTGGCTTCGCACGACCCCCACGCCAGCAGGCAGGCCACGAGGCGCCGTGCTGCACTGGCCAGGCTCATTCCCCCGGCACCTGCACAGTGGCCGGCGCCGCCGCACGCTCGATCGCCTGGCCGTCGGCCGCAAAGCGCTGCTTGAACGTGAACGCAAACGCACTCGGCCCGTGTTGCGTGATGTGCTGGAGGCGCGCCTTGGCCACCGCCGCCGTCGGGAGCGTGCCGGCCGGGATCCACCACAGCGCCACGTGGCGCGAACCCATCGCCTTCATCGCATCCTCGAACCACGTCGCGCGCTGGGCGAACACCTGGGCATGCGCGGTCTTGTAGGTGTACGCGTGCAGGCTGTCGATGTCCCGCCAGACGGACATGTTGAACAGCACCATCGGGTCGTCGAACTCGCGTGCGGTGGTGTCGCGCGAATCCGAGATGTAGCGCCAGACGAATCCGGGGCTTTGTTCCGCCAGCCGGTTGATTTCGTCGAGGCGCGAAACGAAGCCCGCCAGCAGCGGGTCATCCATCGGGGCGCGCAGGTAGGCGATGTTGGCTTGGGCGAGTTGGAATTGCATGTGCGGGTCCGTGCCGTGTGCGGAACCGCGATGATAGGCCATGCGGCCGGGCAGGCTCTTTACAGCCGCACCTGCGCGCCCAGTTCGACGACCCGGTTGCCCGGGATGCGGAAATAGTCGGTCGCCTTGGCCGCCAGGTGCGCCATCCACACGAACAGGTGCTGGCGCCACATCGCCATGCCGCCGGATGCCGACGGCACGTACGATTCGCGGTTGACGAAGAAGCTGGTCTGCATCAACTCGAACGGCAGGCCCTGCCGGCCGCAGTCCTCCAGCACCCTGGGGATGTCGGGCGTTTCCATGAACCCGAGGTGGACGCGCACGCGATAGAAGCCGCGCCCGAGCGTCTCGATCCAGATGTAGTCTTCCTTCGGCACGCGCGGAATGTTCTCGGTCTCGATCGACAGGATCACCACGCGCCCGTGCAGCACGCCGTTGTGCTTGAGGTTGTGCAGCAGCGCCGTGGGCACGCCGTCCGGCTGCGCGGTGAGGAACACGCCGGTGCCGGCGGTGCGCGGCGGCTCCTCTTCGGCGAAGCCCGCAAGGAAGGCCTCCAGCGGCACGCTGTTGGCGCGCGCCCGCTCATTGACGCGCGCGCGGCCGCGCCGCCAGGTCATCATCAGCGTGAACAACACGACCCCCATCGCCAGCGGAAACCACCCACCCTGCAGCAACTTCATGCTGCACGCCGCCACGAAGGCCAGGTCGATGGCCAGGAAGAAGGCGGTGGCCGCCACGCACAGCGCCAGCGGGTAGCCCCAGCCGTGACGGATCACGAAGTAGGTGAGGACGGTGGTGATCGCCATGGTGCCGGCGACCGACAGTCCGTAGGCAAACGTCAGCGTGGTGGAATTGCCGAACCCGATCATCGCCGCCAGCACCCCGACGAACAACGCCCAGTTCACCACCGGCATGTAGATCTGCCCCACTTCGCGCTCGGAGGTCTGCACGATGCGGCTCCGCGGCAGGAGGCCGAGCTGGATGGCCTGCTTGGTGATCGAATACGCGCCGGAGATTACCGCCTGCGAGGCGATCGCGGCGGCCAGCGTGGACAGGCCCACCATCGGCAGCTGCGCCCAGGCGGGGAACATGAGGAAAAACGGATTCTCGAGCGCCTTCGCGTCGCCGATCAAGAGCGCCCCCTGGCCGAAATAGTTCAGCACCAGCGCCGGGAAGGTGCAGAAGAACCAGGCGAGCTGGATCGGCCGCTTGCCGAAGTGCCCCATGTCCGCGTACAGCGCCTCGGCGCCGGTCACGGCCAGGAACACCGCGCCCAGCACCAGGAAGGACGCAAGGCCGTGGTGCGTGACGAACTGCAATGCGTGCACCGGGTTCAGGGCATTGAGCACGGCGGGCACGGCGGCGATGTTGGCGATGCCGGCCGCGGCCAGCACCCCGAACCACACCAGCATCACCGGGCCGAACAGCGCACCGACGGCGGCCGTGCCGCGCCTCTGCATGGCGAACAGCGCCACCACCAGGACGATCGAGATCGGCAACACGAACGGCTTGAGCGGCGGCACCGCGACCTCCAGGCCCTCGATCGCACCCAGCACGGTCACTGCCGGCGTCAAGACGCTGTCGCCGTAGAACAGCGCGGCACCGAACACGCCCAGCACGGTCAGCACGGTCCGGGTGCGCGCACGATCGCCGATCGACTTCGATGCCAGCGCCAGCAGCGCAAGAATGCCGCCCTCGCGCTCGTTGTCCGCGCGCATGATGAGCATCACGTATTTCAGCGAGACCACCAGCATCAGCGACCAGAACAGCGTCGACAGGCCGCCGAGGATGTTGGCCTGGGAAAACGCGAGGCCCAGCGAGGGATCGAAGATCGCCTTGATCGTATACAGCGGGCTGGTGCCGATGTCGCCGTAGACGACACCGAGCGCGCCGAGGGTCAGCGCGGCCATCGGGCCTTTGTTTGATGATGATGCGGATTGCGGGGAAGACATGCGAACCTCCGTATTGCGAACGAACGCATGTTGCGCGCGGTGCATTTCGATTGGAATGCGAAGGGCGCCGAATTTACGGGTTCTTTACACGGGCCCATTTCGACGCGTGGATACTGTGGCTTTCGCGCGAGACCTCAAGCCTGTCGCCCCGGACTCGCTCCGGGGCCCAATTTGACGTTTGCAAACCTGGACCCCGGAACGAGTCCGGGGCGACAGGCAGGGTGGGGCGCAGCAGTGAACTCAAACCAGATGCTGGCGAGCACCCCTTCCCCTTCGACTTCAAACGCACAGATGTCCGTGCGTCCCTACGCATGGTCCCTCGCGGGCGTGCTCGTGGCGTGGGCGTTGTCCACCTTCACCCAGGACTATTTCGCGCTGGCCAACATCGTGATGCTGTTCCTGCTCGCCGTGGTGGCGAGCGCGTACTGGCTGGGCCGCGGGCCGGCGGTGTTCTCGGCGGTGATCGGCGTGGCGGTGTTCGACTTCTTCTTCGTTCCGCCCAAGTTGTCGTTTGCCGTGGCCGACGCGCAATACCTGGTCACCTTCGCAGTCATGCTGCTGACCGGGCTGGCCATCACCGGGCTCGCCACGGGCTTGCGGCGTGCCGGGGAGGACGCCCAGCGGCGCGAACGGCGCGCAATCGACCTCTATGCACTGGCCCAGGCCCTGTCCGGGGCCCCGTCGCACGCATTCGTGCTCGAGGCCGCACGGGATTACTTCGAACGCTCGCACCATGCGCACATCGCCCTGCTGCTGCCCGACGCCGCCGGCGCACTGGAGGTTGTGCGGGCGGCACCCGGATCGTCCGGTGGTCCCGCAACGCCCGCATGGGACGTGAACGTGGCGCGCGCCGTGTTCGGCATGGCCGCGGATGCGCGCGGCGCACGGCCGGCGATCGAAAGCGGGGGTTGCCTGTACCTGGCGCTGAGCGCACCGCTTTGCACGCGCGGGGTGATGGTGGTGATGCGCGGTACCGCCGCGCCGGAGGATCCGGGTGCCGAGCCGGACTTCGCCACCGCCGCCGCGCTGCTGGCACTTGCGCTGGAGCGCGTGCACCTGGTGGATGTCGCCCATCGCGCCACCCTGCACATGGAGAACGAACGCCTGCGCAACACCCTGCTCGCGGCACTGTCGCACGATTTGCGCACCCCGCTCACCGCCATCCTCGGGTCGGCCGATGCCTTGCGGCTGCAGGGCGCGGACCTTGGCGCTGAACGCCTGGCATTGGCCGACGCGATTGCCACCGAGGCGAGACGCACCGTCGACCTGGTGGAGAACATCCTCGACATGGCACGGCTTGAGTCAGGTGCGCTGGCACCGGACCGCCAATGGCATTCGCTGGAGGAAATCGCCGGTGCCGCGGTCGCTGCGCGCGCCTCCATGCTCTGCGGCCGTGCGGTTTCCGTGGCCTTCGCGGCGGACTTTCCGCTGGTGAGCTGCGATGCCGTGCTGATCGAACGTGTGCTGGTGAACCTGGTGGAGAACGCGGCAAGGTTCTCGCCCGCCGATGGTGCCATCGGGATCGAAGGCACCGTCCACGAAGACCAGGCGGTGATTGCCGTGCGCGACCGCGGGCCCGGCATCCCGGAAGGCCAGGAGGAGGCGATCTTCGGCAAGTTTGTGCGCGGCGTGCCCAACGAGACCGTGCCGGGACTCGGCCTGGGCCTCGCGATCTGCCGCGCCATCGTCGAGGCGCATGGCGGCCGCATCCGCGCGCAAAGGCGTGCCGGGGGCGGCACGACCATGACCTTCACGCTGCCGATCGGGTCGGCGCCCGCCCCGATGGCACCGGGGGAGGACTCCGCATGACGCGCATCCTGCTCGTCGAGGACGAGGTATCGATCCGTCGTTTCGTGGCGCATGCGCTGGCCAGCGAGGGCCTGCAGGTGGATGAGGTGGACACGCTGGCGCGCGCGCACATCGAAGCCGGCACCCGCAAGCCCGACCTGGCCATCGTCGACCTGGGCCTGCCCGACGGCGATGGCGCCGAGTTCATTCGCGGCCTGCGTGCCTGGAGCACGATGCCGGTGCTGGTGCTCTCTGCGCGCGGCAGCGAGGTCCAAAAGGTGGCGGCGCTGGATGCCGGCGCCGACGACTACCTGGTCAAGCCGTTCGGCGTGGCCGAGATGCTCGCCCGCGTGCGTGCGCTGCTGCGGCGGCGCGTGCAGTCCGGCAGCGCCGAGCCACGGCTGCTGCTGTCGGACCGAGTCACGATCGACCTCTCGCAGCAGGCCGTGCTGCGCGACGGCGAACGCGTGAAACTGACCCCGAATGAGTGGCGCCTGCTGGCCGTGCTGGCGGCCAACGCCGGCCGCGTGATGACCTATCGCGCCCTGGTGGGCGAGGTCTGGGGTCCGGCGCACGCCGGGCAGTCGCACTACGCGCGCGTGTGCATGCAGCACCTGCGCGCGAAGCTGGAGCGCGATCCCGCAAAGCCGGAGTTCCTGCTGACCGAGGTGGGGGTCGGCTATCGGCTGGCGTCAAAGGAAAGCGGCGCTTGACGCACGGTGTCCGTACACAAACCCAAGCACTGGCGTGGCTTCCGGGTTGAAATGGCGTCAGTCGGCATGCAGGACACGGGGTTTGGCCCCGGATGCGACACAAACCCCTTTTCCACCGTGTTGCGTTTCATGGCATACCCCCACCCAATTTCCGGGAGACCGCCATGAACCGCCGCACCGCCCTTGCCGTCCTGCTTGCCACGCTGCTCGCTGCGCCGTTGGCGTCCGCGCACGCCAGCCGCCTCGCAAACGTTGAAATCTACGACCGCACCGCGCAGCGCACACTGCCGATCCACTGGCACGAGGGCCGCGCCTACGTGGAGGGGCGGCCGGGAAACGAATACCAGATCGTCCTGCGCAACCAGACGCCCGGCGACGTGCTGGCCGTGGTGTCGGTGGATGGCGTGAACGTCGTCACCGGCCAGACCGCCTCACCCGGCCAGGGGGGCTATGTGCTCGACGGCTGGCGGCAGCTGGATGTGACGGGCTGGCGCAAGTCGCTGTCGCGCACGGCCGCGTTCTACTTCACCGAGTTGCCCGATTCCTATGCCGCGCGCACCGGCCGGCCGGACGACGTGGGCGTGATCGGCGTGGCGCTGTTCCGGCGCAAGGCGGTGCAACCCCCGGTGTACGTGGATCCGGAGCCGCTGTCGTATCCGCATTCCGCACCGCGCGACAAGTCGGAGAACCGCGCCTATGAACGCAGCGAGGGCAAGCGCGCCGATGCGGCGCCGCCCGCCGCGGCCGCCGCACCGCAACTGGGCACCGGACACGGCCGCATTGAGAACAACGCCGCGCGGCGCGTGGAATTCGAGCGCGCCACACCGCATCCGGAGGAGGTGATCGCCATCCGCTACGACCGGCGCGAGAACCTCATCGCGATGGGCGTGATCCGCGAGACGCGCCATGCATGGCGGCATCCGCGGCCCTTCCCGGGCAGCTTCGTGCCCGATCCGCCGCGTTGGCGGTAAGGTCGGCCCAAGCGCAATCCTGCGATCTGTCGCCCCGGACTCGCTCCGGGGCCCAAGTATGCAAGCGTCAAATTGGGCCCCGGAACGAGTCCGGGGCGACAGGATTGAGAATCTCGCGCAGGCGATCCGCATCGGCCCAACCGCTTTTGTTCCCCGCCTCCATTGGCGCTACACTGCCGGGCGAGATGAACGATGCCCGCCCGCCCGACTCCAGCGACGAGGACTTGATGCTGCGCTATCAATCCGGCGACGCGGGTGCGTTCGACACCCTCTACGCGCGACATCGTGTCGGCCTGCACCGTTTCATCGCACGGCAGTGCCGCGTCAATGAACGCATCGACGAGATTTTCCAGGATGTGTGGATGAACGTGATCGCCGCCGCGCCGCGCTACAGCGTGCAGGCGCAATTCCGCACCTGGCTGTTCACCATCGCGCACAACAAGCTGATGGACTACTTTCGCGCCAACGCGAAAGCCGAGGCGCGCCTGTATGAAGTCAAGGACGGCGAGGACGAGGTGGAGATCGCGGTGCCTGGCGCACGCACGGAAGAACCCGATGTGCAAACCGAATCGAACCGTGCGCGCGCCGCGATCCTGAAGGCGCTCGATGCGCTGCCCGCGCCGCAGCGCGAGGCCTTCCTGCTCTCCGAGGAAGGCGGCATGACGGTGGCCGAGATCGCCGAGGCCACCGGGGTGTCGCACGAAGCGGCCAAGAGCCGATTGCGCTATGCGATCGCCAAATTGCGCGAGCAGTTGAGGGATTACCAATGAGCGCGCCGCAAACGCCGGACGACACGTTCGAGCGCGATCGCGCTGCGATGTCGGCGGCGTATGCAAATGCGCGCGAACCGTATGCCGGCCCGCCGCCGGCGATGGACGATGCGATTCGCGCCGCCGCGCGGCGTGCGGTGGGCGCCGGTCCGCGGCCTGCGGGCAAGCCGTGGTTCCTGCGCTGGTCCAAGCCGCTGTCAGTTGCGGCGGTGGTCATGCTCACCGCGTCGGTGATTTTCGTGGCGATCGAGGAAGACTCCTCGTTGAAGATGAATGTTGCCCAGCGGCCGATGGAAAGCCGGATTGCGCAGGAACCGCAGGACAAGCGCGCGGACCTGGCGCCTCCCCCAGCCTCGCCTGCACCGGCGGCAGCCCCGGCCGCGATCGAACCTCAAGTACGCAGCTTCGTGCAGGACCCGCCGCGTGCGACCAAGAAGGATGCGGCGGCTGCGCGTGAGAACGCGGTTGCCGCGCCGCCGTTGATGGTTGCGGAACAGAAGCAATCCGCGCCCGTGCCGCCGCCGGAGGTTCGCATCGAACCGGCGCGTGAGCGGGCTGCCGCCGCCGACGCGCGCCTGGCCAACACGTCACCCGCGGCAGCGCCGGTCTATGCACCGCCCGCCCCCGCCGCACCGCCCGCGCCGGCCATCGTCGCTGCGGCACCGGTCGCGCCCGCTGTTCCCGTGAAGGAACAAGTTGTCGCCGCCGCTTCGTCACCGCGCGCGGAAGCCGAGTTGAAACTGGGCGCAGCGGCCAAGGGCAAGCTCGAATCGGTGGAGGTCACCGGCACGCGGGTCGATGCCGCGCGTGCGCCTGAATCCGGCTTTGCGGACAAGGCGGCCGCAGCGCCGGTTCAGCGCGCGCCGTCCTCCGCGCTGGCCCCGGCGCCTGCCGCGGTCCTGAAGAAATCGGTGGAGGCGTCGCCCGCCGAGTACCACGCCCGCCTGCGCGAGCACGCCCGTCAACAGCGCTGGAAGGAGTTCGACGTGGCCCTCACGGAGTTCACGCGCAAATGGCCGCAGGCGGAGTTGCCCGCCGACCTTGCCCAATTGAAGCGCGAACGCGAAAAAGCGCGCAGCGAGACGGGAAAGTAATCAAACCCAAGCACTGGCGCGGCTTTCGGGCCACTTTTGCCTGAAAACGCCCGTCCCTGCTGGAGTTTTGCCCGCAAACACCGGAAACCGGCGCCTCAATGCACGTGGTGGGCGTAGATGTCGCGCAGCGCGTTCACGTCGAGGATGCGGATGTGCTTCTGGTCCACCGCGATGAGGCCGTCGGCGGCAAACTTGGAAAACGCGCGGCTTACGGTTTCCAATTTCATGCCCAGGTAGCTGCCGATTTCCTCGCGCGTGGGCCGCAGGTGGAATTCGAGCGGCGAAAACCCGCGCGCCGCAAGGCGCTGCGAGAGGTTCAAGAGGAACGCGGCCAGGCGTTCCTCGGCGCGCATCACGCCCAGGAGCATCATCACGCCGGATTCGCGCACGATTTCGCGGCTCATCACCTTGTGGAAGTGCCGCCCCAGCGCAGCCACTTCGCGCGAACATTCCTCGAGCCGCGTGTAGGGGATGCAACACACCTCGCTGTCCTCGAGCGCGATGGCGTCGCAGTTGTGCTTTTCCTGGCCGATGCCGTCCATGCCGAGAATTTCCCCCGCCATGGAAAACCCGGTGACCTGGTCGCGGCCGTCCTCGTAGGTCACGCGGGACTTGAAGCTGCCGACCTTCACCGCGTAGATGGCATCGAACGGCTCGCCCGAGCGGTACAACGCGTCGCCGCGCTTGATCTTCTTGCGCGTGTTGACCAGCTTGTCGAGCTGCGCGAGCTCGGCCGGGTTCAAACCGGCGGGAAGGCAGATTTCGCGCAGGTTGCAGTTCGCGCACGCGACTTTCAGGTCGGAGAGCGTCATTTGAGTCTGGCGCGCGCGCGCGAACTCGGGGCGTTCGTCCAGGGAAGCCGGTTTGCTCAAGGAATTCTCCGGAGTGGCGGGGCGTTGACGTGCATCAATATGCTGGTTTTGGCGCGGGTCATGATCGCTGCATGCAAACGATTGAAACGCTGCTCATGGAACCGGTGGTCGTCGACTCTCAACTGATCGTCAAGTACGACCGACCCGGGCCCCGCTACACCTCCTACCCGACGGCCGACCGCTTCGTCGAGGCGTACACCGCGGACAAGCACCGCACCAACCTGCAGACGCGCGGCCTGACCGGTCCGATGAACGCGCTGTCATTATATGTGCACCTCCCGTTCTGCAACACCGTGTGTTTCTACTGCGCCTGCAACAAGGTCGTCACGCGCGACCACTCCAAGGCGGCCAAGTACCTGCGCTACCTCGAGCGCGAGGCACAACTGGTGGCCGGTTCGCTGCGCGGCTCGCGGCGCGTGGAGCAGCTGCACCTGGGCGGCGGCACGCCGACTTTCCTCTCCTCCGAGGAACTGGTGGCCATGATGCGCATGCTCGGACGCCACTACGAGCTGGCGGCCGGCGAGTATTCGATCGAGATCGACCCGCGCTCGGTGGATGCGCAGAAGATCCGCACCCTGGCGGACCTGGGCTTCAACCGCATGAGCCTGGGCATCCAGGACTTCGACCCGGACGTCCAGAAGGCGGTCAACCGCCTGCAGGGCGAGGACATCACGCGCGCGGCGATCACCGCGGCGCGCGCCAACGGCTTCACCTCGGTCAACGTGGACCTGATCTACGGGCTGCCGAAGCAGACCGTCGCACGCTTCAGCCACACGCTCGAGCGCGTGATGGCGCTCCAGCCGGACCGCATCGCGCTCTACAGTTATGCCCACCTGCCCTCGCTGTTCAAGCCGCAGCGGCGCATCCTCGACGCGGACCTGCCGCGCGCCGAGGACAAGCTCGGCATCCTCGTCAAGGCCATCGAAATGCTCGGCCGCGCCGGCTACGTCTACATCGGCATGGACCACTTCGCGTTGCCGCACGACGAACTGGCCATCGCAGCCCAGCAGGGCCGGCTGCACCGCAACTTCCAGGGCTACTCCACGCGGCCCGACTGCGACCTGGTGGCCCTGGGCGTCTCGGCGATCAGCAAGATCGGCGCCGCCTACGCGCAGAACCACCGCACGCTCGACGCCTACTACGACACGCTCGACCGCGACGAGCTGCCGGTGATGCGCGGCATCGAATTGAACTCCGACGACATTTTGCGCCGCGCGGTGATCCAGGCGCTGATGTGCCAGTTCGAGCTGTCCATCGAATCGGTCGAGATCGCGCACCTGGTGCGCTTCCGCGAGTACTTCAGCCAAGAGTGGGAAATGCTCGAGGAGCTTGCGCGCGA
>JAEUMZ010000097.1 GCA_016790765.1 Betaproteobacteria bacterium
TATCGCCCAATCACCGCTGCAGTTCTAGACTTTCGTCGTCGAATGAATCGTCTTGCGAGTTCAGACGTTCGATTGATGAGAACTCCTTTGAGTCAGATCTCCCACGCGCCCGCCAGGGCGCTTGGGCGCTCGGCGGCGGCGGACAGAAGCAGTTCTGTCCGCCGAAACCCCGCCTCACGTACCGGCACCTGGCCTGCCATCCGCTCGCCACGGACCTGGGCGCAAATCCGGCGCCTCGAAGTATCACGCCTTGACCCTTCGTCAAATCCCGCCCCGCCCGGCGAGGCGTTGACCGAACATGTTGCATCCCGTTGGCCGGTTTGCCGGTGCGCGGTTGCCTGTTCGGAGAAACGCCATGAAACTCGCGCGCCTGCGCCGCCCGCACGCACTGTCCAAGCCGGAGCCCGTCCTCGTTGAGCCGCGCGTATTGAACGATGTGCATTCGCAGCTCAATCCCTCGCGCCCGGCGCGCGTCGAATCGCCACGGTCCCTGGCCGGCTTGCAGGACATCCTCCGGCGCGCCAAGCGCGAGGGGCGCAAGGTGGCCGTGGCCGGCGGCTGCCATGCCATGGGCGGCCAGCAGTTCCTGGACGGCGCGGTGCAGGTGGACATGACGGCGCTCGACGCGGTCCTGAACACGGACGCCGTGCGTGGATTGCTGCACATCGAGGCCGGCGCCATGTGGCCGGCGATCATCGCGGCCTCGCATGCCCTGCGTGCGCCCGACGGCCGCGAGTGGGGCATCCGCCAGAAGCAAACGGGCGTCGATACCGTGACCCTGGGCGGCTCCATCTCGGCCAACGCGCACGGGCGCGGGCTCACGCTGGCGCCGATGATCGACGACATCGAGGACATTACCCTCGTCGATGCCGACGGCGAGGTGCGGGTGCTCTCCCGCGAGCACCATGCGGAATGGTTTTCGCTGGTGGCCGGCGGCTACGGCCTGTTCGGCGCGATCTACTCGGCCACGCTGCGCCTGGCACCGCGCCAGCGCGTCGAGCGCGTGGTGGACATCATCGACCTGGACGACGCGATGGGGGCGGTCTACCGCCGCGTGGCGGAAGGCTGCGTGTATGGCGATTTCCAATTCGTCATCGACGCCGGGGATCCGCGCTTTTTGAAACGCGGCGTGTTTGCCTGCTACCGGCCGGTGGGCGGTGATGCGGACGCCGACCCGCACGGCGCGGACCTCAATTCCGACGCCTGGCTCAAGCTCCTCAAGCTGGCCCACGAGAACAAGCGCGAGGCCTTTCGCCTCTATTCGCAGCACTATCTGTCCACCGATGGCTGCCGCTACTGGTCGGACACGATGCAGCTCTCCACCTACATTCCCAGTTACGCGGAATTCCTGGAAAGCGCGCGGCCGGAAGGATTGGCGCAGCGCGTGCGCGAGACGCTGGTGATCGGCGAGCATTACGTGCCGCACGACCGGCTGCTCGATTTTATGGCGCGCGCGCGTGAAATCCTGCGCGTGTTCGGCACCGAGGTGATCTACGGCACCATCCGCGCCATCGCCCGGGACACGACCAGCTTCCTGCCGTGGGCGAAGGACGATTACGCCTGCGTGATCTTCAACCTGCGCACCCCGCACGATGCGGCCGGAATCGCACGGACGGCGGCAACGTTTCGCGCGCTCACCGACGCGGGCAATGCGCTGGGCGGGAGTTTTTTCCTCACCTACCACCGCTTCGCCACCGCCGCACAGGTGGCGTCGGCGTATCCGCAGTTCCCGGCCTGGCTACGGAAGAAGCGCGACTACGACCCGGAGGAGCGCTTCTGCAGCGCGTGGTACCTGCATTACCGCGATGCGTTCGCGGCGCGCATGCCCGCCGCAGCCCGTGCAACCGGCGCCGAGCTTCCTGCGCTCGCGCTGCCGGTCGCGGCACTCACGTCACCGGCATTGAATGCGCGCTGAAACCCCCAGCGCCACCGCGCGCCTGATCGCGGCGGCCACCTTGCTGCTCGACGCGAGTCCCGCCACGCGCAGGGAAGTGGCGCCCGGCGCGGCCGACTGGTGCCGGGTCCTGCTGGACGGCTCCTGGCGCGACCGGCTGCTGGCGGCGAGTGCAACTTTCGCACCCACGCGCATGCTCTGGCGGTGGCTGGAGCGGGCGACCCTGCCCGGCATCGTGTCGCACTACTGGCATCGCAAGCGCCACATCGAGTCCGCGTGTCGGGATGCGCTTGCGGGCGGGATCACGCGCGTCGTCATCGTGGGGGCCGGCTACGACACCCTGGCGTTGCGCCTGGCGGCCGAGTTTCCGGAGGTCGAGTTCCTGGAGGCGGATCACCCCGCCACGCAGCGCGCCAAGCGTGCGGCACTGGGGCGTGCCGCCCACACGCAGGGGCTTCCGCCCAACCTCGGGTTCGTCTCCTGCGACCTGGCGCATGCGGCGCTTCCCGAATCCTGTTTCGCCGGTGACCGCGCCACGCTGTTGATCGCCGAGGGCGTGTTGATGTACCTGCCGCCGGACGGCGTGGCGCGCCATCTCGCCGATTGGCGTGCGCGGCTGGCGCCGGGCTCGCGCGTGATGTTCAGTTTCATGCACCGCTGGCCGGACGGCCGCAGCGGCTTCCGTCCGTACAGCCGCTGGATCGACGCCTGGCTGGCCACGCGCGGCGAGCCGTTCCAGTGGGCCATCGCGCCGGAGCACTTGGCCGCATTCGTCGCGGCCGCGGGCTGGTCGTTGATGCGAAGGGTGGGCACGCGGGCCCTGTCGCCCACCGCGGCGCATGGCCCGATCGATGGCGAATCGATCGCGTGGTGCGTGGCGGCGCGCGGCTGGGTGGCAGCCGCCGCGAACGTGCGTCGTGCCGCCGTGGGGGTGCCCGTGCCGGTCAAGCCGCCGGCATCGGCCAGTCCCCCGCCAGCAGCCACGCCGGCGCACCCGCATCATCCGCATCCGTCACCATCAGCAGCTTCAATGTCTGGCCGCTGAGGGTCGCCGACACGCCTTCCACCTTGCAGGGGGTGTCGAGCGGCGCGATCCATCGCAGCGTCCCGTCGGGACCCAACGCACCGATTGCCGAGCCCCGGCACGCGCCGTCGTCGATGGCGTTGCCGGTGTCCTCGGCCGCGGCGCTGAACAACAGCGTGCCGTCAGGGAGCACCTGGCCGTCGGTGAAGTGCAGCGGCACGCCGCCCAGATGCCCCAGCGCGACCGCGCGGATCGCCGGCGCGCGCTTTAGCCGCGGTGCGCATCCCGCGGCCAGGTCGGCCAGCAAATCCGCGAGGTCAATTTCCACCAGCGCGCTGGATGCGCCGGTGTGGCCGCGCTGCAGCAGGCACAGGCGGTCGTCGCGCACCGCCGCGCCTTCGATGTTGAGGGGTGCGATGTGATTTGCCAGGTCGTGGTAGAGCGCGCCGAACGAGACCGCGACGGCCGCCGCGGGCGCTTCCCCCGCGTCGTCCAGCCACAGGAGCGCCGCGCGTTCGCGCATTGCGCTTGACCCAGAACCCAGCGCCAGCAAGCCGCCATGCGGAAAACCGGCAAAGCGCGGCAGCAGGACCAGCGCCTCGAGGTCGGGCTTGGCCTTCTTGCGCGCGATGGGCGGGCCGGGCAATTCGCCATCGAAGCAGCGGATCAGCGCGCCCGGGATCCGGCTTCCGGCGCGGAAGGCGCCGATGTGCAGCTCGTCGTCGGCCACGACGTAGAGCGTGTCGCCGGCCTGCACCAGGCCGCTGGCGGCTGAAATGAAAGGGGCGCGCGCGGCGCCGGTCGCGTGCGCAATGTCCAGGGTGCGCAGGCGCCGGGTTTGGATCACCGCGGCAACCGCAGGGCGGCAGGCGTGTCGGGCGTCATGCGGCGCTCGCCGGGCACGGTCTTCATCGCCTCGCGGGTCTTGAAACCGATGAACACGTGATCCACGGCCTTGGCCGGGTAGCCTTCCTCGCGCAAGGCGTCGCGCATCAGCCGGTCGATGCGCAATGCGCGGCCGTCGGCCACCAGCTGGTCGTAATCGGCATTGCGCACCAGCACGAACCACACCGCCAGTTCGGCCGGGTCGGACCCGGGCAGGTGATGGAACCAGTCGAGCCGCCGCAGCGGCGGGTTGGCTTTCGCCATCGCCTGCAGCACGCTCTTTGCCGCCGAGGCGATGACCGGGTCGAGCGCCCCGGCCGCCTCGAGGTCGCGGCTGCGCCGCCACGCGTTGCGCCAGATCGGGAACACCCAACGGCTTTCGCGCCAGCCGTGCACGGTCATCACGCCGCCCAGCAGGAGTGCCAGCGAGGGCAGAAGCAGCCCCCAGAAGGTCAGGGGCCAGTGCCGGCCTGGCTGGTCCCGATGGTGCAAGACCCGGAAGCGGTCACCGCTGCCGGCAAAGCCGAGGGCCGGCGAACTGCGCAGGTAGGTTTGGCCTTGGCGATCCTGGTAGCCGTAGGACACCTGTTCGCTGGTGCGCGTGGCGCCGCTGCGCGGCATGCGCACCACATTGCTGACCCAGCCTTCGGCCAGCGCCGGCTTGAGCAGGATCGCCGGATCCAGCCGGACCAGTGTGGCCATAAGGATGACCAAGCCGGTGCCCATCACGGCAAGGCTGAACGGCGGCTTGGGGAGGTGGGGGCGCATGTCCTCGTTCGGGCCGGCGAGCCTGGTCGTGGCACTGTGCCGGCGCCGGACCCTTGAAGTCGGGCCCGCGCGGCTATGCTAATCCCGATGTGCTCGTTGCGGGGCCATAGTGACCTGTGAAGGCACATAACAGCGGCCGGCCGGACTTTGGCGTGCCGTCAACCGGCATCCATTGTGTTCAACAGTATTTACTTCGGCGCCACCGGCAACTACCTGGGCTTCTCGGTGCACGGCGCCAGTGGCTCGACGCACGGGTTCACGGTGGCGCGTCTGCTCAAGTGCAACGGATGTCCGTGAGGCGTTTGGAAACGACGCGTGTTGCGCGCGCCTACTCCGGCTCCTCCACGGAAAATCCCCGGGCCTTCAGCGCCGCGAGGTAGCCGTCGGCCGCGACCAGGCGCGTCACCGGCAGCACGGCCACGGTCACGCGGTTGGCGGACAGCGCGCGTTCGGCCTGCGCGAGCCACTGGAGTTCGATTTCGCGCTGGATGTCGATCGGCCCGAGGACCTTGGCGATCGGTGAGGTGAGGAAGGCTGCATTGCAGGCCAGGGTCTGGTCGGCCTCCGGCAGCTTGCGGATGGGGTCCACGTTGCCGCGTGCCCAGGCGTTGGCGCGCGCGCGCATGGCGTCCATGTCGGTCTCCAGGCGCGCGAGCGTTTTTTCAAAGCACGGCAGGTCATCGAGCGGCTTGTTGGAAAACTCCTTCACCGCCGCGCGCGCGTTGTCAATCTTCGGCTCGTAGCGGACGTCGGTCACGCGCACCTTGGCCGCACTGGCCACGTCCTTGACCCGCTGCCACATCGGGTTGGTGCCGGTCAGCCCCGCCCCGTCGAGCGCGGCGCGATACAGGCGCGACGCGGCGAACCACGGGCGCCAGCGGTCGATTTCGTTGTTGGTGTCGTTGTAGCCCTGCAAGTGCTTGTCGCGCAGCACTTCCCAGCGTGCATACAGGGGCGGCGGCACCATGTCGCGCAGCAGCTTGTCGTCCGGGTTGTACGGCGCGCTCATCGCACGCGGCAGCAGCGTGAGCGTGGTGAGCCAGCCGAGCTGGCTGCGCGAGATCGACACCGACGGGGGCGACAGCACTTCCTGCGCCGAACGCACCGCATCCTCGATGCGCTTCGATTTCCAGGCGAGGGCCTTGGGCACCGGCACATGCGTGCCGGCGATCCACAGGATGTTGGCGCCGCGCGTCACTTTCCACAGTCCCGGCCCGGGCTGCTCGCCGGTGACCATCACGCGCTCGACCAATTCCGGGGCGGCCGTGGCTTGCGCAAGCGCGGCGGACACCGGAATGCAGGCGATGCCGGCTGCGCGGAGCAATCCACGGCAAAACCCAAGGGCTGGTGCGGCACTTGGGCCAAAAATGCCTGAAAAACCGCGCCAGTGCTTGAGTTTGCCAATCATCTGTCAGTCAATTCGTGTTCAAGGGGGTTTGCCGCCCAATGCGGCGAGCTTTCGGGCCAGGACCTCCAGGTAGCGCTGCGCGTCCGGCGCCGTGCCGTGCCGCTGCGCGTGCCAGAGCATTTCCGCCAGCCCGTCCATCATCTCGTGCTCGGCCGACAGCGGGTCGCCCAGCGCGTGGGTCAGTCCGGCGTGCGCGCCGCGCACCCCCGGCGGCTGGTCGATCGCCACCTGCTCGCGGATCGACAGGTGCATGGACAGGTGCAGGAACGGATTGGTTTCACCGAATTCCGGCGGATAGTCGCGGTCGCGATGGCGCTCCAGGAACTCGGCGCGGTCCGCAAGCATCGCGTGGTACTCCGGATGCGCGGCGATCACCGCTGCCGCCGCGGCCTCCAGGCCGGCCAGCGGCTCCTGCGTGCGGAACTTGCGCCAGGCCTCGAACAGGAAATCGCGCACTTCCTCGCGGGACGGGTTGAACATTCAGGCCGCTACTCGACAAAGTCTTTGCGATCCGGGAACTTGCACAGGTCGTACACCGGGCAGGCCCCGCACTTGGGCTTGCGCGCCACACAGGTGTAGCGCCCGTGCAGGATCAGCCAGTGGTGCGCGTGCTGCATGAATTCGGCAGGCACGTTTTTCAGCAGTTTCTGCTCCACGTCCAGCACGTCCTTGCCGGGCGCCAGGCCGATGCGGTTGCCGATGCGGAAGATGTGCGTGTCCACCGCCATCGTCGGCTGCCCGAAGGCGACGTTGAGTACCACGTTGGCGGTCTTGCGGCCGACGCCGGGCAGCGCCTCGAGCGCCTCGCGCGTTTGCGGCACCTGGCCGCCGTGCTTCTCCAGCAGCAGCGCGCACATGGCGATCACGTTCTTCGCCTTGGTGCGGTAGAGGCCGATGCTCTGGATGTAGGGCGTCAGGCCGGCCTCGCCGAGTGCCAGGATTTTCTCCGGCGTATTGGCCACCGGGAACAGCTTGTCGGTGGCCAGGTTCACGCTCTTGTCGGTGGCCTGCGCGGAGAGGATCACCGCCACCAGCAGCTCGAACGGCGTGGCGTATTCGAGGTCGGATTTCGGATGCGGGTTGATGTCGCGCAGCCGGCGGAAGAACGCGTGGCGCTCTGCCGCACTCATCCGTTTCGCGCGCGCCATCAGCCGCCGCCCAGCACGGCGCGTTCGCGTTCGGCCAGCAGGGCCTCGCGTTCGCGGGTGCGCGCGTCCAGCCGCGCGGTGTGCGCCACGAACCGCTCGCGCGCACGATCCTTGTCCATCATCGCCGGATGCGCCGGGTCCTCGACCATGGTGATGCAATCCACCGGGCAGGGCGGGATGCACAGCTCGCAGCCGGTGCACAGCGCGGCGACCACACGGTGCAGGTACTTGTGGGCGCCGAGGATGGC
>JAEUMZ010000176.1 GCA_016790765.1 Betaproteobacteria bacterium
CTGGCCCAAACGGCGCCGTTCATCATCGGCATCGGCGAGTTCAACGCCCGCAAGGCCTTCGACCGGCTGATCGCCGCATTCGCGCGCTGCACGTTCGAAGGCGAACTGGTCCTGGTAGGGCAGGGCGAGGCGCGCGAGGCGCTGGAGCACCAGGCGGCCGCGCTGGGCATCGGCCCTCGCGTCCGCTTCGTGCCGTTCCACGACAACCACTACGCCCTGCTCGCGCGCGCCAGGCTGCTGGTGATGACCTCCCGCAGCGAAGGCCTGCCCAACACGTTGATCGAAGCGCTGATCGTGGGGGTGCCCGCCATTGCGCTGGATTGTCCGCATGGCCCCAAGGAAATCCTCTCGCCGGTATGTCCGGGTGCCCTACTCCCGCAGGATCGCCTGGAGGACTTGCCGGGGCGAATCGATCGCTTTGTCGAGAAGCCCTATCCGATCCCCGAGGCATCGATCACGCGGTTTCACCGCGATCACGTGCTGGGGGAATTGGAGCGCCTGGGAGAGGCAGGCAGGTGAACGCGGACAAGCCGCCACCGAGCGCCAGCCATGGCCGCCGATCCTTGCGCAGACCAGCAAGGGTTGACCTCCTTCAAGACCCACGCGAATCTCACGGCCCGGACTGAATTGCTGGTCCACAGCGCGGGACTGACTTGGTGCATCAACAAAGTGGTCCTGTGGTTGGACCGTCGCGACGTTGCTGACGTGTGGACGCTCAACGACCAGATGGACGCCAGGAAGCGATAGAACTCCAGCACTGGCGCGCCGTTCACGGCACTTTCGTGCCAAACGCCGCACCTGTACTGGAGTTTGACCTAAAGATCCTCAAGAATCGACCGCGAACTGCCGCCGGTGCAGTGCCGCGTACAGGCCGTTCTGTGCGATCAGTTCCGCATGCGAACCCAGTTCCGCGATGCGCCCCTGGTCCATGACCACGATGCGATCCGCGCCCTCGATGGTGGACAAGCGGTGCGCCACCACCAGCGTGGTGCGGTCCTTCATCAGTTCATCGAGCGCGGCCTGCACCATGGCTTCGGATTCGCTGTCCAGCGCGGACGTGGCCTCGTCCAGCAGCAGGATCGGCGCGTCCTTGCACAGCGCGCGGGCGATGGCGAGGCGCTGGCGCTGGCCGCCGGAGAGCCGGGAGCCGTTCTCGCCGATCGGCGTGTCGAACTTCTGCGGCAGCGCGTCGATGAAATCGAGGCAGTGCGCCGCGCGCGCCGCCGCCGTGATGCGATCCATGTCCATCGCGCCCTTGGTGCCGTAGGCGATGTTTGCAGCCACCGTGCCGCCGAACAGCACCACGTCCTGGCTCACCATCGCAAGCTGCGCGCGCAGGTCCGGGAGCCGAATGTCGTTCAACGCGTGGCCGTCGAGCGTGATGCGGCCCGCAGACGGCGAAAAGAACCGCGGCAGCAGGTTGATGAGGCTGGTCTTGCCGCTGCCGGAGCTGCCGACCAGGGCCACCGTCTCGCCCGGCGCGATGGCCAGGCTCACGCCATTCAATGCCGGTTGCGCGGCGGTGTCGTAGGTGAGGTGCACGTCCTCGAACGCGATGCGGCCCTCGGCGCGCGCGAGGGTCACGCTGCCCGCGTCGGCCTCCACCGGCTCATCGATCATGCGGAACACGCTCTCGGCCGAGGCCAGGCCGCGCTGGATTTGCTCGTTCACGCCGGTGAGGCCCTTCACCTGCGGCACCAGGCCGGCGGCCGCCACCACGTAGGCCACGAATTCGGCCACCGAGAGGCCGGTGCCCCAGGTCTTGCTGGCCGCCAGGTACACGATGAAGCCGATCGCCACCGAGACCACGAAGTGCGTGACCGGCGTGCCTGCGGCAGCGGCGGCACTGTGCTTCATGGAAAGCTTGCGGATGCGGTTGGCGGCGTCTTCGAAGCGTTTGCCTTCGAACGACTCGCCGGAAAAAATCTTGATCACCTTGTGGCCGCGGATCGATTCCTCCAGCACGTCGTTCATCGAGCCCCACGCGGCCTGCGATTCGCGCGACACCTCCCGGAGGCGTTTGCCGAACGCGCGCATCACCCAGGCCAGCACCGGCCCGGTGGCGAAGATGATCAGCGTGAGCTGCCAGGAAAAGATGAACATCGTGATCAGCGCGCCGATCAGCGTGAACGATCCGCGCACCAGCGCGGTCAGCGCATTGGTGGCGGCCTCCTGCAGGCCGATCACGTCGTAGGTCACCTTGGACATCAGCGCCCCGGTGGTGTTGGCCGAGAAGAACGGCACCGGCACGCGCAGCAGGCGCTCGAACATGGCGCGCCGGAAATCGAGGATCACCTTGTTGGACACGTACTGCATCGAATAGCCCGACACGAAATGCGCAATGCCGGTGAAGGTGAAGATGGCCACGATCGCCAGGCCCGCGACCATGGCGTGGTCGGCATTGCCGGCCACGAACACGCGCTCCAGCAGTTCCTTCAGGAAATAGGCGAACGAGCCCTGCACCGCGCCGCCCAGCGCGAGCGCCAGGATGCTGACGGCAAACGCCATGCGGTAGGGTTTCACATAGCCCAGGAGGCGCGCATAGAGGGCGCGGCTGGACGTCGCTGGCGGAGGGGACATGCCCGGCATTCTACGGTTTGCCCGGCAACACTTAAGGGCCCGGCGCCCGCCGCGCGCCGAGGCGCTGGTACAGGGCGCGGTACTTGAGCGCCGCCGTGGCGGCCGTGTACGGCAGGACGGATTCCCGCGCGGCTTCGCGCATGCCCGGATTGGCCAATGCCGCCTCCACCGCACGCGCCATCGCACCGATGTCCATCGGATCCACGACATAGCCGTTCTTGCCCTCGACAATCCAGTCCTGTGCGCCGGCGTCGCGGCTGACGATGGCGGGCAGGCCGCAGGCCATCGCCTCGCCGTACACCAGGCCAAACGGCTCGTAGAGCGTCGGCATCAGGAACACGTCCGCCGCGCCGTAATACGGCCGCACGTCTTTCACGCCGCCGGTGAAATGCGCACGGCCCCCCACGCCCAGCGCGATCGCCATGGCGCGGAATTGCGACAGCGCCTTGTCGTGGCCGACCACGATGCCGTGCGCGTCGGGCAGCAGGAACAGCGCCTGCAGGAACGCAGCCACCCCCTTCCGCACGAAGCCGGAGCCGGCGAACACCACCACCGGTGCGCTGGATGGAATGCCAAGCGCGGATCGCGTGGCCGCGCGGAATTCGCCCTGCACGCGCGGGTGGAATTTTTCGCTGTCGATGTCGAGGTGGATCACTTCGCAGCGTTCCGCGTCGACACCGAAGCGCCGCACGATGTCGTCCTTGACCATCTGCGAGATGCAGATCACCGCCTTCAGGGTCGGCGAGGCGTACATGCGCCGCTCGAGGTCCAGCACCGCGCGGTGGTGCGGGTTGAGGATCACGCCCAGCCGGCCCATGAGGTTCTGGCCGCGCTTCCTGCGCTCCAGCCACTCCGCGTGCACGCCATCGACCGCGTGGTAGACGTGCGCGCCGGGGATGCGCTCGTAGGATTGCACCAGGTCGAAGGCGCGCGCATCGATGATGCGGCCCACGGCATTCGCAAAGCTCTTCTCACGACCGGCCTTGGAAAAGTAACGCGGGTTGACGACCTGGTGTGCGATCCCGTGGCCGGCATTGTCCGGCCAATGGCGCGTGAGCAGGGTGGGCTCGTCGCCGCCGGCCCGCATCGCCTCGGCCACGCTCTGGATGGTGCGTTCCGCGCCGCCGAACGGGTTGTAGCTGGCCCGCGCCAGCGCGATCTTCATGCCGCCGCCAGGACCTCGTTCAGCGCATCGAACACCTGCGACACCGGGAGCTCCACCAGGCATTCGCTGACCTTCGAACCCCCGCAGCCGTCGTTGCCGCACGGCCGGCAGGTGTGGCGCGCATCGGTGGACGCGACGATGCGGTACACCTTCGACCAGGGCCCCCACAGGACCTCGCTCGATGGGCCGAACAGCGCCACGATCGGGGTGCCCATGGCGGCGGCCATGTGCATCGGCGCCGAATCCACGCCGACGAAGGCGCGTGCCCTTGCCGTGAGCGCGGCCAGTTCCTTCAGGCTCAGGCTGCCCGTGAGGTCCACCACCGGGGCCTTCAGCGTGGTCTTGATGGCCGCAATCATGGCGCGCTCGGAGGCGTCCGGCGCGGCGGTCAGCACCACGCGCTCGCCGTTCCGGCCCAGCTCATGGATCAGTTGCGCGAACTTTTCCGACGGCCAGGTCTTGAACATCCAGCGCGAGGTCGGGTGCATGTGGATGAAGCGCTTCGGCGTCACGTTGTGCAGCGCCAGCAATTGGTCGACCTTCGCCTCCGCCTCCGTGCCCGGCACCAGCACCAGCCGCTTTTCCTCGCCCGCCGGGTAGATGCCGATGCGCCGCAGGGCATCGAGGTTGCTGTCCACCGTGTGGCGGTGCGTGGTCAGCGGCGTGGGGTACGTGTGCGTGAAGCTCTTCTTCCACAAGCGCGAGTCACGGCCCTCGTTGATGCCCTGCGCGCGCTGCGCCACCGACACCTTCGGCCCGATCAGGCGCGTCAGCCACGCGCCGCGCGGATGGTTGGTCAGGTGCACCACCAGGTCGTAGCGCCGCGCCAGCAGCGTGCGCAGCAACTTCCATTCGGCCGCGCCCTGTGCGATCGGGTTCAGGTTTTTCCACGCGCGGTCGATGGTGTGGACGTCCGCGATCGCCGGGTGCGCGGAGAGCATCTCGCGCGTGTCGCGGTACACCAGCGCATCGATCTCCAGGTGCGGCGCGTGGTTCTTCAGCACCTGGAACACGGGCGAGGTCAGCAGCACGTCGCCGTGGTGCCGGAGCTTGATCACCAGCGCGCGGTGCAGGGTGGAGAGGTCGACGGCGTCGTTCAGCATGCGCGCACGATAGCAGGCGGGGATGAGGGGGATTTCACGCGTCAAACTCTAGCACCGGTGCGGCGTTCGGGCCAGAAAGACCGCAAACGCCGCACCGGTGCTAGGGTTCGGTGTGTGCGTGACAAAAGTCGAGCAGCGCGGGGATGTGTTGAGGGAAAGAATCCAGGTCGTGCGATCCGCCTTGCACCGCGATGTGCCGCGCACCGGCGAACGCATCCAGCGTGGCGCGGTGGTCGAGCAGCGCATCGCCCATTTCCACCACCACGAGGTAGCGCTCCGGCCGCGACACATGCGGCGGGGCCAGGGCGCGCAACTCGTCGAGGTGGCTCGCCGGAAAGTCGAACGCCGCGCCGGAATGCAGGTTCGTCTGTGCGCCGGTATGCGCGGCCAGTGTTTCATAGGGCTTGAGCGACGGGTTCAGCAACACCGCGCGGCAGCCGAGCTTTTCGGCCAGCACCCACGCGTAATAGCCTCCGAGGGACGACCCGATGAGGGCCAGCTGTTGGGGCGGGATGCCAAGCGCGTGCCACTGCAATTGCGAAATCGCCTGCGTGGGGCGCGGGTCCAGGTCGGGCGTCACCAGCTTGAATTCACTGCGCGCGGCAAGCGCCGCGCGCAATTCGCCAGCTTTGCGCGAGCGGCTGGAGCTGCGAAACCCGTGGGCGTAGAGCAGCGTTTGCGGGACCAGACGCGACGTCACGACCCGCGCAGCAGGTTGACCACCACCAGCACGAATCCGACCGTTGCCACGACGATGAGCCACAACGGGATGTGGGTGTCGCCCGGAGGAGCATGGGCAGTGCCGGAGCCGGCCGCCGGCGCCGCGCCGAGCCGCGCGGCGAACTGGGCGAAAAAATCGTCCGTGACCTTTTTCGCCGCCGCGTCGATGAGGCGCGAACCGACCTGCGCGAGCTTGCCGCCGATCTGCGCCTTGGCGGTGTACCGGAGCAGCGTGCCCGCACCGCTTTCCTCCAGCGTCACCTGCGATTCGCCGCGCCCGAACCCCGCCGCGCCGCCCTGGCCGTCGAAGGCCAGCGTGTAGCCCTTCGGCGCATCGATGTGGGAGAGCGTCACCTTGGCGTTGAAGCGCGCCTTCACCGGGCCGATGCTTGCGGCCACCACGCAGCGGAAGGCGTTGTCCCCGTCAGCCTCAAACACCTCGCAGCCGGCCAGGCAATCCTTCAGGATCGCCGGATCATTGAGCGCAGCCCACACGGTTGCGCGCGGGGCGGGGAGGTGGAATTCGCCGGTGAGGTTCATGGATTCGAATGCGGAGTTTGCCGAACGAATGGCGCCTCAGCGCATTTTGCCGGTGAGGGACGGGCGCCGTCCACGGCTTTGCAATTCATCCGCGATGATCAGCCTTGGCAGCGCATCCGGCATTCAGGTCGGCGATGCGCTGGGCTGCTTCGCGCAGGCGCGCCCGCAGCGCCGGCGTGAGCACCTCGATTTCAGCGCCGATCGACAGCAGGTCGCGCACGCACTGTTCGCCCGGTTCCACCGGCAAGGCGAGTTGCGTCCAGCCGTCCGCTGCGGGTGCGGGTGCCGCGCGCACGGCACGCGCCGCCCACGCCCCGAGCTGCGCAAGGCGCTTCAGGCCGACGGCCGACACGCGCACCTCGGCCGTGTCGCTGCGCAGTTCAGTTTCGAAGCGCGCCGTCGATTCGGCCCAGTACACGGCCAGGTCGAAGTCCGGCTCGCGCGCGAAGCGTTCGGGCTCAACCGCGAGGTTCTGCACGTTCGAGACCCTGAACGTGCGCATCGCGCAATCGTGGCCGCTTTGCGCGACCAGGTACCAGGCACCCGCCTTCATTACCAGCCCGGCCGGCGCCACGCGCCAGGCGCGCGACCCGCGCCAGCTTTCGTAGTCCATGGTCACCCATTGGCGGTCCAGCAGCGCGCGCGCCAGCGGCGCGAGGTGCGGCACCGGCTCGGCCGTGTGGTACCAGTCGATGGGGTCGAAGTGGAACAGGGCGCCGAGGGCGGCGGCCTCGCTGCTGGCACCGGCCGGCAGCGCGGCCAGGAGTTTCGAGCGCCCGCGCGAGACGTGTTCGCCGAGCCCGAGCGCGTGCATCGCCTCCGGCATGCCGATCATGAGGATCGAGCGCGCTTCTTCCATCGTCAGGCCCGTGAGGTCGGTGCGGTAGCCGCCCAGCAACTGGAACCCGCCGCCGGGTCCGCGCTCGGCAAACACCGGCACGCCGGCGGCGGAGAGTTCATCGATGTCGCGGTAGATGGTGCGCTCGCTGACCTCGAACTCGGCCGCCAGCGCCTGCGCCGTCAGGCGCACGTTGAGCTGCAACAGGATGAGGATCGACAGGAGCCGGCTGGCGCGCATGGGCATGCATCCATGTTGGAACGCAATACCTGACACGGGTTGTCAGGTGGGCGTTTCCATACTACCCGCATCGACTTCCCCCACCGCAAAGGACACACGATGTCAGAACACGATCCCGACGACCAACGCCGCGCGCTGCTGCAATCCGCCGCCGGCCTCCTGCTGGCGCAGGCGGCACTGCCTGCCGGGGCCACCCCTGCCGCGCCGGAACGCAAGGGCGTCGGCCAACCCGGAGACTTCGACTTCCTCAACGGCCACTGGAAGATCAGGCATCGCCGCTACAAGACCGACGTGAAGCAGTGGGACACCTTCGAGGGTGAGGCGAGCTGCTGGTCGATCCTCAAGGGCATCGCCAGCATCGAGGAACTGCGCATTCCAGCGCGCGACTTTTCCGGCACCGGCATCCGCCTGCTGGACGTGAAGAACCGCCTGTGGCACGACTATTGGGTCAACGGCAAGAGCGGCGTGCTCACGCCACCCGGGCAGACCGGCGTGTTCGACAACGGCGTCGGCACCTTTGGCGCGGAGGATACCGACGACGGCAAGCCGATCAAGGTGCGCGGCGTCTGGGACCGCATCACGCCCACCTCCTGCCGCTGGTTCCAGGGTGTGTCGAAGGACGGCGGCAAGACCTGGGACGACAACTGGTTCATGGACTGGACGCGCGCATGAACGACCTTTCGCCAACGCTTGCACCCCAAGCCTCCCCTTTGCCTGCGGCTGCGGGCGCGCCCGGGGACTTCGATTTCCTGTTCGGCACCTGGAACGTCGCCCACCGCCGCCTCAAGCGCCGCCTCGCCCAGTGCGACGAATGGGAGACTTTTGGCGGCCGCAGCGTGGTGTGGCCGCTGATGGGCGGCTTCGGCAATGTGGACGACAACGTCCTCGAGCTGCCCGATGGCACCTACCGCGCCGCCACGATTCGCGCCTACGACCCGGCGACCAGACTCTGGCGCATCTGGTGGCTCGATGCGCGGCATCCGGATCGCATCGAGGTGCCCGTGGTGGGCCGCTTCGAGGGGGCCGTGGGCCTCTTCACCGCCGAAGAACTGTTCGAGGGCCGCCCGATCGTGGTGCGCTTCCGGTGGACGATCGAGTCGCCCGACCGGTTGCGTTGGGAACAGGCGTTCTCGCCGGACGGCGGGCAGACCTGGGAAACCAACTGGGTCATGGCCATCACGCGCGCTTGACGCATTGGGCATGGCAAACACCAACAGGGGCGCGGTGCCTGGGGCATTTTCGGCCTGAACACCGCGCCCCGCCTTGGGTTTGCCGCTGCTGTGCATGGCGGGGCACCGTGCGCGCGGCGTAGAATGTCCGCTCCTTGCACCCGCCATCGTTCCCATGAAACGCGACGCCCTGCCGATTCCCACGTTCGTGCCGGACATCCAGCCGCACCACGCACGCCGCGCGCGCCTGGCCAAGCAGTTGAAACGCGGATTGCTGTTGCTGCCGACCTCGCGCGAGACGATGCGCAATGCCGATTCGAATTACGAATTCCGCTGGGATTCGGGTTTCTATTACCTGACCGGCTTCCGCGAGCCGGAAGCGGTGCTCGCCATCCAACTCGGCCCGCGCCCGAAGCACATCCTGTTCTGCCGCGACAAGAACCTCGAACGCGAGATTTGGGACGGCTTCCGGTTCGGCCCGGCGCAGGCGGCCGACACGTTCCGGTTCGATGCCGCGCATTCGATCGACGAACTCGACGCGCGCATCCCGAAGCTGATGGCCAACGCCGGCACGGTGCACACGCTGGTCGGCACGGACGCGGCGTGGGACCAGTCGATCACGCGCTGGCTCAAGGCGGTGCGAGGCGAGGTGCGCAGCGGCATCGAGGCACCGGTGGAGGTGCGCGACGTGTCGCGCGACATCGGGCAGATGCGCCTGATCAAGGACGCCAGCGAAATCGCCATCATGCAGCGCGCCAACGACATTTCCTCGCGCGCGCACGAACGCGCCATGCGCGCGGCGAAGCCCGGCTTGCACGAGTACGAGATCGAGGCCGAGCTGCTGCACGAATTCGTGCGCCACGGCGCGCGCCAGCCGGCCTATGGCAGCATCGTCGCCGCCGGCGCCAATGCCTGCGTGCTGCACTACCAGGAAAACCGCGCGCCGCTGAAGCCGGGCGACCTCATGCTGATCGATGCCGGCTGCGAGCTGGAGAGTTATGCGGCCGACATCACGCGCACCTTCCCGGTCGACGGCAAGTTCACGGGACCGCAGCGGGACGTGTACGACATCGTGCTCGCCGCGCAACTGGCCTGCATCCGCGCACTGAAGCCCGGCACCAGCGTCGGGCGCTACCGCGACGTGGCGGTGCGCGTGCTCTCGCAGGGCCTCATCGACCTGAAGCTGTGCAAGGGCTCGCTCGACGGCGTGATCGAATCGGGCGCCTACCGGCAGTTCTACATGCACGGCGCCGGCCACTGGCTGGGCCTGGACGTGCACGACGCGGGCGACTACAAGCAGGGCGGACAGTGGGTGAAGCTCGCGCCCGGCATGGTGGTCACCGTGGAGCCGGGCCTTTACATCCGCCCGGCGGCGCACGTTCCCAAGCGCTTCTGGGACATTGGCGTGCGCATCGAGGACGACGTGCTGATCACGCGCGGGGGCACGCGCAACCTCACGTCCTGCGTCAAGCGCGCGGACGACATCGAGGCCCTGATGCGTGGCTGATCCCGCCGCAACGCCCGGCAGCGTGCTGGTGATCGGCGCCGGACCGGTCGGCGCAACGTTCGCGCTGCTGGCCGCGCGCCTGGGCCTGCCCGCGACCCTTCTCGACGCGCGCACCGGCGCGACGCGCGAATCGCGCACGCTGGCGCTGTCGTACGGCAGCCGCGCCCTCCTCGAGCGCGTCGGCGCCTGGGCGGACTGCGCATCGCGCGCGGCGGACATTCACCGCATCCATACCTCGCAGCAGGGCGCCTTCGGCCGTGTGCTGATCGATCGCACCGACGTGGGCCTGCCCGCGCTGGGCCATGTGCTGGCCTATGCAGACCTGCAGGACGCGCTGGATGCGGCGCTGGTGCGCGCGGGCGTGGAGGTGCGGTTCGGCGCCCGCATCGCGGCCATCGCGGATGACGCAGCACACGCGACCGTCACGCTCGAGGACGGCGGCACCCTGTCGGCTTCGGCCGCCGTGCTGGCCGACGGCGGCGCCAACCTGTCCAAGCTGCCGCGTTTCGCAACGCAGGAGAAGGACTACGCGCAATCGGCGCTGTTGGCCCATGTGACGTGCGACCGCGCGCATGGACACACGGCGTACGAGCGCTTCACGCCGGAAGGCCCGGCGGCGCTGTTGCCTGCGATGGACGCACAGACGTATTCGATGGTGTGGGTGTCCTCGCACCCGCGCATCGACGAATTGATGGACCTTGGGGAACCGGCATTTCTGGCCGCGTTCCAGCAGCACTTCGGCCACCGTGCGGGCCGCTTCCTGTCCGCAAGCGGCCGCAAGCGTTTCCCGCTCAGGCTGCGCACGGTGCAGCCGCGCGCTTCGGGGCGCATTGCGGTGATCGGCAACGCCGCGCAGGCGCTGCATCCGGTGGCCGGGCAGGGCTTCAACCTGGGACTGCGCGATGCGCTGATGCTGGCCGAGGCGATCGCGGCAACGCCGGGTGACGCCGTGCGCGCGCTGGCGGGGTATGCCGATGCACGCGCCGGGGACGTCGAGCGCAGCATCGGCTTCACCGACCTGCTGGTGGGGCTGTTCGGCAACGATCACGCGCCCACGCGCCTGGTGCGCGGTGCCGGCTTGCTGGCGCTGGACGCACTGCCCCTTGCGCGGCGGCTGTTGGCCGCGCGCATGAGTTTCGGCGCGCCGCGGTGAGGCCATGAGCGATCGCGTCGTGGTGGCCGGCGGCGGCCCGGTGGGATTGGCGGTGGCGCTGGGCTTGGCGCGGCGCGCGCGCCTGCCGGTCTGCGTGGTCGAGCGGTCCGCTGTGCCGCAGTGGACGCCGGTCGATGCCTACGATGCGCGCGTGTATGCCCTGTCGCCGGCCTCGCTCGACTTGCTCACGGCCCTGGGCGTGGAACTGGACACCTCGCGCATGGCGCCGGTGCATGCCATGCAGGTCTGGGGCGACCGCACGGACGCCCCGTTGACCCTGCAACGCGGTATGCCCCTGGCCGCCATCGTCGAGCACGGCGCGCTGATGCAGGCGCTGCACGCAGCTGCAGCGGGTGCGATCGAGATCCGGCACGGTCAGGAAATCCGCCGCCGGTCGTCTGGTGCCGTGGAGTTGTCCCAGGGCGATGTGCTCGATGCGGGGCTGCTGGTCGCAGCCGAAGGCCGCGATTCGCCGTTGCGCGAGGCAGCCGGGATTGCCGTCGATCGCGTGGACTACCGCGCGATGGGCGTGGTGGCGAACTTTGCCTGCGAGGCTGCGCATGGCGACATCGCCCGCCAGTGGTTCCGCGGCGACTCGGTGCTGGCACTGCTGCCGCTACCGGGCCGGCGCGTGTCGATGGTGTGGTCGATGCCCAATGCGGCAGCCCATGCCGTGGACGGCCTTTCGCCGGAGGAACTGGCCGGACGCGTACGCGACGCCTGCCACGGCGCGCTCGGTTCGATGCAGGCGCTGACGCCGCCGGTTGCATTCCCGCTGGCGCGCGTCACTGCGCAACACTGGGTGCAGCCCGGCTTCGTCCTCGCGGGCGACGCTGCGCACACCGTGCATCCGCTGGCCGGACAGGGCGTGAACCTGGGCTTTGGCGATGCCGCCGCGCTGGCGGATATCCTTGGGCATCGCTCGCGTTTCTCGGGCATCGGCGACCTGGCGGTGTTGCGCCGCTACGCGCGCCAGCGGCGCGAAGCCGCCTGGCTGGTCGGGGAACTGACCGACCGGCTCCAGCGCCTGTTCATCGCACCCGGCGAATCCGAGGCCTGGTGGCGCAATCGCGGGCTCGGCTGGCTGGACCGCATGCCGCGCGCCAAGTCGGCGCTGATCGCCGCCGCCGTGCGCTGAACGGTCGCGGGAACCGATGGGGGTCCCGCGTATCATAGACAGGATCATTGGAAGGAATAACACCGTGAAATCACTGCTGATTGCCCTGGCGATCGCACTTGCGCCCGTGCTGGCCTGGGGCAATCCGGACCTCGTCAAGAAAGAATTCGAAAAGCGCTATCCGGATATCAAGGTCGACAAGGTCACCAAGACCGGGTTCGGCGACGTGTGGGAGATCTTCGCCAACGGCGAGATCCTCTACGTCGACGAGAAGGTGACCTACCTGCTGATCGGCACGCTGGTCAACGCGTCGAACAAGGAAAACGTCACCGAGAAGCGCCTGACCAAGCTGACCGCGATCAACTTCAACGAGCTGCCCCTGCACAACGCCATTAAGCTGGTGCGCGGCGATGGTTCTCGCAAGCTGGCGATCTTCGAGGACCCGAATTGCGGCTACTGCAAGCGGTTTGAGCGCGACCTCAACGCGATCGACAACATCACGGCGTACATCTTCCCGTACCCGATCCTGTCGCCGGATTCGATGGAGAAGTCCAAGCAGGTCTGGTGCGCGCCCAACCGCCTGCAGGCCTGGCAAGACCTGATGCTGCGCGACCGGCCGGTGAGCGGCAAGAGCAACTGCGACAATCCGATCGAGGCGATCTACCTCTATGGACAGAAGCAACGCATCCAGGGCACCCCGGTGACCATTTTCGAAAACGGCGAGCGGGCCTCCGGGGCCCTGCCCAAGGACCAGCTCGAGGCGCGCATCGCCGCGGCCAGCGCCAAGCCGGTGGCGTTGAAGTAAGGCGGGGACTGGGGACTCGGGGCCGGGGGCTCGGGTCTCAATGGGGCCGTTCGCGCTGGGCCTAAGCCGAATGGTCGAAAGGAGCCCCGAGTCCCGAGTCCCTGATCCCGAGCCCCGTCATTTGACCTCCATCCCCTTCGGCAATAGCACCCACATGCGCACCGGCTGCTTGGTGCGCCCGGCTTCCTGGCCGGCCGAGTCGCCGGTGCCCCAGTAGAAGTCGCCGCGCACGGCGCCGGCAATGGCGCCGCCGGTGTCCTGCGCCACCATCAGGCGGTTCAACGGCTCGCGTGTCGTCGGATGCGTGGTGGACAGGTACAGCGGCACGCCGAGCGGAATCACGCGCGGATCGATCGCGATTGAGCGCTCGGCGGTCAACGGCACGCCTTGGGTGCCGATGGGGCCGGGCAACTCGAGCGGCAATTCCTTGAAGAACACGTAGCTCGGGTTGGCGTCGAGGTAACGCTGGGCTTTCTTTGGATTGCGCCGGGCCCAATCGCGAATGCCGGCCAGCGAGGCGTTGTGCGCCTTGATCTCGCCGCGCCGGATCAAGAGGCCGGCCACGGAACGGAACGGGTGGCCATTCTGCTCGGCGTAGCCGACGCGTAAGCGCGTGCCGTCGGGCAGCGCGATCTGCCCGGAGCCCTGGATTTGCAGGTAGTGGAGTTCCACCGGGTCGTCGACCCAGACGATCTCGAGGCCGCGCAGGGGTCTTTTCGCACCGTCGATCTCGGCGCGATCGAAATAGGGCACCAGCTTGTTGTCCACCAAGCGCCCGCGCAGGCGGCGGAACTTGAGGTCCGCATAGACCTCGCCCAAATCGATGGCGATCAGGTCTGAGGGGGCGCGGTAGATCGGGTACTTGTAGGTGCGTGTCGGCACCCGCGAACCGGCCAGCAGCGGTTCATAGTAGCCGGTCAGCAGGCCGGTATCGGTGCCGTCGAGATTGACCACGCGCCAGGGGTCGAAGGCCTCGCGGAAGAAGCGTGCGATCTCGGCGTCGCTGGCGCCGCTGCCGAGCGGCACGGACCACTGGCAAACATCTTTCCACTCCACCTGCGTGGACAACACCGTGCAGCCGCGCTGAAAGGCCGCCAGGGCCTCCTTGGGCGAGTCACTGCCCCATTGCGGCACGCTGTCCCATGCGACGCGCTCGAGCTTGCCGCGCGCTGCCGGAGCGGTCCGCGCCGCCGCGGGCTCCAGGTCGAGCGGCTCGTCCTTTTCCACGGGCGCCGTGGGAGCCGGTGCGCAGACCGTGCAGACGGGACAGGCCGGGCACACGGGCGCCGTGGCTTGGGGAGGGGCGGCACATCCTGCGATCCACAGGACGAGCGCGGCGGGCAAAGCCCGTATCATGGCGCCGCGCGGCGCCCTCGATGGCGAAGGCGACGGCGCATGCGGAGAATGGAACATGTTCTGGGTGGTATTCGAGGTGCTGCTGGCGTTCGGGATCGCGGTCTTCATCGTCTGGTGGACCTTCCCGAAGGAAAGGAAGGAAGACAAGGACGCCGGCAAGGATCAGTGAATCACGCGCGGCACCGAGAGCGTGAATTCAGGGATCGTGGCGTCGAAGCGCGTGCCGTCCTCGGCCGTGAGGTGATAGGTGCCGCGCATAGTGCCCACCGACGTGCCGAGCGAAGAACCGCTGGTGTACTCGAAGGACTGTCCGGGCTTCAACACCGGCTGCTCGCCGACCACGCCGACGCCGCGCACTTCCTGCACCTGGCTGTCGGCATCGGTGATGATCCAGTGGCGGCTGATCAGCTTGGCCGTGACCGTGCCGGTGTTGGTGATGCGGATGGTGTAGGCAAACACGTACTGGTCGTTTTCCTCGTCCGATTGGTCGGCCAGGTAAAAGGCCTGCGCAGTGACCTGCACGGAGTACTTCGATGGGTCCATGGGCGCGATGCTATCACGCAGC
>JAEUMZ010000067.1 GCA_016790765.1 Betaproteobacteria bacterium
CAAACGTGCAAGAACGCGCCGTCCAACCACAGCCCGCTGTTCTACGTGGATGAATCGAGCCTGGTGGTGGGCGTGCGGGCGATGGCGATGATGGCGGTGAGCTGGCTGGCCTCGCGGCCGCGCTAGGCGCGGACCTGCGGCCCTGCTTTCGCGCCCCCTTGAGCCAAGGCAAACCGGGTGCCTTGGTGCGCGCGGATAATGGCCTGGCGGCTTCGATGCGGCCGCGTCCAATCCACCCCATGACCCCCACACGATGAAGCGCCTGCGCAACGCCTCGCCCCTCATGATCGGCGCTGCCGTGGCGGTCGGAGTGCTGGCCATCGTCCTGGTGCTGCACCTGCGCAGCGACCCGGTCGACAGCATCGAGGTGCAGCCGGCGCCGCTGGTGCAATCGGTGCTGGTGTCCGGCCGCATGGCCAACCAGTCGCGCGTGTTCCTGGGCAGCACCATCACCGGGCGCGTGCGCGAGGTGAGGGTGCGCGAAGGGGCGAGGGTCAAGTCGGGCGAGCTCCTGGTGGCGCTGGAGGATTTCGAGCAGCGGGCCGCGGCGGCGCAGGCCGAGGCGGCGGCGCGCTCGGCCGAGTCGCGCTTGGACAGCCAGCGCCAGCTGCTCGGCCCGGTGGCCGCGCAGCAGCTCGCGCAGGCGCGCGCCACGGCGTCCACGGCGCAGCGCGAGCGCGAGCGCAGCGAATCGTTGTTCAAGCAGGGCTTCATCGGCCAGGCGCGGCTGGATGAAGCGCGCCGCGCAGCCGACGTGGCCGACGCGCAGTTGAAGGCCGCCGAAGCGCAGGCCGAGGCCAACCTCAAGGGCTCGGAGCTCGAAGGCAGCGTGGCGCGCGTGGCCGAGGCCCGCGCCGCCGCCGACCTGGCGCGCGCGCGGCTCCAGCAGACGCGCATCGTCGCGCCCGCCGATGCGCTGGTGTTGGAGCGCTTGGTCGAGCCGGGGCAGATCGTGCAGGCCGGTTCGCGCCTGGTCGAGTTGTCCATCGAGGGCGCGGTGGAACTGGTCGCACAGGTGGATGAAAAATTCCTCGGGCAACTGGCGCCAGGGCAGCCGGCCGCCGTGGTGGCCGACGCCTTCCCGGGCACGCCGTTCACGGCAAAGGTGAAGTCGGTCGCGCCGGTGGTCGATGCGCAGCGCGGTTCGGTCGAGGTGAAGCTCGAGATGGACCAGGTGCCGCCGTTCCTCCGAAACGACATGACGCTGTCCATCGAGATCGAAACGGCGCGGCGCGATCGCGTGATGGCGGTGCCGGGCGAGGCCCTGCGCGGCAGCGGCCCTGCCAGCCAGGTGCTGGTCATCGAGGACGGCAAGGCGGTGGCGCGCACCGTCAAGCCGGGCCTGCGCACCCTGACGGCGGTGGAGATCGTGGAGGGCCTCAAGGCCGGCGAACGCGTCGTCACCGACGCCCGCGTGCAGCCTGGTGCGCGCGTGCGCGCCGGCGCACCGCGTGCTGCGTCCGCGACCAGCAACGTGTCGACCGACGTGGTGAAGTCGTTCAGCCGCGAGTGAACCGCATGGGCCCCGGCTTCGCCTGGACGGTCGCCGTGCGCTTCCTGCGCGAGGGGCGCATCCAGTCGCTGCTCATCATCGTCGGCGTGGCGGCAGGCGTCGGCGTGGTGACCTACATCTCCGCGCTGATCGAGGGCCTGCAGGGCAACACGCTGCGCCGCACGCTGGGCACCCAGCCGCACGTGGTGGTCAAGCCGTTCGAGGAAATCCCGCGGCCGTCCCTGCGTGCGGGGACGGACACGCTGGCACGCCAGGTGCAACCGCGCGCCCAGCGCACGCGCTCGATCGACAACTGGCAGGCGTTGATGGCCGAGATGCGCGCCACGCCCAACATCGTCGCCGTGACCCCGGTGGCCAGCGGCGCGGCATTGGCGATCCGCGGCGAGGCCAGCCGCTCGGTGGCGCTGATCGGCATCGAACTCGAGGGCTACGACCGCATCGTCGCGCTCAAGGAAAAAATCGTCGAGGGTGCCGCGCGCGTCACGCCGGGCGAGGCGCTGATCGGCGTGCAGCTGGCCCAGGACCTGGGCGTGGGCGTCGGCGAGCGCGTGGTGATCCGCACCGGCGGCACCAGCGACGCGGCGGACACCTTCAAGGTGGCGGGCATCTTCGACCTCGGCAGCCGCGACCTCAACCGCCGCTATGTGTACATTCCGCTCAAGAGCGCACAGCCGTTGCTGGGCATCCCGGGCGGCGCCACCAATCTGTATGCGGCGGTGGCGGACATGTTCGAGGCGGACGTGACCGCCGCGCGCTTGAAGGCCCGCACCGGGGCGGAGGTCGAAAGCTGGATGGACACCAACGCGCAGCTGCTGTCCGCGCTCAATGCGCAGACCATTTCCACGCGCTTGATCCGCCTGTTCACCGCCGTGGTGGTGATGCTGGGGATCGCCAGCGTGCTGGTGGTGTCGGTGGTGCAAAAGAGGAAGGAGATCGGCATCCTGCGCGCCATGGGCGCCACGCGCGCGCAGATGACGCAGGTGTTCCTGACCCAGGGCGCCATCGTCGGGCTGGTCGGTTCGGTGCTGGGCGTGCTGCTGGCGGCTGCGATGCTGTGGGTGTTCACCAACTTCGCGCGCGGCCAGGATGGCCTGCCCTTGTTCGTGGTCGGCCTGCCGCTCGACCTTGCCGTGACCGTGGCCTGCGTGGCCACGCTGTGCGGCATCCTGGCCGCGGCCGCGCCTGCGCGGCGCGCCGCGCAACTGGATCCGGCCGAGGCGATCCGCCTGTGAACGCCGCACCGGAGCCGATCATCGAGCTCGCCGGCGTGACCAAGCGCTACGGCATCGGCACGCCGGTGGAAACCGAAGTCCTGCACGGCATCGACCTGACGCTGCGGCGCGGCGAGTTTGCCGCCCTGATCGGGCCGTCCGGGTCGGGCAAGAGCACGCTGCTCAACATCATCGGGCTGCTTGAACGCATGACCGGCGGGGACTACCGGCTCCAGGGGCGTCCGGTCAAGGAGCTGGCCGATGCAGAACTGACCAGCCGGCGCGGCGACACGCTCGGCTTCGTGTTCCAGTTCCACCACCTGCTGCCGGCGTTCTCGGCGGTGGAAAACGTGATGCTGCCCGCGCTGGTGAAACACGGGCGCTTCACCGAACCGGATCGCGCGCGGGCCATGACGCTGCTCGACCGCGTGGGGCTCAAGGATGCGGCGGACAAGAAGCCCGCGCAGCTCTCCGGCGGCATGCAGCAGCGCGTGGCCATCGCGCGTGCGCTGGCGCGCGGCTGCCCGTTGGTGCTGGCCGACGAGCCGACCGGCAACCTCGACACCCACAGTTCGGATGCCGTGTTCTCGCTGATGCGCGATTTCAACCAGGAGGAGTCGGTCGCGTTCCTGATCGTCACCCACGATCCCCGGCTCGCCGCGCGGTGCGACCGCGTGGTGGAGCTGGTGGACGGGCGCATCCGTTCGGCCTGACCGGGCCGGTCACACTCCGCTACGCCACGCATCCGCCGGCGACGGCATCATGCCGAGACAATTCCGCGCCGCCGGCGTACAATCCTGCATTGCAGCACGCGCCGATTTGACCCACCCCACCGGGTGAGCTTGCGGGCGCCGGGACCGGTCCCGAAATCCAGCTAAGGCGAGGCAGACGTTTCGAACGAAAACCTGTCCAGCGTGCTGGCAGGTTTTTTTGTTTTGGAGAATTCATGAACAAGTCGATGGTTTCCCTGGCCGCAGCCCTGCTGCTGGCGATCTTTCCCGTATCGGTGTCCGCCCAATCGCAGCGTCCCGCCAAGGCCGCAAAGGCCAAGGCCGATCCCGGCGCGCGTTTTGCCGAAATCGCCGAGCGCTATTTCCAGGATGGGCTCACGCTCAACCCGCTGGCCGGCTCGCAGATCACCGCCGATGAAAAGTACGAGGACAAGCTCGAGGTGCCCATCGCCCCCGAGTTCAAGGCCAAGGCCAAGGCCCTGCTGGTGTCCACCCAGCGCGAGTTGAACAGCGTCAACCGCGCCGCCTTGAAGCCTGCGGACCAGGTGAGCTACGACCTGCTGAAGGAGGAAATCCGCGACCGCCTCGAAGGCCTGCAGTTTCCGTCCGAGCTGATGCCGATCGACCAGTTCGGCGGCTTGCCGGTGTACGTGGCGCAGTTCGGCAGCGGGCAGCAGATCCAGCCGCTCAAGACCGTCAAGAACTACCAGAACTACCTGAAGCGCCTGGAGGTGCTGCCGCGCTGGGCCGCGCAGGCGGAGACCAACATGCGCGAGGGCATGCAGCGCGGCATCGTGCGCCCCAAAGCCCTGATCGCCAGCGGTCTGCCGGCCTTCAAGGCGCTGGGCGAGAAGGACATCGAGAAGAGCCCGTTCTGGACCGCCATCAAGGTCATGCCGGCCGGATTCACGGCGGCCGAGAAGGAGGCCGTCACCGCGGCGTACCGCGAGGCGATCGAGAAGCGCCTGCAGCCCGCATTCGCGAGGTTCGCCGAGTTCATCGAAAAGGATTACCTGCCCGCGTGTACCGACAAGGCGGGACGCGACGCAATTCCCGGCGGTAAGGAGTGGTACGCCTACTCGGTGCGCAACTACACCACCACGCGCATGACGCCCGACCAGATCCACGACCTGGGCCTGAAGGAAGTCGCGCGCATCCGCGCCGAGATGGCCAAGATCCAGGCGCACTACAAGCACACCGGCACGCTGACCGAGTTCCTGAAATGGGCGGACCAGGACGCGCAATTCCGGCCGTTCAAGACCGAGAAGGAAATCCTCGACACCTATGCGGCATTGAACGAGACCATCAAGTCCAAGCTGCCCGAGTACTTCGGCCGCTCGCCCAAGGCGCCGCTGGAAATCCGCCCGGAGCCGGAACTGACCAAGGCCACCGCGTCCGACCATTATTCCTCGCCAGCCACGGACGGCTCGCGCCCCGGCGTGTTCTACGCCGTGATCATGGATCCCACCAAGTACAACATCACCGGCATGGCGACCCTCATGATCCACGAGGGCCAGCCGGGGCACCACTATCACATCGCCCTGCAGCAGGAGCTGCCGCTGCCGAATTTCAGGAAGCACGGCTGGTTCACCGCCTACGGCGAAGGCTGGGCGCTGTACGCGGAAACGCTGGGCCATGAGTTCGGCTTCTACAAGGAGCCGCATTACTACCTCGGCCACCTGAACGACGAGCTGCTGCGCGCGGTGCGCCTGGTGACCGACACCGGGCTCCACCACAAGGGCTGGACGCGCGAGCAGACCATCCAGTACATGATGGACACCCAGGGCTATTCGGAGCACGAGTCCAAGCGCGCCACCGAGCGCTACATGGCCTGGCCGGGTCAGGCGCTGGCCTACAAGATCGGCTCGCTCAAGATCCAGGAACTGCGCGAGCGCGC
>JAEUMZ010000085.1 GCA_016790765.1 Betaproteobacteria bacterium
AACAGGCGGCGGATGCGATAGCCCAGCGCTTCCACCATCTCGCCGTTTTCCACCCCGGCGCGCACCAGCAGGCCGATCTTGGTGCGGTTGAGCGTCCACGCCAGCACGGCGAACACGATCACGCCGATGATGATGGCCAGCACGCGGTATTTCTCGATCGCCGCATCGCCCAGGATGAAGGCGCCGCGCAGCGCGGGCGGCAGTTCAAATGGAATCTGCTGCGCACCCCAGAGGGTCTTGATCAATTCCTCGCCGATGATCATGCCGCCCATGGTGATGAGGATCTGTTTTAGATGCATGCCGTACACCGGCCGCACCAGCAAGCGCTCGAACACCAGGCCCAGGATCGTCGCCACCGCCATCGCCGCGGCCATCGCGGCGAACACGGCGATGAGGTTGGGCATCAGCGACTCCGCCCCCGCCAGCCCGCCCATGGCCGCGAACACGCTGGTGGCCACGAAAGCCCCCAGCGCGATGAACACGCCGTGGCCAAAGTGCAGCACGTCCATCAACCCGAACACCAGTGTGAGGCCAGAAGCAATCACAAACACAATCATCCCCATCGCAAGCCCCGCAACGGTGAGCGTGAGCCAGGTGGAGGGGGAGCCGATGAACGGAAGGGCCAAGAGCATCAGGGCCGGGACCAGAAGGAGCGGGGGCCAGTCGATGTCGCGGTGGGTGGGGACAGTCGATGCGGTAGGAGGGATTGCGGTGATATTCAAAGCGTCACTCCTCCGCCGTGAGAGGCTGTGCATCTACGAAGTGCACTCGTCGGGATGCGCTTCCCCCTTTGAAAAAGGGGGACTGAGGGGGATTTAGGGTCGTCGATGAGCGAACTTTTCTCCACATGTTGTGGATGTTGTGATGACAGCCGTTCCGCAGTGAGCGGCTTCGCATCTACGAAGTGCGCTCGCCGGGATGCACTTCCCCCTTTGAAAAAGGGGGACTGAGGGGGATTTAGGGTCGTTGATGAGTGACCTTTTCTCCAGTTGTTGTGGATGTTGTGATGACAGCCGTTCCACGAGCGCGATTCATCCACCTTTTTCAAATCCCCCTCAGCCTTGCAGGCCGCGCTGGCCGCTGCATCGGCCAGCCGTTCCGCAGGCGCGGCGCATGCGCCGCGAATTCCCTGCTCCACCCCCCTTTTCCAAAGGGGGAAGTGCCAGCAAAGCAGCTCGCAGTTCATTGCTGCCATCGTAGTTTTCATATCGCCAACCCCATCAACCGCTGCTGCAACTCCTCATCCTCCACAAACCCCGCCATCGTCCCCGCATGCACCACGCGTCCGTCGTCCATGACGGCCACGGTGTCGCCCAGGCGTTTGGCGAATTCGAGGTTTTGTTCCACCAGCAGGATGGTCACGCCTTGGGATTTCAGTTCGGCGAAGGCGTCGATCATGTTGTCGATGATCGAGGGGGCGAGGCCCTTGCTCGGTTCATCGACGATCAGCAATTCACGCGGCTCGACGATGGCGCGCGCCACCGAGACCATCTGTTTCTGCCCGCCGGAAAGCTTGCCCGCCGGATAGTTCCAGAATGTTTTCACGGCGGGAAACTTGGCGAAGATCCACTCCAGCCGCGCGCTGTCCAGCTCGCCTGCGTGGCGCGCGGATTGCGCCGCGAGCGTGAGGTTTTCCTTCACGGTGAGGTCGGCAAAGATGCCCATCGATTCGGGCACGTACGCAATGCCCAACCGTGCGCGCTGCGGGGTGTCCAGCGCATTGAGGTCCTGGCCGTCGAACGTGAGCGTCCCGGCCGAGGCCTTCCACAAGCCCATGATGGTCCTGAGTGTGGTGGTCTTGCCCGCGCCGTTGCGGCCCAGCAGCAGCGTGAGTTGCCCGCGCGGCACCGTGAGGTCCACGCCGTGCAGGATATGGTACGCGCCGATGTGCGTGTGCACGCCGGTGAGCGAGAGGCGCGCGGTGTTCATGCGGCTGCCTTCCTGCGGCCCAGATACGCCTCCTGCACCACGTCGGAAGCGATCACCGTGGCCGGGTCGCCATCGGCCACCAGCGTGCCGTTCACCAGCACCAGGATGCGGTCCGCCAGCTCGCGCACCACGTCCATCTTGTGTTCAACGAGCAGCAGCGTCTTGGTCTTGTCCTGCTTCAATTCGCGGATCAGGTTCAGCACCGTCGGCACTTCATCGGCGCTCATGCCGGCGGTGGGTTCATCGAACATGAACACCGAGGCATCCAGCGCCATCAGGATGGCGACTTCGAGCTTGCGCTGGTCGCCGTGCGAGAGCGTGGCGGCTTTCACGTCGGATTTGGCCGCGAGTGAGGTCAACGCAAGCAACTCCTCTGCGCGCTGGGCCAGGTCCGCGTGATCGGTGGCCAGGCTCCAGAGGTTCAACCCGTGCCGGTGCGCGCCTGCGCGGCAGGCCTGCACCGCCAGGCGCACGTTTTCGTGCACGGTGAGGTTGGGGAACAGGTTGGTGAGCTGGAACGCGCGGCCCAGCCCTGCACGCGTGCGCGCGGAGGCGGGCAGGGACGTGAGGTCGCGGTCGCCCAACATCACGCGCCCCGCGCTGGCCTTGAGCTGCCCGGAGATCAGGTTGAAATACGTCGTCTTCCCCGCCCCGTTCGGCCCCACGATGGCCGTGAGCGTCCCCGGCTCGAACCGCGCCGTCACCGCATTGACGGCCACATGGCCACCGAAGCGGATGGTGAGGTCAAGGGTGGAAAGGGTGGGCATGTGAAATCGATTTCCCGGAAGTCTTTGATCGGCGCTAGTGGTGGATCAATGTGAAATTCCTGGCCTGTCGCCCCGGACTTGTTCCGGGGCCCAAGTTTGCAAACGTCAAATTGGGCCCCGGAACAAGTCCGGGGCGACAGTGAATGAGGTCATCGCAAGAACTATGCTGGGACGGTGCAGTTCATTTTTTCACCCCGCTCCCCAACCGCTCCACCATCGCCACAATCGCTTTCATCTGCGGCGCGTCCTTCTTGGCGTAGCCGGCACCGGTGTAGCCCCACCAATCCCAGCAGCTGTTGACGGCGCCCGCACCGGTTTGCGGGTAGAGCACCACGAGGTCGTTGGTGTCGGCCCAGCGGTTGTAGCCGGCGTTTTTCGCGAACGCGTCGCCGATGTCGGTGGCGTTGGACTTGCAGCCGTGCAGCGCCACATGCAAGCGGCACGATGCACCGCCGGCACACGATGCGGGCACGTATGCGTACCCTGCGGTGCCGAGGCCGGCGCCCTTGGTGATCGCCGCCTGGTCGAACTCGATCAGCTTGCCGGATAGGTCGCCAGTCTTGCGTGGCTTGAGGTTGCCGTGCAGGTGGGCCAGCAATGCGCCGGCCAAATCGAATCCGCAGTTGTTCAGAAACGGCGTGGCCTTGTTGTCGCACGATGCGCCGTTGCCGTCGGTGACGAACCCGTGCTCGGCGGGCACGTCCTTCTTGTGCACGATGTTCCCGGCAGGCAGGAACGCCTCGTAGTACTTCACCAGCGCCGTGCTGGTGCCTTCCCCGACCACGCTGTCCTTGGCCATGGAGAACACGTAGGCGCGGCTGTTGGAAAGACCGGCCACCGGGTCGATGGCCTTGTCCGCGGCGGCCTGTTTGGTGGCGGCCACCAGCGCATCGACCGGAATCGCCGCCTTGCCCAGGCAGCGCGTGAGTGCGCTGACCACGAAGCCTTCCGCGCAGTCATACGGCCCGCCCGCAATCGCCGCCACCCCCTTGCCGAACTTCGACGAATACGCCACATGCAACTGCACCGCCATGTAACCCCCGGAAGAAATGCCGGAGACCGTGGTTTGGGTGGGGTCGATGTTGAGGGCGGGGAGAGGGATTGGGGCGGGGGTGGGTTGGGCGAGGGCGCTCGTGATGGAGAGCGAAAGTGCCAGCGCAGAGAGTTTCATTGATTGCATGTAGGGCTCACTTCTGTCAATTGAATGCATACCACTCAAATATGTCGCCCCGGACTTGTTCCGGGGCCCAATTTGACTTGGGTGAACTTAGGCCCCGGCCTGCGCCGGGGCGACAAATTCAAGGACTTCGCGGACTTCAACTAATTCCAACTCTCACCGCTTGTTCCTCACCGGCACCTTCATCTCCTCGGCCTTGATCTCGCGCACCAACTCGGGCACCGCCCACGCCAGCGCCGGGTCGACCTTGATCTTGAAGTGGTACATGCTCTGCAAGGCCTGGTGGTCTTCCTTCCTGAACGTCATGGTGCCCTTGGGTGTCTCGAAGCTCAGGCCTTCCATGGCGTTGATGAGCGTATTTGTTGCCGCATCGCCATTGGTCTTTTTCAGCGCTGCCACCACGGCCATCGCGGCGGCGAATCCGCCGGCGGTGAAGAAATCCGGCGGCGACTTGAACTTGGCCTGGTGGCGCTTCACCAGTTCGTCGTTCACCGGGTTTTTCGGGATGCCGTAGTAGTAATAGGTGGCGCCCTCCATGCCGGGGAACTGCTTGAAGGTGGCCATCGCGGGCAGGATGTTGCCGCCGGTGGCGATCTCGATACCGTGGCGCTTGAGATCCAGGTCGGCGATCTTGAACGGGTTGCCGCTGCCGGCCCAGCCGATGAAGATCACCTTCCTGCCGGCCTGGCCCTTCAGCTTGTCGATCAGCCGCTGCGCGCCGGCGGTGAAGTCCGTGGTGGCGGGCGGCAGGTATTCCTCGTGCA
This sequence comes from Betaproteobacteria bacterium, assembly GCA_016790765.1. Classification (GTDB taxonomy): domain Bacteria; phylum Pseudomonadota; class Gammaproteobacteria; order Burkholderiales; family Usitatibacteraceae; genus UKL13-2. Next base: position 4,638 of record JAEUMZ010000085.1, read on the forward strand.
CGATCTTCGCCTGCTTCAGCGCGTCCTTGAACGCCTTCACGCCATCGCGCCCGAAGGCGTTGTCCTGGCCCAGGGTGCCGATGAACACGTTCGGCTTGTCGATGGCCATTGCGTTGGAGATGGCGTCCTGCGAGCTGTTGCGGGCGGTGCGGAAGACAAACTTGTTCCACTTGTCGCCGGTGATGGAGTCCGCCACCGCGGGTTCCACGATCAGCACCTTCTTGTATTCCTCGGCCACCGGCAGCATGGCCAGCGTCACGCCGGAGGATGCGGCGCCGACGGCCAGTTCCACCTTGTCGTCTGCATAAGCGGCGGCCAGCTGCGCCTTGGCCACGTCGGGCTTGCCTTGGCTGTCGCGCTCGACGATCACCAGCTTCCGGCCCGCCACCATCATCGTGCCGCCGGTGGCGTAGTCCAGCCCGATCATGAAGCCGGCATGCGTCTGCTTCATATACGCCTCGAGCGGCCCGGTCTTGTCGTGGACAAAGCCGATCTTGAGGTCCTTGGCGGTGGCGGGAGTGGTGGCGGCCAGCATTACCGCCAACCACGCCAGGTTGCGTAGCGTCTTCAAGACTTTCTCCTCGTTGCTGCTTTGTTTTTGTATCTACGTACAACTCTTTGAGTTGTCTCCCCGGCGAAGGCCGGGGCCCAATTTGACGTTGATCAACTTAGGCCCCGGCCTGCGCCGGGGAGACAACCTGACGTGTTTGCGTAACCCGCCAAATTCTAGCGAGATCAGTTTGTACCAACCCCGCAACAACTCCACCGAATTTCCGGCAAGCCCTTGCGCGGCCAAAAAAAACCGTGATACGATAAATTCAACAACAAATGAATTTTAGCGCCGGCGCGCAAAAAGTGGCAAGGAAAACCGCAATCCTGGCCACCGGACCGACGACCGGCGAGTCAATCAAAACCGTTTTTCCGAGGAGAAAACATGAAACGCACCACCCTCAGCATCGCGCTGGCCGCGCTGTTCGCGTCCGCCCACGTCCAGGCCCAGCAGGCTGCACCCGCAGCAGCGCCGGCCAAGACCGAGGCGACCGACGAAAAGGTCGAGAAGATCGTCGTCACCGCGCGCCGCCGCGAGGAAACCATCCAGGACGTGCCGGTCTCCGTCACCGCCTTCACTGCGGACAACCTGTCCAAGTCCGGTACGCCGGACATTTCCGCCCTCGCGCTGTCGGTGCCCAACACCACGCTCACCGCCTCGCGCGGCACCAACTCCACGCTGACCTCGTTCATCCGCGGCGTCGGCCAGCAGGACCCGGTGGCCGGCTTCGAGGCCGGCGTCGGCATCTATCTGGACGACATCTACCTGGCCCGTCCGCAGGGCGCGCTGGCGGACATCTACGACGTGGAACGCGTGGAAGTACTGCGCGGCCCGCAGGGCACGCTGTATGGCCGCAACACCATCGGCGGCGCGGTCAAGTACGTCACGCGCAAGCTCTCGGCAAAATCCGATTTCCGCGCGCGCCTCACGGTCGGCGAGTTCAGCCAGCGGGACCTGGTGCTGGTCGGCTCGGTGCCGCTGTCGGACACCTTCCGCGTCGGCGCCACGCTGGCGCGCTTTGACCGCGGCGGTTTCGGCACCAACTTCGCCAATGGCGAGGACAACTACAACAAGGACGTGAAGGCCGGCCGCGTGTCGGCCGAGTGGACGCCGAACGCCAAGCTGTTCGTGCGCATCGCCGGCGACACCACCACCGACGATTCCAACCCCAAGCACGGCCACCGCCTCACACCGGAAGCCACCAGCGGCTTCCAGGTGCGCGCCAACGAGTACGACAGCGATGCCAACCTCACCTCGGTGCTGGGCCGCAAGCAGCAGGTGAAGGCCTCCGGCGGCTCCGCCCTGGTCGAGTACCAGGTGACCGACACGCTGACCTTCAAGTCGGTGACCGCCAGCCGCAACGACACCTCCTACGCGCCGATCGACTTCGACGCCCTGAACAAGGTGAGCTTCGACGTGCCGGCGCTGTACAAGAACAAGCAGAAGAGCCAGGAGTTCCAGTTCACCTACACCGGCCGCTCGGTGCAGGGCGTGGCGGGGCTGTATTACCTGAAGGCCAATGCCTACAACAAGTTCGACGTGCGCCTCTTGGGCACCTCCACCTTCACCGAGGACGACGTGGACACCAAGGCCTGGGCGGTGTTCGCCGACGCGAGCATCGACATCACGCCGGCGTTCGCCGTCTCGGTGGGCGGCCGCTACACGGTGGATGAGCGCAAGGCCAAGGTGCTGCGGCAGATCTACCTCGGCACTGCCGGCTCGCCGGGCATGGGCAATCCCTCCGCCGTGCTGTTCCGCACCGACACCAACCTCACCAACGGCGAACTGCAGCGCGAGGACAAGAAGTTCACCCCGCGCCTGTCGTTCAGCGTCAAGGCCAGCGACACGCAGAACTTCTACGCCTCGGTGGGCAAGGGCTTCAAGGGCGGCAGCTTCGACCCGCGCCTGAACCTGGTCGGCACGCGCCTGACGGTGGCGCAGGCGCAGAAGGGCTTCGCGCCGGAGAACATCACCACGTTTGAGCTGGGCCTCAAGTCCTCCTACGGCGGCGGCGCGCTGCTCACCAACATCGCCGCTTTCAGCAGCGATTACCGCGACGTGCAGGTGCCCGGCTCGGTGGCCATCGACACCAACGGCGACGGCGTGGACGACAGCTTCGCCGGTGTCACCACCAATGCCGGCCGCGCCAAGCTGAAGGGCTTCGAGGTCGAGGCCGTGGCGCGCATCACCGATGCCTTCAGCATCACCGCCATGGGCGGCTACATCGACGCCGACTACACCCTGTTCATCGGCGCCGGCGGCGCCAACGTGACCAGCCAGCGCGATTTCCAGAACACGCCGCGCACCACCACCAACGTCAAGGCCACCTATGAATGGCCGCTGTCGATGCTGGGCCGCACCGGCAAGCTGGCCTTCTCGGCTTCCGCCGCGCGCCGCGCCGACACCCAGCAGTTCGAGTTTGCGGTGCCGCTCCTGGACCAGAAGGCGTTCTCGCTTTATGACGCGAGCCTGGTGTGGTCGGCCTCGAACAACAAGCTGCGCATCGGCCTGCACGGCAAGAACCTCACCGACGAGCGCTACAAGATCGCCGGCTACAACTTCCCGACCCTGCCGTCGGTGGCGGACAGCAGCGTGCTGGCGTTCTACGGCAATCCGCGCCAGGTGTTCGTGACGGTGGACTACCGGTTCTGACCGGTGCGCGATTCGTGGGCGCCGGGCCGCGCAGGGGTGGTTTTGCGCGGCTTGGCGCACACGCAGCGAATGCCCGAGGCGCAGTACTCGATGAGCCGGGGCTCGATGGCCGCGAGGTCGTCGGAATGACACAGTCCCGAGGAGAGCCGGTCGATCCGCCCGGTGCGCGACAGCGCCAGCGTGAGCGAGCCGGTCAGGAACTGGAAGCACCAGTAGAGGTCCGCCACGCTCGCCTCCGGCAGGGCTTTCTTGAGCACGTTGACCAGCCGGTGGACCAGCGGGTCGAAATACAGCAACACGGAAGGCGCCACATGCATCGGATCGTTGTTCACCACGGAAAGCAGGCGGAAGTAGTTCTTCCAGCCGACGCCGCCGGTGCGCGCGCGCTGCAGCAGCGGCGAGAGGAACGCGCCCACCGCGCCCTCGATGGTGACGTGCTTGCCAGCCTCGGCCTCGTAGCGGTCGAAGGCGGCCATGCGCTCGGCGAACACCTCTTCGGCGCGCCGCTCGAGCACGGCGTCGAACAGGCCCTGCTTGGTGGTGAAGTAATAGTGCGCGAGGGCGGTGTCCACGTTGGCCAGCGCGGTCACCTCGCGGATGGTGACGCCGTCGAACCCGCGCGTGGAGAACAGCGCCTCTGCCGCATCGAGGATCAGGTTGCGCGCATCGGGCCGCGCGTGCTCCTTGCGCGGGCGGCCCACGGTGGCGCGGGGCGGTTTCCTGGCGGCGGCTTTGGGCATGGTCGTTGTCGCGTTGTCGAATTGCGAAGGCGCGGGGTGGCGGAAATTGTACGGGCATCCCGGCACACCGCGTGAAAGAAAAAGGGTTCCGAACCACAAAATGAACTACGCCGACATCTTTTTCCAGAGCGACGATGGCCTCGCGCTGTATGCACGCGACTATGCAGGCCCGGCCGCGGACGCACCGGTGCTGGTGTGCCTGCACGGCCTCACGCGCAACAGCAAGGATTTCTGGCGTTTTGCCGAGCACATGCAGGCCAGGGCGCGCGTGATCGTGCCGGACACGCGCGGCCGCGGGCGCTCGCAGCGCGATGCCCATGCCGCCAACTACCAGCTGTCGCGCTACGTGGCGGACACGGTCGGCCTGTTCGATCACTTGAAGCTCGGGCGCGTGCATCTGGTCGGCACCTCGATGGGCGGGCTGATCTCGATGCTGCTGCTGCATGCCGCGCCGGATCGCGTCGCCTCGGTGGTGCTCAACGACATCGGCCCGGAAATCGACGCGGCGGGCCTCTCGCGCATCGCCGGCTATGCGGGCAAGAACATGGCGGTGCCCGACTGGGCCAGCGCGCGCAAGCAGGTGAAGGCCAGCAACGCGGACGCGTTCCCCGATTACACCGACGCCGACTGGGATGCCATGGCGCGCGACCTGTTCGTGCAGTCCAACGGCCAGGTCGTGCTGGACTACGACCCCGCGATCGCGCAGGGCGTGGCCGACGGCAGCGTGGCGCCCGACCTGTGGCCGCTGTTCCAGGCGCTGCCCAAGCGGCCCATGCTGGTGGTGCGCGGCGAAGTCTCGGACATCCTTTCCACCGCCACCGTGGCGCGCATGCAAGCGTACTGGCCCGGCTTGCGCACGATCGACGTCGCGCAGCGCGGCCACACGCCCACGCTGGTGGAACCGGCCGTGCTCGCGGCGGTGGACGACTTCTACCGGCCGCAGTTCAGCGTGTGACAACCGAACCCTAGCACTGGCGCGGCAACCGGGCCAATAGTGGCTGGAAACGCCCGCCAGTGCTAGGGTTTGACCGCGAAATGCAGGCAAGCCATCCGGTGGCATCATTCGCCCATCGAATGAACGCCTGATTCCCAGACATGCCCAGCAAAGTCCCGCACGGCGGTGCGCGCGGTTACATCATCCCCATCGGGGGCGCGGAAGAGAAGGAAAACTCGCGCGAAATCCTGTCGCGTTTCGTGACGCTGTCCGGCGGCAGCGACGCCAACATCATCGTGCTGCCCACGGCGAGCCGCATGAGCGACACCGGGGCCCGCTACGAAGCGATCTTCCGCGAGCTCGGTGCCGCGCACGTCGAGGCGATGGATTTCGATTCGCGCCGCGATTGCGAGGAGCTGGGCCGGCTGCAGCGGCTGGAATCGGCCACCGGCGTGTTCATGACCGGCGGCAATCAGCTCCGGCTGTCCACCATCCTCGGCGGCACGCCGGTGGCCAAGTCCCTGCGGCAGATGAACGCGATGGGTGTGCACGTGGCCGGCACCAGTGCCGGCGCGGCGTTCATCTCCGAGCACATGATTGCCTTCGGCGAGGAAGGCCACAGCCCGATCGCCGGCGCCGCGCGCCTGGCGCCCGGCCTGGGACTGACCAACCGCTTCATCATCGACCAGCACTTCCGCCAGCGCGATCGCCTGGGCCGCCTGCTGGCCGCGCTGGCCTACAACCCGTTCGCGCACGGCCTGGGGCTCGATGAGGACACGGCGGCCTTCATCGGCCCGGACAATGAATTGGAAGTGGTGGGCAGCGGCGCCATCACCGTGGTCGATGCCTCCTGCATGAGCTTTTCCTCCATGGACAGCGTGAAGGAAGGCGAACCGGTGTGCATGCTGGGCGTCCAGCTCCACATCCTCGTCGCCGGCGCGACCTACAACCTGCACACGCGCAAGGCGAGCGCGGGGGTGCTGGCGGGGCGGTGAGGGGTCGGGGGTGAGGGGTGAGGGGTGAGGGGTGAGGGGGCGGGAGAAGTGTCGACGATCTGGCGGCTGTAAGTTCCCCATGGGGGGAGTCAGTGGAGAGCCGTGACTGCTGGACCCCTTTGCCGGGGGGGCGGGAGCCCGCGGGG
>JAEUMZ010000005.1 GCA_016790765.1 Betaproteobacteria bacterium
AGGATGCGCCAGCCGCATCGACCCGATGGCGCGCGAGACATTGAGGAAGTAGCCCAGCACGAAGAACTGGCCGTAATAGAGCAGCGCATGCGGGCGCGGGATGAACGTCAGAAACCCTTCGTGCACACGCGCGCCCTGGAAGGGCCACAGCGTTGCACAGGTGAAAACGACCAGCACGGCGAACAATGGCCAGGCACTCCTGCCGGAGCCAAGCTTCCCGTCTGCCGGCGCAACTGCCTGCGCAATCCGCTCCAACAGCGGAACCGCGAGGTAGAACAGGCAAAGGAAGTAGAGGAACCACAGGTGAAGCGCGCCCGGGGTCTTGATTTCCGGCAAACGATCCTGCGCCTCCATCGCCACGATGCGCACCTGCTCGAGGTTGGGGATCAGGTCGTGCGTGCCGAAGCGCACGCTGACGGCAAAGCTCATCCACAGGAGAATCGAAACGGGCACCACGGTGAACAGGCCCGCCACCAGCGGCGCCAGCACGCGCGCCGCGCGGTTCTTCAGCATGTCCGCTGTGCCGCGCTTGTCCACCAGGAGCGAGGCGAAGAACCCCGCCATCAGGAAAAACGCCGGCATGCGGAACGCGTGGACGAAGTGCATCAGCACGTCCATCAGCGGGGACTGGTTGCGGTCCAAGGTGATGGGCATGGTCGGCGGCGGGCTGACGATGTAGAACATCGCCGAGTGGATCACAAGGCCCAGCATCATCATGCCGCCGCGCAAGGCATCGAAACCGTAGTAGCGGCGTTCCTCACCCATGTCCGGCCCCGCGAGCGCTGAAAGTGCGCGCAGCATTGCACACGCGCCCCCCTGCGGCAAGGGCGCCGTGTGGCGGGCTCCCATGCGCGCGCGGAAACAGGCACAATCGCGCCCATCGATTCCGCTGGAGCACCGCCATGTTCGAACGCCTCTCCCGCAGCTGGGACCTCGTCAAAGCCTCCGCCGCCGTGCTGCGCGAGGACAAGGAACTGCTGCTGTTTCCCGTCATGTCGTCGGTGGCAACGCTGCTGGTGATGGCTGCTTTCCTGCTTCCCATGATCGGCCTCGGTGCGCTCGACGGCATGGGACAGGGCCGCGTCGGCATCGGCGCGGGCAGCGCGGGTGTGTGGACGACCGGAAAGACGCTGCTCGCCTTCCTGTTCTACATCACCCAGTACTTCGTGATCTTCTACTTCAACACCGCGTTGGTCGGCGCGGCGATGAAACGCCTCGAGGGCGGCAACCCGACGCTGGGCGATGGCCTGGCCATCGCCAACTCGCGCCTGGCCAGCATCCTCGGCTACGCGCTGATCGCGGCCACGGTGGGCATGATCCTGCGCGCCCTGCAGGAACGCGCCAACTTCATCGGCAAGATTATCGTCGGCCTGATCGGCATGGGCTGGACGCTGGCCACCTACATGGTGGTGCCGGTGCTGGCGGCGAGGAACGTGGGCCCGATCGAGGCGGTCAAGGAAAGCGCGCTCCTGCTCAAGAAGACCTGGGGCGAGAACGTCATCGGCCAGGCCGGCATGACGGCGGCCTTCGTGTTCATCTACATGGCCGCGGCGGTGCTGGCCGCAGTGGTGCTGGTGGCCGCCATCGCCTCCAAGTCCGCAGTGCTCATCGTGCCGGCCGGCATCGCGGTCATCGTCGGTTTCCTGCTGATCGCGCTCATCCAGTCCGCGCTCGCCGGCATCTACTCGGCCGCGCTGTACCGCTACGCCACGTCCGGCGAAGGCAGCGCGCATTTCGACAAGACCGCGCTGCAGGCGGCGTTCGGCCAGAAGTAAAGTCCAGCACTGGCGCGGCGTTTCGGACGCTTTCGGCCTGAACGCCGCACGGGACGGGGAGTTTGCCGTCTTGGCCCGCAGTCAGGACTCCGCCAGGAACCCGCGCATCTCCGCCGCAAGCGCGGCCTCGAACGCGCACGCCTTGCGCAAGTCCAGGTCCAGGTGCACCGCCTTCAACGTGGTGCGCGCGGCGACGTTGCCGGTCTCGACATGGTTCATCACGTGCTCGAACACGATGAGTTTCTCGCGCACTTCAATCAGGCGCGACGTCACGGCGATCACTGCACCGGCCGGCAGCTCGCGCTCGTAGACGATGTGCTGGTCCACCGCCGCCATGCCGCGCCGCGCTTCAGCCAGCCGCGCGCGCGTCAGGCCGATCAGATGGAACAGGTTCCACGTCGCCTCGTCGAACTTGCCCACGTAGTGCATCACGTTCATGTGGTTCATGTGGTCGCAGTGCCACGGATACACCGCGCCGCGGTAGGTGTCGAAGGACTTGCTCATGGTTGCCCCGGTTGGTCGCGCGTGACTTGCGCGAGGTATTCCTCGATGCCCGCATCCCCCAGCGGCTTGACCATCACGCGCACCGATTGCGTGAGCCGCCCCATGGGAATGCCGTCGCGCACCCGCGTTTCCACATAGCCGCATCGCGCCCAGAACGCTTCGGCGCGCGCATTGCCCTGCACCACGCCCAGCCGCAGCCATTGATAGCCGTGTTCGCGCGCCTCACGCTCGATGGCGTCGTGGCATTCCCGCGCCGTGCCATCGCCGTGCCGTGCAGTTGCAACGATCAGCAGCCCGACGTGCAGAACGGCGGGAATGAAGAGGCCGAAGGTCAGCGAGGCCATCGCCGCCGCCTCCCCCGCCGCATCGACCCAGCACAGGATGAGCATGCGGGTGTACGGAAACCCGTTGGGTGGCACGTCGCGCACCTCCTCGAGGGCCTCGTTCGGCCGGGGCGGTTCGCCGCCGGTGGCGAGGAAGTATTCGGGATTGGCGTCGAAAAAGCGCTGCAGGACGTCCGCGTTCGCTTCGGTGACCTCGATTGCGCGCAAGCGTGGCGTGGAGAACGCGGCGGCGTCGATGGGCTTTTCCGTGGGTAGTGCTGGAGGCATGGGCAACATGGTGGTGGCCGCAAGGCGGCGATCCGCAAACACATCTTTTCATGGCGGCGAGGCGGGTCAATCTACACAAGGCGCGCGGCGCGTTCAACTTTCCGGTGCCACTGCGCGGGGCGTGGTCCCGCCCGCCTTGGGCATCCCGGGGCTCCGGCCGCGCGCGAAACTTTCCCCGGACGATGCGAATTGGGGTACCGTGACCGCGCGCGCGCCAGCAAATGATTCCGGTGATTCGCACCTTGATGGGGCCATTCCGGCCATGCGGAAACAACAGATCGGAACCACAATGAAAATCGGCGACGAGGTGCTGCTGGACATGGCCACGCGGCTGGCGGCAGGAGACCCAAAATATTACGTGGCAATGGAACGGCGCGCCCGCGACCAGCCCGACGCGAACGACCTCGGCCTGCCGGCCAAGCTCCTGGTCGAGCACTTTTGCGTCATTCGCGAAGCGGCCGCGCAAATCGAGGCCGGCGTGATCGCAAAGCGCCCGTACGATGCGAGCGAGGCGAAGGCATTGGAGTGGTCACCCAGCTAAGGCGCGCCCGATCGCCGGGCGCGCTGTTGCTGCGGGAACTGCATCAAGCGATCCCGGCCCGTCACACCTTGAACGGCAATTCCCGCAGGCGCTTGCCGGTCAGCGCGAACACCGCGTTGGCCACTGCCGGTGCAACCGGCGGCGTGCCCGGCTCGCCCACCCCGGTGGGCTCCTTCCCGCCGGGCACCAGGTGCACCTCCACCTTCGGCATCTCGGCCATGCGCAGCACTGGGTAATCGTGGAAGTTGCTCTGCTCCACCACGCCGTCCTTCAGCGTGACCTTGCCGTACAGGGCGGCGGAAAGGCCGAAGGCGATGGCGCTTTCCACCTGCGCGACGACCGTGAGCGGGTTCACCACCAGGCCGCAATCGAACGCCGCCACCATGCGCTGCACCTTGATCTGCCCGTTTTCGATGCTCACATCCGCCACCTGTGCGCAGACGCTGCCGAAGCTCTCGTGTACGGCAATGCCGCGACCCACGCCCTTGGGCACCGGGCCGCCCCAGCCGGATTTCTCGGCGGCCAGTTCCAGCG
>JAEUMZ010000008.1 GCA_016790765.1 Betaproteobacteria bacterium
CCGAACACCGCGTGGGCGGTCAGCCAGCGGCCCTTGACGATCTGGTCGAGCATTTTCTGCCCATGCGCAAACACCTCGCGCGCCGAGGCGCCCACCAACTCGTCGTCGAGGATCTGCGGGTACTTGCCGGCCAGGTCCCAGGTCTGGAAGAACGGGCCCCAGTCGATGAACGGCACCAGCTCCTCGAGGGCGAAATTCTTCAGCGCCTTCACGCCAAGGAAACCAGGCGCCGGCGGCGTGTACGACGCCCAGTCGGTCGCGCACGCATTGGCGCGCGCCGCCTCGAGGGTCACCAGCCTGGCGCCCTGCTTGTTGGCGTGCTGCTCGCGCACCTTCACGTAATCCTCGCGCACCGATCGCACGTAGTCGTCGCGCAGTTCATCCGACAGCAGCTGGGTGCACACACCCACCGCGCGCGAGGCATCCGGCACCCACACCACCGGCTGCGCGTAATGCGGCTCGATCTTCACCGCCGTATGCGTGCGCGAGGTGGTGGCGCCGCCGATCAGCAGCGGCTGGGTCATGCCGCGCCGGGTCATTTCCTTGGCCACGTGCGACATCTCTTCGAGCGACGGTGTAATGAGGCCGGAGAGGCCGACGATGTCCGCGCCCTCCTTCTCGGCGGTGTCGAGGATCTTGTCGCAGGCCACCATCACGCCCAGGTCGATGACCTCGAAGTTGTTGCACTGCATGACCACGCCGACGATGTTCTTGCCGATGTCGTGCACGTCGCCCTTCACCGTCGCCATGACGACCTTGCCCTTGGCCTTGGCGTCGGCCGCGCCGGAGAGGCGCTTTTCCTCCTCGATGAACGGCACCAGGTGCGCCACCGCCTGTTTCATCACGCGCGCCGACTTCACCACCTGCGGCAGGAACATCTTGCCGGCACCGAACAGGTCGCCCACCACGTTCATGCCGTCCATCAGCGGGCCTTCGATCACGTTGATCGGCCGGCCCCCGTTGGCGGCAACCTTCTGCCGGCATTCTTCGGTGTCCTCGACGATGTATTGCGTGATGCCCTTGACCAGCGCGTGCGTGAGGCGTTTTTCGACCGGGTCGCTACGCCACGCCAGGTCCTCAGTCAATTCCTTCTTCTGGCCCTTGAACTGCTCGGCAAACTCCACCAGACGCTCGGTGCTGTCCGCAAGCCGGTTGAAGATCACGTCTTCCACCCGCTCCAGAAGGTCCTTGGGGATTTCGTCGTACACGCCGAGCTGTCCGGCATTGACGATGCCCATGGTCATGCCCGCGCGCCCGGCGTGGTACAGGAACGCGGTGTGGATGGCCTCGCGCACCGGCTCGTTGCCGCGGAACGAGAACGACACGTTGGACACGCCGCCGCTGACCTTGGCGTACGGCAGGTTCTGGCGGATCCACTCGGTGGCGCGGATGAAGTCGATGCCGTAGGTCGCGTGCTCCTCGATGCCGGTGGCGATGGCAAAGATGTTGGGGTCGAAGATGATGTCCTCGGGCGGGAAGCCCACCTCGTTGACCAGGATGTCGTAGGAGCGCTTGCAGATCTCGGTCTTGCGCGCATAGGTATCCGCCTGGCCCTTCTCGTCGAACGCCATGACGATCACGGCGGCGCCGTAGCGGCGCGCAAGCCTGGCGTGCTTGACGAACTCGGCCACGCCTTCCTTCATCGAAATCGAATTGACGATGCACTTGCCCTGTGCGCACTTCAAGCCCGCTTCGATGACGCTCCACTTGGAACTGTCGATCATGATCGGCACGCGCGAAATGTCCGGCTCGGACGCGATCAAGTTCATGAACTTCACCATCGCGGCCTGCGAATCGAGCATGGCCTCGTCCATGTTGATGTCGATCACCTGCGCGCCGTTCTCCACCTGCTGGCGCGCCACCGCCAGCGCCTCGGTGTAGTCGCCGTTGAGGATCAGCTTGGCGAACGCGCGCGAGCCGGTGACGTTGGTGCGTTCGCCCACGTTCACGAACAGCGAGTCGTCGCCGATGTTGACCGGCTCCAGGCCGGACAGGCGCAGGCGCTTCTCGATTTCGGGCGCCACGCGCGGCGCGAACGGCGCGACGATGTCCGCGATCGACTTGATGTGCGCGGGGGTGGTACCGCAACAACCGCCGGTCAAATTGAGCCAACCGGCGGCGGCCCATTCCTTGATGAAGGCCGCCGTTTGCTCCGGCCGCTCATCGTATTCGGCCATCGCGTTGGGCAGGCCTGCGTTGGGATGCGCGGACACGCGGCAATCGGCGATGCGCGCCAGCTCTTCGACGTGCGGCCGGAGCTCGCGCGCGCCGAGGGCGCAATTGAGCCCGATGGCGATCGGGTTGGCGTGCCGCACCGAGTTGTAGAACGCCTCGACCACCTGCCCGGACAGCGTGCGTCCGGAGGCATCGGTGATGGTGCCGGAGATCATCACCGGCAGGCGGTGATCGCGATCGAGTCCGCGCGCATCGAATTCTTCCTCGATGGCGAAGATCGCCGCCTTGGCATTGAGCGTGTCGAAGATCGTTTCCACCAGGATGATGTCGGCGCCGCCGTCGATCAGCCCGCGCAGCGCGTCGCGGTAGGCGTCCTTCACCTCGTCGAAGTGCACCGCGCGGTAGCCGGGGTCGTTGACGTCCGGCGACAGCGACAGGGTGCGGTTCATCGGCCCCAGCACGCCGGCCACGAAGCGCGGCTTGGCCGGCGTCACGAGCGATTGCGCATCAGCCACGTCGCGCGCCAGTCGTGCGCTTTCGTAGTTGAGCTCGTAGGCCAATGCCTGCATGCCGTAGTCGGCCATCGACACGGCGGTGGCGTTGAAGGTGTTGGTCTCGAGGATGTCGGCCCCGGCATC
>JAEUMZ010000053.1 GCA_016790765.1 Betaproteobacteria bacterium
GTCGCGCTCCAGGTTCAGGGCAAGGCCAAACGTGTTGTTCGGAAACTCCAGCATTTCGCCCTGCATCACGTCGGCCAAACCGTGCACGCGGCAGATGCCGTCGGTCACGGAAATCACCGAGCCTTCGTTGCGCTTTTCAGCCGCAGCGGGCAGGTTCTGGATTTTCGACTTGATCAGTTCGCTGATTTCGGCCGGGTTGATTTGCATTGCCAACTCCAATACTGAGGTTTGATTCGTTTCGGCGTCGCGCCATCACAATGTCGCGCCGCCGGTGTTGTTTGTGTTCATCAGGTCGCGAGTGCCACCGCCATCTTGTCCAGCGTATCGCGCACCGAAGCGTGGATCACGTCATCGCCCACCTGTACGCGGGCGCCGCCGATCAAGGACGCATCGACATGGACCTCGACGTCCACGCGCTTGCCGTATTTCTTGGCCAAGCCGTCGACGAGCGAGGCTTTGTCCGAATCGGAAAGCGGGAACGCGCTGGTGATGACGGCCTTGACCACCCCGTCGTGATCGCGTTGCAGGCGCGCGAAATGCTCGCTGATGAACGGCAGCAATGCCGCGCGCTGGTTTTCGATCAACGCCATGACCAGGTTCTTCAACACATCCGGTACATCGCCCCCGGCCACCGCAAACAGCACGTCGGACTTTTCCTTGGCGCTGACCTTGGGGTTGCCCAGCACGGACGCCGCCTCGCGCGTGGCTGCGCCCGCACCCATGAGCGCAAGCTTGCCCGCGAAGCCGGCAACATCCTTGGCCTCAACCGCCGCGCGGAACGCAGCTTCCGCGTAGGGTCGGGCAACCGTGGTGAGCTCGGCCATTACAGTTGCGCCTTGAGCTGGTTCAGCATCTCGCCGTGCGCCTTGGCATCGATTTCCTTTTTCAGGATCTTTTCGGCACCCGCCACCGCCAAGGCCGCCACGTGTTCGCGCAATTGCTCCCGGGCTTTTTGCTGCTCTTGGGCAATCTGTGCATGCGCGGCGGTGATGATGCGCTCGGCTTCCACCTTGGCCTGGGCCTTGGCGTCGTCGATGAGTTTCAGTGCCTGCTTCTCGTTGGCGGACTTGATTTCGCCGGCAGCATCGCGCGCATCCTTCAACATCGCAGCCTTTTGCTTCTCGCCCTCAGCCAAGGCCAACTTGCCTTTTTCGGCCTCGGCCAGTCCATCGGCGATCTTCCTGTTGCGTTCTTCGATTGCGTTGGTGAGCGGCGGCCAGATGAACTTGACACAAAACCAGATCAGGAACGCAAACGAGAGCGCTTGAACCAATAGCGTCGCATTGAGATTCATGGCGACGGACCTTTCGTGCGAGTTTGTCTGGAATTACTTGATCGCGGACAGCAAAGGGTTGGCAAAGCCAAAGAACATGGCGATACCCACACCGATCAGGAACGCCGCGTCGATCAAGCCGGCGAGCAGGAACATGAATTTCTGCAGTTGCGGGATCAATTCAGGCTGGCGCGCGGCGGATTCCAGGAACTTGGAACCCATGATGCCGATGCCAATACAGGCGCCCAACGCGCCCAGACCGATGATGAGGCCGATGCCGAAGGCCATGTAACCTTGAACGAGGGCGATGAACTGTGCCATTTTTCTTCCTTTCGTTTACGAAGCGACTAAGTTGAAATCAACAAAACTGAATCAGTGATGCTCGTGTGCCATGGCGATGTACACCGCCGAAAGCACCATGAAAATGAAGGCCTGCAAGACGATGATCAAGATGTGGAACACTGCCCAGGCCCACGTAAGCGCGCCCGCCGCGACTCCCGCGACCATCCCACCAATGGAGAAGCTTGCGATCATGCCCATCAGGCCCAGCAGCATGAACACCAGTTCGCCCGCATACATGTTGCCGAACAGCCGCATGCCGAGCGAGATCGGCTTGGCCAGCAACTCGATGATGTTAAGCAGTAGATTGGGAATCCACAGCGCCGGGTGCGCACCAAAAGGTGCGGTAAACAACTCGTGAATGAAGCCGCCGGCGCCCTTGGCCTTGAAGCTGAAGAAAATGGTTAGGAAGAACACCGTAAAGGACATGGCGAAGGTTGCCGACAGGTCGGTTGAAGGCACGGCCTTCCAGTTGTGCAGTCCCACTGCACCCGTGATGGTGGCGACCCAGTCAATGGGCAACAGGTCCATGAAATTGAACATGAACACCCACACGAAGATCGTCAGCGCCAAAGGGGCGAGGAATTTCCGGTCACCGGGAAACACATCCTTGACCGTGTTGTCGACGAACTCGACCATCATTTCGATGAAGCTCTGCATGCGCCCCGGCACACCGGAGGTCGCCGTGCGCGCTACGAGCCAGAATGCACCGAGGCCGACCACACCCAGGATCCAGGACATGACGATGGTGTCGATGTTGACGGTCCAGAAACCGCCTTCGCCCACGGTGACCTTCAGGTTGGTCAGATGGTGGGAGATGTACTCCGAGGGGGATGAATATCCGGACGCCATGGTTTCTTATTTGATGATCAACAGTGCCAACCAATGCCCCATCAGGGCCACTCCCATTGCCGCCAGGACCCACAGCGGGACAAACCAACCGCACGCCAGCACCAGCAGCAGGATCACCGTGATGGTGACCAGCTTCGCGGCTTCCGCGAAGAGGTGCCTCCCAAGCACCCGGCCCGCTGGCCTTGCCTTCAGGCGACTTTCTCGCGCCAAAGAAAAATAGACCACGTTTCCCGCCAAGACCGCCGCACCGCCGGCCAAGACCGACGTTGCCGCCGCTGGCCCCCAAATCAGGGCGCCACCGGCAATCAACAAAACCAGCACACCTTGCACGCCGAGAACTTTCCAGTAGGTCGTGGCGAGACTGTCGGCCAACATCTTCCGTTTACCCTCTACCAAGTCCCGCTGGAATGCGAGGCGCAAAGCCTGACGATTATAAAAGGGGAGCCGAATCTGCGTCAAACCAAATTGCGGCGGCGCAACATGCGCGGCGTGGCCATTAACCGCTTGAATGCAAAGTACTTTGGGCCAGCCCCGCGTTTAGGGCCGGGCAATGATTGGCGCAGCGTGCGCAAGCGTCCCCTTCGGGCTGTGCGACTTTCAGCTCTTGAGTTTTGCGCGCTCCAAGATGCCGTCCAAATGATCGAGGCTCATGAATTCGATCACCAGCTTGCCCTGGCCTTTTTTGTTTGCGCGCACGACAACGCGTGTGCCCAGTTTGTCGGCCAAGTCGGTTTCCAACACGCGAACATCCTGGCTGGGCGCGGCAAGTCCGGCATGCTTGGCGGCCTTGGGCGGCGCCAATTCGTGCTTGACCAGACGCTCTGCATCGCGCACCGACAAGTTCTTCGCGACGACCTGGTGCGCCAGCTCCACCTGCCGCGACTTGGCGAGCGCCAACAGCGCACGCGCATGGCCCATGTCGATCTTGCCGTCCATCACCATGTCCTGCACGGCCTTGGAGAGTTCCAGCAGGCGCAACAAGTTGGTCACGGCTGCGCGTGACCGGCCCACGGCGCGCGCGGCCGCATCGTGCGTCAACTTGAATTCCTCGATCAGGCGCTTGATCCCCGTGGCCTCCTCGATCGCGTTGAGGTCCTCACGCTGGATGTTCTCGATCAAGCCGATGCCGAGTGCATGCTCGTCGGGGATCTGCTTGACCAACGCCGGCACGCTGACCAGTCCTGCCAGTTGCGCCGCGCGCCAGCGGCGTTCGCCCGCCACGATCTCGAACTTTCCCGCCTTGATTTCGCGCACCAAGATCGGCTGGACCACACCACGATCCTTGATCGATTGCGCCAACTCCTCCAACGCCGACTGGTTCATGCGCGTGCGTGGCTGGTACTTGCCGGGAGAGAGATCTCCGACCAGCACTTCGCGCAGCTGGCCCTCACCCCTTGCGGTATCCGGCTTGCCACCGGACAACAAGGCGTCCAGGCCGCGTCCCAGGCCCTTGGGCTTGATCATGCGGCCTCCCGGAAGGCTATGCCCTGGCGCGTGAGGAGCTCGCGCGCAAACGCAAAGTGCGCCTGTGCGCCCTTGCTGGCCGGATCGTGCAGGATGACCGGCTTGCCAAACGACGGGGCCTCCGCGATCCGGATGTTGCGTGGAATGACGGTATCGAACACCTTGTCGCCGAAATGGCTCTTGATCTCCTCGGAAACCTGCGTGGTCAGCGACGAGCGCGGGTCATACATGGTTCGGACCAGCGCCTCGATCTCGATGTCGGGATTCAGGTTGGCCTTAACTTTCCGGAGCGTGCCGACCAGGTCGCTCAAGCCCTCGAGTGCATAGTACTCGCACTGCATCGGAATGATCACCGCCTGCGCAGCCGTCAACGCATTCACCGTCAGCAGGTTCAGCGCGGGCGGACAATCGATGACGACGAAATCGGTGTCATCGTCCAGGGTGTGCAGCGCCTTGCGCAGCCTGTACTCGCGTTCGTCGACGTCGATGAGTTCGATTTCCGCACCGGCAAGCTCTCGATTGGCGGCCAACACATCGTAGCCGGCCTCCGCCTTGAGGCGCGCCGCGGCGACCCCGTACTCACCCAGCAGCACACCGTACACTGTTTTCTCAACGTCGTTCTTGTCGATGCCGCTGCCGGTCGTGGCGTTGCCTTGTGGATCGAGATCGACCAGCAGCACGCGCTGGCCATAGTGCGCCAGCGTGGCCGAGAGGTTGACGGCGACGGAGGTTTTTCCGACGCCTCCCTTTTGGTTGGCGATGGCAAAGGCCTTCATTCAAGGGTGTCCGGTTTGAGGAATGGTAGAAAGAACGATGAGGTGCCGCTGGCCCTCAACACCGGGCACCTTCAGCGCAATCGATTCGCAGACTTGGTGGCTTGCGGGCAGGCGTGCCATTTCCTCATGCGGAAAAAGCCCCTTCATGGCCAGCAGTTTGCCGCCTGGTCGCAAGAGGTGTGCAGAGGCACCGACGAAGTCCTTGAGTTCCGAGAACGCACGCGAAATCACGATATCGGCGGGTTCCGCGAGTTGGAATGATTCGACCCTGGCGTGCTGCACCTGCACATTGCCGAGCTTCAGTTCGGCGGCGGCCTGCTGCATGAAGACCGTTTTCTTCGCGATCGTATCGATGAGCGTCACGTGGACATCCGGTCGGGCGATGGCGATCGGGATACCGGGCAGGCCGGCGCCGCTCCCCACGTCCGCAATGCGCGCACAACGGGGCAGGTGGGGAACGACGGCGATCGAGTCAAGCAAATGCAGTTCCACCATGCGAGCGGGTTCGCGAATGGCCGTCAGGTTGAACGTGCGGTTCCACTTTTCGATCAGCCGCACATAGTCCAGCAAGGCGTGGAGTTGCTCCGGGGACATCGCCACACCCAGTTCTTCGCACCCCCGTGCGAGGGTTTTCCGCATCCCGATGTCTTCGGCGGGCGCTAAGCGCAAGGCTGCATTCATCAGCGGCCCCGGGCGAGTTGTTGCGGTTGCGCCTCCACATCGGCGGGGGCCGACGGCTTCACTGGCAGGCCCGCGGACACAAAACCGCGCTTGGCATGTACCAGCAGCAATGACACCGCAGCCGGCGTGATGCCCTGGATACGTGAAGCCTGCGCGATGGTTTCAGGCTTGTGTTGGTTGAGTTTCGCCTGCACTTCCCGGGAAAGGCCACGCACGCCGCAGTAGTCCAGATCGTGAGGCAGGCGCACGTCGTTCTGCGCCTGCGCGCGCGCGACGTCGTCCTGCTGGCGCTCGATGTATCCCTGGTACTTGGCGGCGATTTCAACCTGCTCCGCCACGACCCGTGACACCGGATCCGCGGCGTCTTCCTCGGGTACCATGCGTCGCAATGCCTCAAGGGTGACGCCGGGTCGGCGCAACAAGTCGAACATCGAATACTCATGCTCGATGCGCTGCCCCAGCACCGCCTCGCACACCGCGGAGTCGACTTTGCCGGGATAGATCCACGAGGATTTCAGACGGGCCGTTTCACGATCGATGGCGTCGCGCTTTTCAGCAAAGGTTCGCCAGCGTTCGTCATCGATCAGCCCGAGCGCGCGGCCGGCCTCGGTCAGCCGCGCGTCCGCATTGTCCTCCCGCAGTTGCAGTCGATACTCGGCCCGGCTGGTGAACATGCGGTAAGGCTCGGAGACGCCACGCGTGATCAGGTCGTCGATCAGCACGCCCAAGTAGGCTTCGTCGCGGCGGGGGGTCCAGGCCTCCATGCCGCGCGCCTTACGGGAGGCGTTCAAACCCGCCAACAGGCCTTGCGCGGCAGCTTCCTCGTAGCCTGTGGTGCCATTGATCTGGCCCGCGAAGTAAAGGCCGTTGATCGCCTTGGTTTCCAAACTCGACTTCAAGGCACGCGGGTCGAAGTAGTCGTATTCGATGGCATAGCCAGGGCGCAGGATATGCGCACCTTCCAAGCCGGGGATCGACCGCACCAAGTCCTCTTGAACATCGAAAGGCAGCGATGTCGAAATGCCGTTCGGGTACACCTCGTGAGTGGTCAGGCCTTCCGGTTCAAGAAAAATCTGGTGGGAGGATTTGTCCGCAAAGCGGTGGATCTTGTCTTCGATCGACGGACAATACCGCGGGCCAACACCCTCAATGACTCCCGTAAACATGGGTGAACGATCAAGGCCTGCGCGAATGATGTCGTGCGTGCGTTCGGTTGTATGGGTGATCCAACAGCTGACTTGGCGGGGATGTTGCCCGGCGTTGCCCAGAAAGGAAAACACCGGGGTGGGATCGTCGCCGGGTTGCTCCACGCAGCGGGAAAAATCGATGCTGCGGCCATCGATCCGCGGCGGCGTACCCGTCTTGAGCCGCCCGACCGGCAAATTCAGTTCGCGCAATTTGCTGGCCAAGGTTAACGCAGGCGGATCGCCCGCGCGGCCGGCGGCATAGTTTTCGAGTCCGACATGAATTTTCCCACCCAAGAACGTCCCAGTGGTCAACACCACCGTCTTGGAATTGAAGCGAAGGCCTACTTGCGTCAAAACCCCCGTAACTGTTGGACAACCCAATAAGTCTTCGACCAATAGGTCGTCGACGGCCTGCTGGAAGATCCACAGATTCGGTTGGTTTTCCAATCGCCGGCGAATGGCCGCGCGATAAAGGACGCGGTCGGCTTGTGCGCGCGTCGCGCGTACTGCAGGCCCCTTGCTCGCGTTCAGGGTCCGGAACTGGATGCCGGCTTCGTCAGTCGCCGCTGCCATGGCGCCCCCCAAAGCATCAATCTCCTTGACCAAATGACCTTTCCCGATGCCCCCGATCGACGGGTTGCATGACATCTGGCCAAGGGTCTCTATGGCGTGCGTCAGTAGCAACGTCCGGGCCCCCGTCCTGGATGAGGCGAGCGCAGCCTCGGTGCCGGCATGTCCGCCACCAACGACAATCACATCAAAAGTACGTTCGTGCCCCATGGGCGAATCAATGTTTTATGGCTTGGCCGCGCACGCGGAACCTGCCATTCTAGGCGATGGTCCGATTCTGCGCCACCGGTGTTGCCGCCCAAAACCTGCTTCGGCAGCCGATTTGCAGCCCTATTTGCCGATGCAGAACCGGCTGAAAATTTCACCCAACAGGTCATCCGGGTGAAACTCCCCCGTGATCTCGCCCAATGCGCGCTGTGCAAGGCGCAGCTCTTCGGCGAACAGCTCGAACTGGGCCAAGCGCGCGTCAGCCAAGTCCAAGTGGACTTTCACGCGGGATAGCGCTTCGAGATGGCGTGCGCGGGCTGAAAAGACCCCCTCTCCGCCGGGCTGCCAACCCGAGGTCTCGACCAACCACTGTTGCAGGCGGTCGATTCCCTCCCCGGTGAGCGCCGATACAAACATGGTGGCATTGCGCCCATCAAGGATCGTTTCACGTGAAACCGGGCGCGCATGGTCCAGGTCGATTTTGTTGTAGACCCAGGCCATCGGTAAGCCTGCTGGGAGTTTCGCGACGATTTCCGCCTCCTCCCGACCCGCCATGCGACCGGACTCCACAATGACCAACGCTGCACCCGCACGCTCAACGGCATCCCAGGTGCGCTGGATGCCAATGGCTTCGATTGGATCCTCGGTTTCGCGCAGTCCTGCGGTATCGACGAGGTGAATCGGGACGCCGTGTAGATGGACTGTCGCGCGCACCTGATCGCGCGTCGTGCCCGGAATGGGTGTCACGATGGCCAAGTCGTCCCCGGCCAACCGATTGAGCAAACTCGATTTTCCTGCGTTTGGTCGCCCGATCAGCGCCACGGTCAGCCCTTCCCGCAGGACGGCACCTTGCGTTGCGGCGCGCTGCAGGGCCGCCCATCCGATCAACGCCATTTCCAACTTGGCCTTGAGGGCGGGCGCATGCGCGGGGTCGATCTCCTCCTCTGGAAAGTCGATGCAGGCCTCCGCGTGCATGCGCAGGTCAATCAGTCGCTGCTCCAGTTCCCGAACCTGGTTGGAGAATGCGCCGGTCAATGTCCGGACAGCTGATCGGGCAGCCTCTTGTGACGCCGCGTCAATCAGATCGGCCACGGCTTCCGCCTCCAACAAGTCGATGCGCCCGTTCAAGAATGCGCGCTCGGTGAACTCCCCGGGGCGGGCCAGGCGGCAGCCCAAGCTCAGGCAGCGTTGCAGAATGGCGCTCAGTACGGCGGGGCCCCCATGGCCATGCAGTTCGAGCACATGTTCGCCGGTGTAAGAGGCGGGCGCCTCAAAGTACAGGGCAATCCCCATATCCAAGGCGTCGCCCTGCGCATCTCGAAACTCGCCGTGCAGCGCGTGCCGTGCCGGCGGCACGCGGCCCAAGACCCCCTCTGCGACGCGCGGCGCCAATGGCCCAGACACCCTCACCACACCGATGCCACCGCGGCCTTGGGCCGTCGAAATTGCGGCGATCGATTCGCGGGTTTCACGTGAAACATCAGGGAACATGAACGATCGGCCTAGAAGGAGGGGGCGCCCATTATGGGCGCAGCCGCCGGGCAAGAAAAAGGGCCGCTGTTGCGGCCCTTTGAACAACTGCCTGTCGAGTGGATTGTCAGGCCTTGCCAACCGTCTTGGGATTGAGGTGCGCCTCGGCAGTCTTGTTCAAGTACCATTGTTGCGCGATCCCCAGCAGATTCTGCATAGTCCAGTACAACACCAGGCCGGCGGGAAAGAAGAAGAACATGATCGAAAACACGATCGGCATGATGGTCATGACCTTGGCTTGCACGGGATCCGGCGGTGCGGGATTGAGTTTGGTCTGCACGATCATCGAGATCCCCATGATGACGGGCAGCACATAAAACGGGTCCGGCGTCGAAAGGTCGGTGATCCAGCCGATCCAGGGCGCATTGCGCAACTCCACCGCGCCCACCAGCACCCAATACATTGCAATCAGGAAAGGCATCTGGACCAGGATCGGCAGGCACCCGCCCAGCGGGTTCACCTTTTCAGAGCGATACAACTCCATCATGCCCTGATTGAGTTTCATCTTGTCGTCACCATACCGCGCCCGAAGCGCCTCGATCTTGGGTGCCAAAGTCCGCATGCGTGCCATTTCGCGTCCCGCCTTCTGGTTCAACGGGAAGAACACCAGTTTGAGCAGGATGGTGAAAATCACGATGGTCCACCCCCAGTTCGCCACGATTTTGTTGATCCAGGAAAGAATCACGAACATGGGATAGGCAATGATCGTGAGCCACCCGTAGTCAACCACCAGGTCCAATCCCGGTGCCAAATGCTTGATTTTCTCGATCTCCTGCGGCCCCAGGTAGAGCGCGGTTTCAAGGGTGCCCGACCTGCCGCTCGGAACGGACGGCATGGCCACCTTGTAGCCCATGGAATACAACTGGTTGGGCCACTTTTGCACGAAATACTCTCGTGCCTGCCCAGCGGCGGGCAACCAGGCGGACACAAAATAATGCTGCACCATGGCAATCCATCCATCACTGGCCTGTCGGACGTGATCCTGTTTGCCTTTGTCGATTTGCGAGAACTCGACCTTCTGGAACTTCTTGCTGTCAGTAAAGACGGCGGGCCCGGTAAACGTCACAATCCCGGTAAACATGTTTCCCTGGCTTTCGCCCTCCGGTGGATTGTGGTCACGGAGAAACTGAAAATAGGCTCCTGGCTGAATGTCGGATCCCGTCTCGTTGCGGATCTCCAGTCGCTGGTTCACCACATAGCTGCCGCGTTTGAACGTGAACACCTTGCGCGCCACGATCCCCGGGGTGTCCCGATTTGTGAACGCCACCTCGAGCGAATCGCGGTCGCCCAATTCGTACTTTGAAGCTTCGGAAATCCAAGTAGCGGTATGCGCGGGGAGGCCTGCCCCCAATAAACCAGATTGGCCGATAAAGTAAGCACCAACCTTGTCTTGCATTAGCTTGAACGGGCGCTTGTTGTCGCCGCGGGCCAAGTGCGTCTTCAATGTCACCTGCCGCAGGTCCGCGCCCAACCGATCCAACTCAATATCAAACAAATCGGTCGTGACCAGCACCCGTCCCTGGGAGCCGGGCAAGGCCTGCCCCACCTGCACCATGTTTCCCGCGGTAACTTGCGCCGGCGCAGTGGGGACCGCCGCAGACTTGTCCATTGCCGCTGCGGGGGTTGGAGGGACTGCCAGACCTGCGGTCGTTGTCTGGATGGCCGACTCCAAGGTTGGCGAAACCTTTGGCTGATGCTGCTTGTTCCAAGCCTCCATCAGCAACATTCCACTGAAAAGGAACACGATCAATGCAATGATCCGCTGGGTATCCATGTCAAGTCCGTGCCGGCGGTGCCGGCCTCCGAAGAAAGGTGAAAACTGGGGGTTTGTCTACGAAATGTTGCGGACCGGCGGCACAGGGTCCCATCCGCCGGCGCACCATGGATGGCAACGGCCCAGGCGCCGGACGCCCAACCATATGCCGCGCGCAGACCCGTGCGACCGAATGGCCTCCATCGCATAGCTGGAGCAGGTCGGCAGAAACCGGCATTGCGATCCCAAGTACGGACTCAGCACCAGTTGATAGCCCCGAATCGCCGTCATCAAGGCCCTTGCGAGGGGCAACGGCCGAGGCGCGGCCCGAGACAGACTCATGCGCGCGGCTTTACACGGTCCAGCAGGGTGTCCGCCTCTGTACGAATCGTGCGGCGAAACATCTTCGTGCCACCCGTACTCTGCGCCAACCCCTTGCGCCCCAGAAAAACCATCCACAGGCCGGTCGGGCAACTGCGGAGCCGGGTGGCTTCGCGCAATTGGCGCTTGACGGCATTTCTCATGACTGCAGATCGCACGTATTTCTTGGGGATCGACCAACCGAGGCATCCGCCAACAGGCCGGCTGCATTCCGGCACACGCGCCAACACGCAGAGCGTCAACCGCTCGCTGTGCAGACGCCGGCCGCGACGAATCACATCGGCGAACAGAGAATCTCCCATGCCGATGCGGAATGCCGATTGCGCGCGATCAATCGCTAGACGGCGACGCGGGTACGGCCCTTGGCGCGACGCGCGTTGATCACGGCGCGACCGCCAGCGGTCTTCATGCGGACCAGAAAGCCGTGAGTTTTCTTGCGGCGGGCCACGGACGGTTGATAAGTGCGTTTCATGTTCAATCCTGCTCATTGCCAGCCGTAGGGTTGGCGGTTTCGTTGAAAGACCGGTCGGACCTGTGCGGATTGCTTCGCGCTCGACCGGTTCCATGCCACCCGGGTACCCAGAAAGCCCTAGTTTGACCGTACGGTGATGGAACCCGATATTATCGTGAGTTTTCATCGACTTAGTCAAACACAACGCTTTGACCGGACGACCCGCTCGCGCATGAACACCTCCTGCACCCATGCCCTGAAGACCCATCGCGCCTGTGGATAACTTCGCCAAATCCGGCTAAAATCGCGCTCTTGCCGTGCTGCGGCCCTCAACTCTGCAGCCGTCTCCCCGCCCCTCCTGGTCGCTCCTGATCCCCTCGAAGCCTTCGCTGCGCATGCACCCGTTCTGGCACCACTGTACCGAAGAGCTGCAACGCGAATACTCGCCACACCAGTACGCGACATGGATCAAGCCGTTGCGATTTGAACAGGACGGTGATGCCTATACGCTGATCGCCCCCAATCGCTATATCCTGCAATGGGTCAAGGACCGCCTGCTACCCCATGTCGAGCGTGCCGCCGAGCGCTACTTTGCGCGACCCACCCACCTGGAGCTAGCGCTCGATGAGGCACTGGCTGAAGTTGCCCCAACCCCCCGCGATGAGTCCCAAGCCGAACCCGCGACGGCGCGCCCGCCGGGTGGAACCGCCGACAGTTCCGCCAAATCCCCTGGAGTCGAACGACGCATCAATCCGGCATTCACCTTTTCCGGGTTTGTCGGCGGCAAGGCCAACCAGCTTGCCCGCGCAGCTGCCTTGCAGGTGGCGGAGAACCCGGGCAAGGCCTACAACCCCCTGTTCATCTATGGCACCACGGGCCTCGGCAAGACTCATCTCGTCCAGGCCATCGGCAACCAGGTGCTCAGCCTCATGCCGGGTGCCAACGTACGCTACCTGCACGCCGAGCAATTCGTGTCCGATGTGGTACGCGCCTACCAGAACAAGGCCTTCGACACCTTCAAACGCGCCTATCACACCCTCGATGTGTTGTTGATCGACGACATCCAGTTCTTCGCGGGCAAGTCGCGTACGCAGGAAGAGTTCTTCTACGCATTCAATTCACTCATCGAACGCAACAAGCAGGTCGTCATGACCAGCGACCGCTTCCCGAAGGAGATCGCCAACATCGACGACCGGTTGATCTCGCGCTTCGGATGGGGACTGACGGTCGCGGTGGAGCCTCCGGAACTCGAAATGCGCGTGGCCATCCTGATGAAAAAAGCCGAATCCGAAGGCACGCCCGTTGCTGAAGAGGTGGCCTTCTTCATCGCCAAACACATTCGATCCAACGTGCGCGAACTCGAGGGCGCGCTGAAGCGTGTGCTTGCGTACGCACGCTTCAACAACGTCCCGGTCACCCTGGAAGCGGCCAAAGAAGCGCTGCGCGACCTGCTTGCTGTCCTCAACCGCCAAGTGTCGATCGACAACATCCAGAAGACCGTGGCCGATTACTACAAGATCAAGGTCTCCGAGATGTACTCGAAAAAACGCGTGCGGTCCCTTGCCCGTCCGCGCCAGGTGGCCATGGCGCTTGCCAAGGAGCTGACCCCCATGTCGCTGCCGGAAATCGGCGAGGCCTTTGGCGGTCGGGACCACACCACCGTGTTGCACGCCTGCCGAAAGATCCAGGAGTTGGTCGATGCAGACCAAGTCATGGCCCGCGATCACGCGTTGCTGACCCAAATCCTGCGCGGTTGATCCGTTCCCATGATCCCATTCACTCCCCAGCCACGCGACCTCACATTCGTGCGTTTGCATGGCCTGCCAACATGTGGACAACTGGTTGGCGATTCCCTACCTCGGATGGCCGACGAACGGTTTATGCACACCGCTCCCCAAGCTCGACAGAATCACCCACAGGCATTCATGTGATCCAAGTCCCTGATTGAATGGATGTTTTCCAGGTTTTAAGCAGACCGTACGCCCTTTAGCTATTACTCCTATCTTTATTCTTTTCAAGGTCACAACAACATGGTCACCCTGAAAACCAAGAACAGCATCCTGTTGGGCCCTTTGCAATTCGTGACGGGCATCGTTGAACGCAGGCACACCCTGCCCATCCTGTCCAACGTGCTCGTGGACGTGACCGACCACACGGTCAATTTCCTCGCCACCGACCTGGAGGTCCAGATCCGCGCCACCGCCAAGCTCGACACCGCGCACAAGGCAGGCAGCATGACGGTCGGCGCGAAAAAGCTCCAGGACATCCTGCGCGCCCTTCCCCCCGACGCCGACGTCACACTGGAAACCAAGGACAGTCGTGTCACAGTCAAGGCCGGAAAAAGCCGCTTCGCACTGCAGACCCTGGCCGCGGGCGATTTTCCAAAGATTTCAGAGGCCAAGGACAGTGCCACGGCGTTGACCCTGCCGCAAAAAGAGCTGCGCAAGTTGCTCGGGCATGTGCAGTTCGCCATGGCGGTGCAGGATATTCGCTATTATCTGAACGGCGTGCTGGTGTCCGCGGATGGCCATGCACTTCGTGTCGTCGCGACCGATGGCCACCGGTTGTCGACGGCGGTCACCAAGCTTTCGGAAGCCACAGGCAAGATCGATGCCATTCTTCCGCGCAAGACCGTGCTGGAACTGATCAAGCTGCTCGATGAGAGCGACGACCCGGTGCACATTGAACTTCACCAGAATCAGGTGAAGTTCACGTTTGCCGGCATCGAGGTCATCAGCAAGATCGTCGAGGGCAAGTTCCCGGACTATGCCAAGGTCATCCCGAGCGGCTACACCAACCACGTGACCATGAACCGCCAGGAGTTGCTCGGCGCCCTGCAACGCGCGTCGATCCTGATGAACGAAAAGGTGCGCGGGGTGCGCCTGGTGTTCACCAAGGATGCACTGTCGATCATCTGCAACAACAGCGAGCAGGAAGAGGCCGAGGAAACACTGCCGATCGGTTACGACCGCGAGGCGCTGGATATCGCATTCAACATCGCCTACCTGCTCGACGTGCTCAACAACCTGCACACCGAAAGTGTGCTGGTGTCGCTGGGCGAGGCCAACATGTCCTCGGCGTTGTTCACGGTGCCGGGTGGGGATGACTTCAAATACGTGGTGATGCCGATGCGGATCTGACCTGCGGCAGAGGCAGTTGCGATTTCCGATTCATGATTTTGCGAAAAGATTCACGATGACCGACCTGAATGACCCGAAGAAGAACGACCCCGCCGCTTACGATTCTGATTCCATCAAGATCCTGAAGGGCCTCGAAGCCGTCCGCAAGCGCCCCGGCATGTACATCGGCGACACCTCCGACGGCACCGGGCTGCACCACATGGTGTTCGAAGTCGTGGACAACGCCATCGACGAGGCGCTGGCCGGCCACTGCGACGACATCAAGATCACCATCCATACCGACAACTCCATTTCGGTGATGGACAACGGCCGCGGCATTCCGACCGGCATCAAGGAAGACGACGAATTCAAGCGCTCGGCGGCCGAGATCGTCATGACCGAACTGCACGCCGGCGGCAAGTTCGACGCCAATTCCTACAAGGTCTCCGGCGGCCTGCACGGCGTCGGCGTCTCGGTGGTCAACGCGCTCTCCGAGTGGCTGAAACTCAAGATCTGGCGCGACGGCAAGGTGCACCAGATGGAATTCCGCCATGGCGAGCGCGTGGCGCCGTTGGCCGAGACCGGCAGGACCGAAAAGCGCGGCACCGAGGTGCACTTCCTAGCAGCCAAGGAGACGTTCACGCACGTCGAGTACCACTACGAAATCCTCGCCAAGCGGTTGCGCGAACTCTCGTTTCTCAACAATGGCGTCAAGATCGAATTGATCGACCAGCGCACCGGCAAGAGCGAGAACTTCGCCTATGCCGGGGGCGTGAAGGGCTTCGTCGAGTACATGAACCGCGCCAAGCAGGTGCTGCACCCGCGGATCTTCCACGCCATCGGCGAAAAGGACGGCATCACCGTCGAGGTCTCGATGCAATGGAACGACAGCTACGGCGAAACCGTGCAGTGCTTCACCAACAACATCCCGCAGCGCGACGGCGGCACGCACCTCACCGGTCTGCGCACCGCGATGACGCGGGTGATCAACAAGTTCATCGACGAGAACGAGTTCGCCAAAAAGGCCAAGGTCGAGACCAGCGGCGATGACATGCGCGAGGGCCTGACCTGCGTGCTGTCGGTGAAGGTGCCGGAACCGAAATTCTCCTCGCAGACCAAGGACAAGCTGGTGTCCTCGGAAGTGCAGCCGGTGGTCCAGGAGGTGGTGGGCGCCAAGCTCGCTGAGTACCTGTTGGAGAACCCCGCGGACGCGAAGACCATCTGCGGCAAGATCGTCGAGGCGGCGCGTGCGCGCGAGGCCGCCCGCAAGGCGCGCGAACTCACGCGCCGCAAGGGTGTCATGGACGGCATCGGGCTGCCCGGCAAGCTGGCTGACTGCCAGGAGCGCAATCCGGCCTTGTGCGAGTTGTACATCGTCGAGGGCGACTCGGCCGGCGGCTCGGCCAAGCAGGGCCGTGATCGCAAGTTCCAGGCCATCCTGCCGCTCAGGGGCAAGGTGCTCAACGTGGAAAAGGCGCGCATCGACAAGGTGATCTCCTCCGAGCAGATTGCCACGCTGATCACCGCGCTGGGCGCCGGCATCGGCAAGGACGACTTCAACCACGACAAGCTGCGCTATCACCGCATCATCATCATGACGGACGCGGACGTCGACGGCGCACACATCCGCACGCTGCTGCTCACATTCTTCTACCGGCAAATGCCGCAGTTGGTGGAGAACGGCTATGTCTACATTGCGCAGCCGCCGCTGTACAAGATCAAGATGGGCAAGGAAGAGCGCTATGTGAAGGATGAGCTGGAGTTGAAGTCCGCGCAGCTGAAAAAGGCGCTCAATGACGCCGTGCTGCATCCGGGCGGCGGCGCGGCACTGATCGCCGGGGAGGCGCTGGAAAGCATCGCCAGCGAATTCCTCATGACGGAAGCCGTCATCGCGCGCCTGTCGCGCACGTTCGACCCCGATGTGCTGCGCGGTCTGCTCACCTGTCCGCGCATCGACCTGACCAGTGCGGAGACGGCCTCCAAGGCGGCGATGTGGTTGACCGATGCGGTGGGTGCGGAATCATTGACGGTAAAGGTTGAGGTCGACGAAGTGCACGACGGGCACCGGCTGCGCTGCGTGCGCACGCGCTTCGGCAACACGCGCGAAACCGTCATCGACATCACCCTGCTCGACACCGGTGATTACGAGCAGATCGTCAAGACGGCGCTGACCCTGAATGGCCTGATCCGCGACGGTGCGGAAATCCACAAGGGCGACAAGAGCCTCGCCGTGCGCACTTTTGGCGAGGCGCTCGAGTGGCTCATCGGCCTGGCCAAGGACGGCATGCACATCCAGCGCTACAAGGGC
The DNA here is from genome assembly GCA_016790765.1 of Betaproteobacteria bacterium. Taxonomy (GTDB): domain Bacteria; phylum Pseudomonadota; class Gammaproteobacteria; order Burkholderiales; family Usitatibacteraceae; genus UKL13-2. Next base: position 16,892 of record JAEUMZ010000053.1, read on the forward strand.
CTGGGGGAGATGAACCCCGAGCAGCTCTGGGAAACCACCATGGACCCGACGGTGCGGATCCTCAACAAGGTGCAGATCGAGGACGCCATCGCCGCCGACGAGATCTTCACCACCTTGATGGGCGACAACGTCGAACCGCGGCGCGCGTTCATCGAGAACAATGCGCTGGTGGTGAGCAACCTCGACGTCTGACTCGCGTTTCGAGGTGGTGCTGGCGGCCCGAGGGGGATGCGAGGAGCAAACCCCAGCATGGACGCGGCGTTTCAGACCTTTTGGCCCGGAAAGCCTCGCCAGTTCTAGACATCATGTGTTGACCTGCCGCACCTCAAGCGACGCGGGTTAGGCTTGGGGTATTACAACCTTCGGCCCAGAGCCGTAATTGAGGGGGCAGGTCATGGACCAGATTATCAAGTACGTGGGATTGGACGTGCA
>JAEUMZ010000092.1 GCA_016790765.1 Betaproteobacteria bacterium
GCCTCGCCCTGCGGCAGCGGCGACAGGTACCAGCCGATGTGCTTCCTGGCCACGCGCAGGCCCTTGCCCTCGCCGTAGAAGGCGTGCAGGTCGGCCACATGCTGGTGGGCGATGGCGTGGATCTCGGCCAATGACGGCGCCGGCAAGTGGCGGCCGGTGGCGAGGAAGTGCGCGATCTCGCGGCAGATCCACGGCCGGCCCTGCGCGGCACGGCCGATCATCACCGCGTCGCACCCGGTGGCGTCCAGCACCTGGCGGGCCTTCTGCGGCGAATCGATGTCGCCGTTCGCCACCACCGGGATCGACACTGCCTGTTTCACGGCGCGGATCGTGTCGTACTCCGCGTGGCCAAGGTACAAGTCCTCGCGCGTGCGGCCGTGCACGGCCAGCGAGGCGATGCCGCTTTGCTCGGCGATGCGCGCGATTGCCACTGCGTTCTTGTTTGAGCGATTCCAGCCGGTGCGCATCTTGAGCGTGACCGGCACCTCCACCGCGCCCACCACGGCTTCGAGGATGCTTGCCACCAGGCGTTCGTCCTGCATCAGGGCGGAGCCGGCATCGACCTTGCAGACCTTCTTGGCCGGGCAGCCCATGTTGATGTCGATGATCTGCGCGCCGCGGGCGACGTTGTAACGCGCCGCCTCGGCCATAATGTCCGGCGCCGCGCCGGCGATCTGCACCACGATGGGCTCGACTTCCCCGGCATGGTCGCCGCGGCGGATCGACTTCTCGGTCGCCCACAGCCGGCTGTCGGAGGCCACCATTTCCGACACCGCAAGCCCGGCGCCCAGCCGCTTGCACAATTGCCGGAACGGCCGGTCGGTCACGCCCGCCATGGGCGCGACGATGACGTTGTTGGGCAGCAGGTGAGGGCCGATGCGCACGGGATAGCCAGGAGGCGAAGGGGACAAGAAACGCGCCTCGTTGGGTGGACGGGCGCGCGTTGAAAACGGGCAAGGCGCCTATTTTATAGGCGCTGAAGTTTTGTGCAACGGAAATATTTCGTTTCGAAATATGCCGCGTAACGCGATGATTTCACGCTGCGGAAAAATGCATGCCAATCGAGCGCAGCTGCACGCGAACGTTGGCCCCCTTTGAAAAAGGGGGCAGCGAGCGAGAGCGAAGCGGGGGATTGAAAGTGTTTGCGTGTTGGAAGCGAGTGTTTCCGCACCACCATCCTCAATCCCCCCGCGCCATTCGGCGCGACCCCCTTTTTCAAAGGGGGTTTTGTTCACCGATCAACGCTCACGACCTTCCATATCCGCCTCCTCCGGGCGTCTCCAGCACGAACACATCCCCCGCGTGCACCGCAGTCTCATCCGAGTAGCCGAGTTCCGTGCGCGAACCGTCCGCGCGTTCGATCCACGTGCGGCCCGTCGCACCGGCCGCGCCGCCCGCCATGCCGAAGTTGGGAATGCGGCGGTGGCCGGCGAGGATGGCCGCACTCATGGCCTCCAGGAAGCGGATGCGCCGCACCGCGCCCTCGCCGCCGCGCCACTGGCCGGCGCCGCCGCTGCCTTTGCGGATCGCGTGCTCCTCCAGGCGTACCGGGTACCGCAGTTCCAGCACCTCCGGGTCCGTGAGGCGCGAGTTGGTCATGTGGACCTGCACGGCATCGCAGCCGTGGAAGCCGGGCCCCGCGCCGGACCCGCCGGAGACCGTCTCGTAGTATTGGTAGCGGTCATTGCCGAAGGTCACGTTGTTCATGGTGCCGCTGGAGGCCGCCATCACCCCCATCGCGCCGATCAGCGCATCGGTGATGCACTGCGACGTTTCCACGTTGCCCGCCACGGTGGCCGCCGGCGCGCGCGGGCTCAGCATGGAACCGTCCGGGATCAGCAGCGTCAGCGGCTTCATGCACCCGGCGTTCAGCGGAATGTCGCTGTCCACCATCATGCGGAACACGTAGAGCACCGCCGCGTGCACCACCGCGCGCGGCGCGTTGAAATTGGATGTGAGTTCGGCGGACGTGCCGGCGAAATCGATGACGGCGCTGCGCGCACCGCGGTTCACGCGCACCGCCACGCGGATCACCGCCGCGTTGTCCATTTCATACGCAAACTCGCCGTCCTGCAGCCGGTCGATGACCCGGCGCACCATTTCCTCGGCGTTGTCCTGCACGTGGCGCATGTAGGCGTGCACGACGTCGAGGCCGAACTCGCGCACCATGCGCGCGAGTTCGGCCACGCCCTTCTCGTTGGCGGCGACCTGCGCCCGGAGGTCGGCGATGTTCTGGTCCGGGTTGCGCGCCGGGTGCTTGGCGGCGCCCAGCAGCGCGCGCAATTCCGCCTCGCGGAAGTGGCCCCGGGCAATGAGCTTGAAATTGTCGATCAGCACGCCCTCGTCCTCGAGCGTGCGCGAGAACGGCGGCATGGAGCCGGGCGACATGCCGCCGATGTCGGCGTGGTGGCCGCGCGAGGCGACAAAGAACTCAATGCCGCCGGTGGCGCCGAAGACCGGCGTCACCACCGTCACATCCGGCAGGTGCGTGCCGCCGTTGTAGGGATCATTGAGCATGTACACGTCGCCCGGCTCCATGCGTCCGGCATTCTTGAGGGCAATCGTCCGGACGCTTTCACCCATCGACCCCAGGTGCACGGGCATGTGCGGGGCGTTGGCAATGAGGTTGGCGTCCGCATCGAACAGCGCACAGGAGAAATCCAGCCGCTCCTTGATATTGACCGAGGTCGCGGTATTGGCCAGCGCCACGCCCATCTGCTCGGCGATGGACATGAACAGGTTGTTGAACACCTCCAGCATGACCGGGTCGGCCTCGGTGCCGATGGCCTTGCCGCCCGACCGTTCCGCAACGCGCGTGAGCAGGAGTTCCCCCTGCGCCAGCGCCTGCGCCTGCCATCCCGGTTCGATGACCGTGGTGGCATTGGCGTCGATGATGAGCGCGGGACCGGCAACGCGGTCTCCGGCGGCGATGGATTCGCGCGCGAGGACAGGACACTCTTGCGCTTCCCCCTGCGCGATGACGCGCACTCGCGCCGCCGCCCCCGGCGGCTTCTCCGGTGTGGTCGCGGACGCAGGCGCGGCAAAGGCCGCCGCGCCGGAGGCCGCAACCGCCTCCACGGCCACCGCTTCGACCACGAGCGGCTTTTCCGCCATCAGGAAGCTGAACCGCTGCCGGTACGCCGATTCGAACGCCGCCCGCATCGGGCCGATTTCCCCGAGCGGCACCGCGATGGCGGTGTCGGTGCCTTCGTACTTGAGCAGGACGCGCCACTCGACCGCCAGCACGCGTTCATCGCACCCTTGTTCGACGAGTTCGGCACGCGCCTCCGCAGCGAGCGCTTCGAGCGCCGAGCGCACGGCCGGCAGGGCACCGGCGTCCAGCGGCGTTTGGAGCGAACGCTCGCGCAGCGCGCGCTGGTCGGCCAGCCCCATGCCATAGGCCGACAGCACGCCGGCCAGCGGATGGATGAGCACGCGCGTCATGCCGAGTTCGTCGGCCACCTGGCAGGCGTGCTGCCCGCCGGCACCGCCGAAGCACTGCAGCGCATACCCGGTCACGTCGTGCCCGCGTTGCACGGAAATGAACTTGATGGCGTTGGCCATGTTGGCGACGGCAATGCGGATGAAGCCTTCAGCCACCGCTTCGGCGGTCGTGGCGGTACCGGTGGCGGCCTCCACCTCGCCCGCCATCGCGGCGAACTTCGCGCGCACGACGCCGTCATCGAGCGGCAGGTTGCCCTGCGGCCCGAACACGGCCGGAAAATGCGCAGGCTGGATCCTGCCCAGCATCACGTTCGCGTCCGTGACGGTCAACGGCCCGCCGCGCCGGTAGCAGGCCGGCCCGGGATTGGCGCCCGCCGATTCCGGGCCGACGCGAAAGCGCTGGCCATCGAAGGCGAGGATCGATCCGCCGCCCGCCGCAATGGTGTGGATGGACATCATCGGTGCGCGCAGGCGCACGCCCGCCACGAGGGTGTCGAACTCGCGCTCGTAGGCACCCGCGTAGTGGCTCACATCCGTGGAGGTGCCCCCCATGTCGAAGCCGATCAGGCGCTCGCAGCCGGCGGCGACACCGGTCTTGACCATGCCGACGATGCCGCCCGCGGGCCCGGACAGGATGGCATCCTTGCCCTGGAAGCGGTGCGCGTCCGTGAGGCCGCCGTGCGATTGCATGAACAGCAGGCGCGTGCCCGGCAACGCCTGCGCCACGCGATCGACATAGCGCCGCAGCACGGGTGTGAGGTACGCATCGACCACCGTGGTATCGCCGCGCGAGACAATCTTGATCAACGGGCTCACGGCGTGCGACAGGGACACCTGGGTGAACCCGACGCGCCGCGCGATATCACCGATGCGCCGCTCATGATCCGGGCTGCGCCAGGCGTGCATCAGCACCACCGCCAGCGCGCGATAGCCCTGGTCGAACGCGTGGCGCAGTCCGGCCTCCACCACCGGCTCATCGAGCGGGGCAATCTCGCAACCCTGGGCATCGCTGCGGGCGGTGACTTCGAGCACGCCTGCGTGGAGCAGCGCCGGCAGGCGGATGTGTCGGTCGAAAATGCGCGGGCGGTTCTGGTAGGCGATGCGCGGCAAGTCGGCCAGGCCGCGGTTGACCACCAGCAGCACGCGCTCGCCCTTGCGCTCCAGCAGCGCATTGGTGGCCACGGTGGTGCCCATCTTCACGGACTCGATCCGTTCGACCGGGATCGGGGCACCGGGCGCGACGTCCAGGAACGTGCGGATGGCCTCGAGGGCCGCATCCTCGTAGCGCTCCGGGTTCTCCGACAGCAGCTTCATCGTGGCCAGACCGCCGTCGGGCCGGCGCGCGACCACGTCGGTGAAGGTGCCGCCGCGGTCGATCCAGAATTGCCAGCGCGGGGAATCGTTCATCGTGACGTCGATCCAGGGGGCGGTTCAGCTGCGACGGGGCCATGCGCTTCCCGCATAATGGCGCTCACTCTAACGCACCCTCCGGCCCATGTTTTCCGCGCCCCTTTCGCTGACCACCGAAACCGCCTTCGACCTGCCCGGCTACCTGCAGGAATCCGGCGCACACAACGCGTGGGTGGCGGCCAACCTGTCCGGGCGCGACGTGGGGAGTTTTCTGACCGGCCTGGCGTTCGACCAGGACGGCCGGCTGTGGGTATCCGACACCCCCTTCGGCCGCATTTTCCGCGTCACGCCGACGGGTGAGTGGGACCTCATCGCGCGCTACGACGGCTGGCCGGCCGAACTCGCATTCCACCCCGACGGGCGCCTCATCATCGCCGACCAGCGCCACGGCCTGCTCGCGCTCGACACCGGCACGCGCAATATCGCGCCCTGGGTCACGCACTGCCGGTCCCAGCGCTTCCTGGGGGTGTTCGGGCTCGTGTTTGCGATGAACGGCGACTGCTACTTTTCCGACCGCGGCCAGTCGGGGCTCGAGGATCGGCAGGGCGCGGTGTATCGCCTGGGCGTCGATGGCGCGCTCGACAAGGTGCTGGGCGGCGTCGCCGGCCCCGCCGGGCTGGTGCTGGCGTCGGACGAACGCCACCTGTTGGTGGCCGCGACCCGCGACAACGCGGTGTGGCGCGTGCCGCTGTCGCAAGAAGGCGCTTCGCGCGCAGGCTGCTTCATCCGCCTGAGCGCGGGCAACGGGCCGGTGGGCCTGGCCATCGACAGCGACGACAACCTCTACGTGGCGCACGACGGCCTCGGCGCGGCGTGGCAGTTCGACCGGCGCGGGGAGCCCAAGTACCGCATCGATTCCACGCGCGGCGACTGGACTGGCGCCATCGCGCGGCATCCGCTGCATCCCAACGAATTGTTCGTCGCCGAGGCGCAGACCGGCGCAATCCTGAAGGCGGTGTTGCCGCTGTACTAGGCCGGATGCGCACGCGTTCGCGGTGAACGCGGCCGCATGCGCAATCGGGCATCAAAGTCGTTATCCGGCGCGGTGTTCCAGGCATTTTTGCCCCGGGAGCCGCACCCATCCTGGGGTTTGGCACACATGACTGACACCACGCATCTTCCCGACGGCGCGTACGCCAATTTCAAGAACGAAATGAGCTACGGGGATTACCTCGGGCTCGATGCGCTGCTCTCCGCGCAGCATCCGAAATCCGCCGAGCACAACGAGCTGCTGTTCATCATCCAGCACCAGGCCACGGAGCTGTGGATGAAGCTGGCGCTGCACGAATTGACGGCTGCGCGAGATGCGGTGATCGCCGGCCACCTCAACCCGGCCTTCAAGATGCTGGCGCGCGTGTCGCGCATCATGAACAACCTCATCCAATCGTGGGACATCCTGTCCACGCTGACCCCGACGGAATATTCGTCGTTCCGCGAGACGCTGGGCAAGTCCTCGGGGTTCCAGTCGCACCAGTACCGCGCCCTGGAGTTCCTGTTCGGCAACAAGAATCCGGCGCTGCTCAAGCCGTTCGCGCATCGCGCGGAGATCCACGCCATGCTGTCCGAACTGCTCCATCGCCCCTCGCTGTACGATGAGTCGATCCGCCTGCTGGGCGCGCGCGGCTTTGTGCTCGATGCCTCGGCGCTGTCGCGCGACTGGTCGCAGCCGTACACGGCCAATGCCGCGGTCAAGGCCGCGTGGCGCGCCGTGTACGCAGACCCGGCCACGTACTGGGACCTCTACGAACTGGCCGAGAAGCTGGTCGACCTCGAGGACTATTTCCGCCAATGGCGTCACCGGCACATGACCACGGTGCAGCGCGTGATCGGCTTCAAGCGCGGTACCGGCGGCACCTCCGGCGTGAACTACCTGAAGTCGCTGCTCGAGGTGCAGTTGTTCCCGGAACTGTGGGACTTGCGCACCGAGCTGTAAGGCTTACGAGCGATGCCGTTCACGCCATTTCATTTTGGCCCCGGCGCGCTGCTGCACGCGGCAGCCCCCAGGCACGTGAGCTTCACGGCCTTTTGCGCCGCCAACGTGGTGATCGACTTCGAGCCGTTGATTTTCATCCTGCGCGACGACCCGCCGCTGCATCGCTTTTTCCACAGCTATGCGGGGGCGATTCCCGTGGCGATCGCCACCATCCTGCTGATGCTGGCCGCGCGCGCATTCTTTGCCCGCTTTACGGTGCTGGACCGACTGGACGTGCGCAACGTGGCGACACGCCCCCTCGTCATCGGCGCGATCCTCGGCGCGCTCTCGCATATCGTTTTTGACAGCATCATGCACGCCGACATGCATCCATTGCAGCCATTCGCAAAGGGGAATGCCCTACTGGGGTTGATTTCCATTGAAGACTTGCAGTGGCTTTGTATCGTGCTGGGGTGTACAGGCGCACTGATCGTGGAGTGGCGGCGTTGGTCTCGAAAGTGATGTTGCGTCTTGCCGGACGTCATTGATGTGCCTGATCGCCATCGCCTGGCGAGCGCACCCGGACTACCCGTTGATCGTCGCGGCGAATCGCGATGAGTGGCGTGCGCGACCGACCGCCGCCGCATGTTGGTGGACCGATGCGCCGCACATTCTGGCCGGACGCGATCTGGAAGCGGGCGGCACGTGGCTCGGCGTGACGCGCGGCGGCCGCTTTGCGGCCTTGACGAACTTCCGCGATCCTTCGGACAAGAAGCCGGGCGCCCCGTCACGCGGTGAACTGGTGCGCGCGTTCCTGGACTCGACTGAATCGCCGCCTGACTTCCTGGCCGCGCTGCGACCGCGCGCTTCGCGCTATGCCGGGTTCAACCTGCTGGCGGGCGATGGCGAGGCGCTGTTCTGCTTCAGCGCCCGCACCGGTGACATCCTGCCGGTGCCGCCGGGCATTCACGCACTGTCGAACCACTCGCTCGATGAACCGTGGCCGAAAGTCGAGCGCGCGCGGTCGATGCTGGAGGTGGCGCTCGGGCCGCTTTCCACCCAGGCGCAGCACGCCTCGCTGGACATTTCACGGCTGTTCGACCTGCTGTCCGATGCCCATCACCCGCCGGACAACGTGCTGCCGGACACGGGCGTCGGCATCGAGTGGGAGCGCGCCTTGTCGCCGATCCTGATCACCGGCGCGCAATACGGTACACGCTCGTCCACCGTGGTGGCGTTTCATGCCACCGGGCGGATCCGTTTCATCGAGCGATCACGTGATGCGGACGGCGTGCCGGCAGAAACTTGCGACGAGGCGTTCGATCGAGCGTGAAGCAGGCGCGTGTCAGCCGGCGCCATCTTCACGTTGCTCCTCACCGCCCTGGCCGCCGGAACCCACGGACGCGCGCCCCAGGCGGTCATTCACCGCGACCCACTCCGGCGTGACCGGTGGCGCCTCGACGAGGATTTGCGCGGTCTGCGCGGCGTCGAGCGTGCGCAGGTTGGCGTAGAGCATCTGTGCATACGACGCGGGCGCACGCTCGGCGGTGATCCACACCAGGGGGCGCGCGTTGCGGATGCCTACGCCCACCGGCGACGCCGCGGACTGTGACCTGCCGAACGACAGCACCGCCACCCGCGCACCGGAGGCGAGCACCCGGTCCACCTCGGTCTTCAGGTCCTTGCTTTCGACCAGTTGCAGCGGGGTCATCGGCGCATAGTGCGCAGCCAGGGTGCCGGACGCGCGCGGCGACTTGGATCTTGTCGAAGGCACTTCTTCGGCCGCCAGCGGCATTTCGCCGGTCACGTCGCGGATCATCTGTGCGGTAATGGCGCCGGGGCGCAGGATGACCGCGCGCTTCAGGGTTTTCATGCGCGTCAGGTCGAGGATGGTCGATTCGATACCCACGCTGCAAGGCCCGCCGTCGAGCACGCGCACGCTGTCGCCGAATTCGTCGCGCACGTGCTGGGCGGTGGTGGGAGACACGTGGCCAAAGCGGTTGGCCGATGGCGCTGCAATCAGGCCACTGCCCATCTTGCTGAATTCCTGCAGCAGCTTCTGCGCCACGGGATGCGAGGGACAGCGCAGCCCGACGCTGGCCTGGCCCCCGGTGACCGCCGCGGGGATGGCGCGCGACTTCTTGAGGATCAAGGTGAGGGGGCCGGGCCAGAAGGCGGCGGTGAGTTTTTCCGCGATATCCGGCATGTCGCTGACCCATTCGGCCAGGTCCGCGTCCTTGGCCACATGCACGATCAGCGGGTGGTCCGCTGGCCGGCCCTTGGCGGCGAAGATCCGCATCGACGCCTGCGCGTTGGTGGCGTCCGCGCCCAGGCCATAGACGGTCTCGGTAGGAAACGCGACCAGGTCACCGGCCAGCAATGCATCAACCGCGGCCTTCAGCTCCGCTTTGGGGACGGTGGGTTTTGCCATGTGCTTATTTTGCACGATGGGGGACGGGTAGAATTTTGCGCTGGTACATCGCGATGCTCGCGATCACGTACTACTTGCCCTTGCCGCTTTCCCTTGAATCAAGACTTCAACCCCCACCGCGTCACCGTCGCCCCCATGATGGATTGGACGGACCGGCATTGCCGCTATTTCCACCGCCAGCTCACGCAGCACGCACGGTTGTACACGGAAATGGTCACCACCGGCGCGCTGATCCACGGCGACCAGCCACGGCACCTAGATTTCAACGCCGAGGAGCACCCGGTGGCGCTGCAGTTCGGCGGCAGCGATCGCGCCGACCTGGCAGCCTGCGCCAAGCTGGGCCAGCAGTGGGGCTACGATGAAATCAACCTCAACTGCGGTTGCCCCTCCGAGCGCGTGCAGCGCGGCAGTTTTGGCGCCTGCCTGATGGCCGAGCCGCGCCTGGTGGCGGACTGTGTAAAGGCGATGCGCGATGCGGTGTCGATCCCGGTGACGGTCAAGCATCGCATCGGCATCGACCATGTCGAGACCTACGACTTCGTGCGCGACTTTGTCGGCACGCTGGCGGAGGCCGGCTGCGGCGTGTTCATCGTGCATGCGCGCAACGCCATCCTGAAGGGGCTTTCTCCCAAGCAGAATCGCGAGGTTCCGCCGTTGAAGTACGACAGGGTGTACCGGCTGAAGCACGATTTTCCGGCCCTGACCATTGTGATCAACGGCGGCATTCGCACCACGGCGGAAGTGCATGAACATTTGCGGCACGTGGATGGCGTAATGGTCGGGCGTGAGGCGTATCACAATCCCTATTGGCTGGCCTCGTTCGACCGCGATTTTTTCGGCGCCACTACGCCCGTGCCGACGCGCGAGATCGTGGAAACGCGCATGGCGCAGTATGTGGCACGTGTTGCGGCCGCTGGCGTGCCGCGCCATTCGGTGATGCGCCATACGCTGGGCCTCTACCACGGCATGCCGGGCGCGCGGGCGTGGCGCAGGTCCATGTCGCAGCAGCCGGTGTGGGCGCTCTGACGACAGGCGTTGCCTCTACCGGGGGAATCGCGATCATGGACCTGTTTGACCTGTACCAGCAGAAGCGCATCTGGGATGCCGAGGCCAAGGCGGACAATGCCGGACGCGATGCCGCGCATGCGTCCGAGCGCGTGGCAACCGAGGTGCGCCGGCTGGAGGCAAAGATCGATGGACTGGCGCTGATTTGTGAGGCGCTCTGGGAACTGCTGCGCGAACGCACCCAGCTCACGGATGACGACATCCGCAAGAAAATGCAGGAGATCGACCTGCGCGACGGCGTGGCCGACGGAAAGATCACCAGCGTCGCGACCGAATGCAGGAAGTGCCAGCGCAAGACTTTCACGCGGAACCCCGTGTGCATGTACTGCGGTGAACCCGTGACCGGCGTGTGGCGCTAGCCCCGCAGGGGGCAAGCGACCAAACCCAAGGATTGGCGCGACTTTCAGGCCGAAAGGACTTCAAACATCGCGTCCATGCCGGGTTTCTGCCTTTTCAGCCGCGCACCTCATCCTGCGATTCGTTGTCCGCGGTTCCCGGATCTAAAACAGGCTTCCCTGCACCGCGCGCCCCGGCACGGCAAACTGCGTGACATCCAGTTGCCGGTATTTGCCCTGGCCGTGGGAGACGAGCCCCAGCTTGTCGCAGGCCTTGTGAAAGCGCTGGTTCAGCAGGCGCGCAAACACGCCTTCGCCCACCATGCGGGAGCCGAAATTGGGGTCGTTGTCGACGCCGCCGCGCATCTCCTGCACGCGCGACATGACGTGGTCGGCCTTGAGCGGAAAGTGCTGCATGAGCCAGTCGCGGAAAAGGTCCTTGAGCTCGTAGGGCAGCCGCAGCAGGATGTACCCGGCGGTGGCCGCGCCCGCGTCGCGCGCACGCGCCAGGATGGTTTCGAGTTCATGGTCGGTGAGAAACGGAATCACTGGCGCCACATTGACGCCCACCGGGATGCCGGCGCGCGCGAGCCGCTCGATGGTTTGAAGGCGGCGGGCAGGTGCCGAGGTGCGCGGCTCCATGAAACGGGAAACGTGCGGATCCAGGGTGGTCACCGACACCGACACGTTGACCAGGTTGCGCGACGCCATGTCAGACAAGAGGTCGATGTCGCGTTCGATCAACGCCGACTTCGTGATCAGGCCGCACGCCTGGTTGAACTCGCTCATCACGGCGAGGCAGTCGCGCGTGATGGCGTACTTCTTTTCGCACGGTTGGTAAGCATCGGTGTTGACGCCGACGGCAATGACATCGGTTTCGAACCCGGGGCGCGAGAGTTCGGCGCGCAGCAAGGCAGCGGCATTGGTCTTGGCGAACAGCCGCGTTTCGAAATCGAGCCCGGGCGAGAGCCCCAGGTACGCATGGCTGGGCCGCGCGAAGCAATAAACGCAGCCGTGCTCGCAACCGCGATAGGGGTTGAGCGAATAGCGGAACGGAATGTCCGGGGAGTCGTTGCGCGTGATGATCGACTTGGCGCGCTCCTCGGTGACCACGGTGCGCAGCGCCTGCGACTCATCCTCCGCACCGAACTGGTCACGCCAACCGTCGGCGAACGCCTCGCGCTGCCACGCCTCGAAGCGGCCTTCGAGGTTCAAGGCCGCGCCGCGCCCCTTGTGCGCGCGATCGCGCTCGAAACCGGTGGCGTGATGGGTGGTGGCGAGGGCCATGTCGACCTCCATGCGGGATGGATGAAAACATGTATGAATATACAGTGATTGTTCATCCATTGCAAGTGCGATCACTCCGGCGCCCCGACCGCATACCAGTCAATGCGGCGGGTGAGGACCATGATCGCCGCCAGCATGGCGAACACCAGCAACGCGCCCATCACCAAGGCGTTGTCCTCCGATTGCAACAGGCCGAACAGGGCCGCGTACAGCATCGACAGCATGGCGCAGAACAGCAGGGCCGGGCGCCAGCCGCCAAGTACGTGGGCGAGGTAGTAGGTGATGAGGCTCACGCCAGCGGCCGCTGCCGCCACATAGGCCCAGACAAATGCAATGTGCTCGGACAGGGCGATGAGCAACAGGAAGAACACCGCGAGGGCCAGGCCCACGAGTCCGTATTGCAAGGGATGTAGCCGCCAGCGCCGCAAGGTCTCGTATAGAAAGAACCCGCCAAAGGTCAGCACGATGAACAGCACGCCGTACTTGGTGGCGCGCTCGGCCAGCAGATACAGGTTCACCGGCTCGATGAAGGCGACTTCGAAGCTGTCCAGATCGAGCTTCACGCTCTTGTTCGCGGCATCGGACAGCAGTCCCACATTGCGGCTCGACAAGTGCGAAACCTCCCAAGTCGCGGAGAATCCATGGTCGGATACTTCGCGCTTGACCGGCAGGAAACCGCCGCCAAAGTTTGGATGCGGCCAGCCGGCCTTGAGGTCCACGCGATTGGCCTTGCCAACGGGAACCCATCCGAGGTCTGAGGTGCCGGCCAATTCGAATTCTGCGGCCACGGTGTACCGAGCGGGTGCCGATATGTCGAGTACCGGAAGGTCCGCGTGGAAGCCACTGCCGAGCGCCTCGAGGCGGGTTCCAGGCCCCGCCTCGATGGCGGCACCCGCCCAGGTGATGCGCGGCGCGGCACCAAGGCCGCGCACATCGGTCACGCACCAGGCCAGCCAGCCTTTGCCCGGGATCAACTGCCCCGGCGCAATTGTGGTGCCAAGGTGTGCCGGCACGACAAATTCGGCACTGACCTTGATTCGGCTGCGATACACCAGCGCCTTGTATAGGCCTCTATGGCGCGACTCGGTGTCGGCACTGGCCGTGATGTCGACGCGCTCCGGCACGAACAAGGCGCGGCGTTCGAGTTCCACGGGTGTCTTGATTTCACGCCCGCGTTCGTCGAGCGAAGCCTTGAGTTGACGTTCCACATAAGGTATCAGAAGGATCGGGCCGGAAACCGCCTGCGGCCCGGCCAGGCTGGCGGCGATGGCCTGCACGACCTGCTTTTGGTTGCCGGCGCGTTCGTGCACCACGCCCTGGATCATCGACAGGGGAATCATCAGGATCGCCATCAACAAGCCAATGGTGAGGACTCGCAAGACCAGGTTTTTCTGCATTGGCAAAGGTTCCTTCGGAATTGGCCCAGAGGGCGCCCGCTCCCCGGAGGAGAGGGGTTGGGAGCGGGCGCCGGGCTCCGAGGTTGGTGGATGGTTGGGCCGGCTAGCGGAGCCAACTCAGTTGAAGGCGTGCACCGGCAGCAAGCGTGGGGCTTTCCCAGGCCAGCGCCTCGATGCGGCCGCCTTCGCGTTCCAGGTGGGCCGACGCCGGGGCGCCATCCACCTTGCGCGGCAGGTTGCCGATCCATTCCACCCAGACGCTGCCGCGTGCGCCTTCGCGGGGAGACTCCTCTCCGGGCACGCGCGGCAAACCGTCATCCTCGGTGCGCAAGTCCGTGAGCGGCAGGCTGAACTGCGCCATGCCGCGCTGCGTGTCGATCGGCACGCGGTAGGTGTAGGCCACGGTGACCACCTGTGCCTCCTCGAGCCCTGGAAGCAGGCTGGAGAGGAGTTCACCGCGGCGATCCACGGAAACGATCAATGCATCGCGGGTCAGCGCTTTGTATTCGTCGGCATCCAGGGCTTCATGACGGGCGCGCGGCAGTACGCGGGCCTCGAAATCGCGCTGCATGGTCTGCACCTGCAGGGATACCAAGTCGGCCTTCAGCGGCAGGGTGGCCTGGAACACTGCGGCGCCCTCGGCCGCGTCCGGCATCAGGAAAGACTGCATCACGCGCACCGTGGCGCGCGCGCCGTCGATCTTGACCCACCAGTCGCGCTCGCCGGCCTCCAGGGGCAAGCTGTCGCAGCCCATACCCGCCAGCAGCACGCCCGGCCCGGCCGCTTGCACAGACGCGGGCGCAGGTGTAACGCTGGCCGCGTCTGCATCACGCGCCAGCAGCAGGGCCAGGCCCGCCGCGGCCATGCTGATCACCAATCCGGACAGCACCGCCGCGGCGATCATGCGCAGGAAGTCCAACGCAATGCCATCGACGGCATGGGGTTGTGGGTGCGGTGCGATCTTGGCCAGGCTGGCGCGGCGGCTCCAAATCAGTTTCACGGCGGGCTCCTTGGTCGGGATGCTGGCGCGCGAAACCGCCAGTGAGTGCATTTCGCGCCTCGAAAGAGGCGCACGGCGGCCCTCAAACCGATCAATCGGCGCCAAAAGATGGCAACAAGATGATCGCGCTCCCCAGCGCGGGCCTGCGGCAAATCCCTGCGGTATAGTCGCCAACGATTCCCGATCAAGATGAGACAGTCACCATGAAGCGCATTGCCCTGGTTGAAGACGATGCAGCGATTCGCGCGAACTATGCCGAGGCTCTCACCCGACAAGGCTACGAGGTCGAAACCTTCGACACGCGGGCCCGTGCCGGCGCGGCATTGCGCACGCGCCTGCCGGATCTGGCGATCCTCGACATCGGGCTGGGAGACGACAACGAGGGCGGCTTCGCGTTGTGCCGCGAGTTGCGCGCGGCATCGGCGGCATTGCCGATCATCTTTCTTTCCGCCCGCGACAGCGATTTTGACATCGTGTCCGGATTCCGCCTGGGTGCCGACGATTACGTGACCAAGGACGTAAGCCTGCCGCACTTGCTGGCGCGGATCTCTGCGCTGTTCCGCCGCAGCGAGGCCGCAAAACTTCCGTCACGGGCGGAGGATGTGCTGATCCGCAGCGACCTGACGCTCGACATCAACAAGATCGCCGTGTTCTGGAAACAACAGCGCGTGGAACTCACCGTGACGGAGTTCTGGATGATCCATGCGCTGGTCAAGTACCCCGGCCATGTCAAGAACCGCGACCAGCTCATGCGCGAGGCGGAATTGACGGTGGACGACAACACCATCACGTCACACCTGAAGCGGATCCGCAAGAAATTTCTGCTGGTCGACGCGTCGTTCGATGAAATAGAGACGGTGTATGGCATGGGATACCGCTGGCGTGCATCGCTGTAACCCGGTAGTGCCTCGATGCTTCCCGCGGCATTGACAAGCCTGCGCGCCAAGCTGGTCGGCGTGGCGCTGTTGCTCTTGCTGGTCCCCCTTGTCGGGTACCGGTTCGTTCAGGAAATGGAGCGCTATCTTCGCGACGGTCATCGCGAAGTGCTGATCAGTGCGGCGAAGCTCTTGTCCGCCACGCTGTCGGACCGGCCGCAGCTGTTCGTTGCGCCGGTGCAGGCCCCCGATGCGGCAATCGAGGTCGAGGACGTCGAGCGGCAGCGTTTGGTTTCCCTGTTCGGCGCGGCGGAACCCGGTGTCGCTGCAAGCCTGGGCGGTGCCTACGCACCGTCGGAGGAGATTCAACGCATTTTGGCCGTGGTCTCGGGGAACGCGTCACGCATGTGGGTGGTGGACGCGCAGTTGCGCGTGCGTGGACTGGCCGGGAGACTGGAAGGCTCAGCCCCACCAGAAACGGACTCGCCTTTGGCGCGCGCCAGTCGCGTGTTGTCGAGCGGCTTGGGGTCGTGGCTGGACGGCGCGGCGGGACGCGACAATGGGCGTGAGTCCCCGCAATCCCGCGCGATGGTCATGGACCAGGTGGAGCGTGCCTTGCGCGGCGAACCCACCCAGCGCGTGCGCACTGGCAGCGAAGTGGCCGGGCCCATCGTATCCGTTGCGCAGCCAATCTGGGTGGGCGAACAGATCGTCGGTGCGGTGGTGCTGGAGGAAACCAGCGCCAGTGTGCAGGCGGTCAAGCGTTCGGCGCTCGAGTCGGTCCTGGTGGTCAGCGGCACCATCCTGGGAGTCGCCCTGCTGGCGATGCTGGGCTTTGCCTGGCGAATCACGGCGCGCGTTCGGCGTTTGCAGCGTGAGGCCGACGCGGCGATCGACGCGCAGGGCCGGATTCGTGGCGGCATTCAACAGGAGATTGGCGGCATTGACCGGCGCGACGAGATTGGGGCACTCGCCAATACGCTATCCGTGACGCTTGAACGCCTGAAGCGCTACAACCTGCATTTGGAACTACTGGCAGGCCGCCTGTCCCATGAACTCCGGACACCCCTTGCGGTGGTCAGATCCTCGTTGGACAATCTCCAGCAAAGTGGCGCTGTCGTATCAGGCAACTCCTATCTGCAGCGGGCGAACGACGGCGTGTCTCGCCTTTCGATCCTCATCGCGAGGCTGGCCGAATCCACGCAGCTCGAGCGCATGCTGGAAAACGCGGAGTTCGAGGAATTGGACCTGCTAGAGTTGGTGAGCGGGTGTGTGCGTGGCTATGAGCAGGCCTACGCCCCGCGAATCTTCGACGTCGCGATGATCGCTCCGGGCCCACTGGTGATCCGCGCAGTACCGGATGCGCTGGTTCAACTGCTGGACAAGCTGGTGCAGAACGCCAATGACTTTGCGCAGACAGGTACCGTGATTCGCGTTGTCGTCAGTGCGCACCCGGCGTATGTAGAGCTGCGTGTTGAGAATGATGGGCCGCCGATCCGTGCCGAGTTGCTGGAATCACTTTTCGACACCATGGTGTCCGAGCGGACTGACGCCCAGGCTTCCGAAGGACACCTCGGACTCGGCTTGTTCATTGCCCGCATCGTGGCCGAGCACCATGGTGGAAGAATCCGCGCGGTGAATCTTATCGACCAACGAGGAGTAGCGATTGTCGTTACGCTTCCTCGCTGACGCATTCGCCAAGTGCTGATCCTGTTGCTTCGGCATGCCAAAGCAGGCCGCAAAAAGACAAATGCCCTGCAAACAAGTGTTTGCAGGGCATTTGTGGGTATGGGTCTTGGCGATGACCTACTTTCGCACGGGTAATCCGCACTATCATCGGCGCAGCGTCGTTTCACGGTCCTGTTCGGGATGGGAAGGCG
>JAEUMZ010000118.1 GCA_016790765.1 Betaproteobacteria bacterium
CCGCCCGTGCGGTGAGCATCCCGTTCGAGGCACCGGGCGAGGGCTGAACGCTGGAATCGGCCTTGGACGGCGAGGACGCTGCGCTCGTGCGTCCCGTGGATTGAGCGCGTTGGTATGCCGGGTACTGGCGGCCCGCTCCCCGGGTGGGAGCGGCATCCTCACGCATTGAGTTTCAATCCATGAAATCCCCGACTGAAAAGCAGACCAGCCACCTCCCGCGCCGCACGCGCGCGGCCGTGGTCGCCATCGACTTCGCCGATGCCCTCTTCGAGGAGCGCCTCGCCGAGGCCGTGGAGCTGACCACCAGCGCCGGCGCCGAAGTGGTGGCGACCTTCACCGGCCGGCGCCAGAGGCCCGACGCGGCCACTTTCGCCGGCAGCGGCAAGGTCGAGGCCATCGCCGAGGCGGTGAAGGCCCAGGAGATCGACCTCCTCATCTTCAACCATGCACTCTCGCCGGTACAGATCCGCAACGTGGAAAAGGCCACCGGCGCGCGCGCCATCGACCGCACCGACCTGATCCTCGACATCTTCGCCCAGCGCGCCAAGAGCGCGGAAGGCAAGCTGCAGGTGGAGCTGGCGCAGATGGAGCACCTGATGACGCGCCTGGTGAAGGGTTGGACCCACCTGGAGCGCCAGCGCGGCGGCATCGGCGTGCGCGGCGGCCCCGGCGAGACCCAGCTGGAAATCGACCGCCGGCTGGTGGGCGAGCGCATCAAGCGCCTGAAGGTGCGCCTGGCCAAGCTGTCCAAGCAGCGCGTGACCCAGCGCGGGCGGCGGAAGCGCGCCGGCGTGTACAACGTGTCCATCGTCGGCTACACCAACGCCGGCAAGTCCACCCTGTTCAACCGCCTGGCGCGCGCCGATACGCTGGTGGCCGACAAGCTGTTCGCCACGCTCGACACCACGACGCGCAAGCTCTATGTCGATCCGGGCATCCACGTCACGCTCTCGGACACGGTCGGATTCATCCGCGACCTGCCCCACAGCCTGGTGGCCGCCTTCCAGGCCACGCTCACCGAGGCGCGCGAGGCGGACCTGCTGCTGCACGTGGTGGATACCGCCAACCCGCTCAAGGAAACGCAGATCGATGACGTCAACGCCGTGCTGGCCGAGATCGGCGCGGCGGACATTCCGCAAGTGCTGGTGTACAACAAGATCGATCGCGTGGAAACCCATCCCCTGCCGCTGGCCGTGCGCGACCCCGATGGTAAAATTCGCGAGCTTCGCGTGGCGGCGCTGGCGAAGATCGGCATGCACCTGGTGCGCGATGCGATCCGCGAAACGGCGCTCGACAGCGGATACACGTTGCATCCGGGCCGGGAACCCGAAAGCCCGCCGGCGCTCCAAGCGCACGGCGACCTGGCGCTGCCGGGGGCCTTGGTGCCCAAGACCGCGTCCGTCCTTCACTGACCCTTCCACCTGAGTCGATTCATGCTCCACACGGTTCGCGGAATTCTCATCGATGCCCTGACCTGGCCGCCGGCATTGGCGGCCTACGCACGGGCGCAATGGCAGTGGCGCACGCGGCATGCGCACGCGCCGGTCCAGATGGCCGAAGGGCCCAACTGGGGCGGCAACAAGAACGATCCCCAGGGCCCGCCGGACCTGGACGAAATCTTCCGCAAGTTCAACCAGAAGCTGGGCGGCCTGTTTGGTGGAAAGAAGGGCGGCACCCCGAACGGCGGCGGGGGCAACGGTCCGTCCGGCGCCATTGGCGGCGCCTTCGCGCTGGCCTCGGGCATCGCCGTCTCCATCTGGCTGTTCACCGGCATCTACATCGTCGACCAGGGCAGCAAGGGCATCGAGTTGCGCCTCGGCAAGTATTCCCAGACCACCGATGCAGGCCCGGGCTGGAACTGGCCCTACCCGATCGGCAAGGTCGAGGTGGTCAACGTCGAGCAGGTGCGCTCGCTCGAAGTCGGCCATCGCAACAGCCAGAAGGTCAAGATGAAGGAAGAGGCCCTGATGCTCACCCAGGACCTCAACATCGCCGACGTGCAGTTCGCGGTGCAGTACGTGCTCAAGAGCGCCGAGGAGTACAAGTTCAACAACCGCGATCCGGACGAGGCGGTGCGGCAGGCGGCCGAGACCGCCATGCGCGAAGTGGTGGGCCGGAGCAGCATGGACTATGTGCTCTACGAGGGCCGCGGCAACATCCCGGGGCAGGTCAAGCTGATCATGCAGACCATCCTCGATCGCTACAAATCCGGCATCCTGGTCTCGTCGGTGAACCTGCAGAACGTGCAGCCGCCGGAGCAGGTGCAGGCCAGCTTCAACGACGCCCTGCGCGCCAACCAGGACAAGGACCGGTTGAAGAACGAGGGCGAGGCGTACGCCAACGACATCCTGCCCAAGGCGCGCGGCACGGCGGCACGCATGATCGAGGAAGCCAACGGCCACAAGCAGCGCGTGGTGGCCAATGCGCAGGGCGATGCCTCGCGGTTCTCGCAGTTGGTGTCCGAGTATGAAAAAGCCCCCGGCGTGACGCGCGAGCGCCTCTACCTCGACACCATGCAGCAGATCCTGCAGGGCACCAGCAAGGTGGTGATCGACCAGAAGGCCGGCAACAACCTGCTGTACCTGCCGCTGGACAAGCTGATCGGCGCGCGGCCCGCCGCGCCGTCGGCCGACGCGGCGCGCCTGCCCACGCCCGAACCCCCCACCGTGATCACGCCCGACACGCGGCGCGATCTCAGAAACCGCTAGGAGAGCCACATGAAAGTCAATGTGCCTGCCCTGGCCTCCTCCGTCATCCTTGGCCTGTTCCTCCTGATGTTCTCGGCCTATACGGTCGACCAGCGCCAGGCCGCCACCGTGGCGCGCCTGGGCGAAATCGTCGCCGTGCGCACCGAACCCGGGCTGTATTTCCGCCTGCCGATGATCGACATCGTGCGCACCTACGACACGCGCATCCAGACCTTCGACGCCAAGGAGTCCGAGCGCATCCAGACCAAGGAAAAGAACAACGTCCTGGTGGACTACTTCGTCAAATACCGCATCATCGACGTGAAGAAGTTCCTGGTCTCCACGCGCGGCGATCTCCTGCAGGCCGAGGTGCGCCTGTCCCAAGGACTCAACAACGACCTGCGCAGCGAATTCAGCAAGCGCACGCTCAACGAAGTGGTATCCGGCGAGCGCGACAAGGTCATGGAGGCGTTGCGCGCCGCCGCCGACATCGATGCGCGCAACTACGGCATCGAGGTGCTCGACGTGCGCCTGAAGCGCGTGGACCTGGTGCCGGAAATCAGCGAGGACGTGTACAAGCGCATGGATTCGGAGCGCAAGCGCGTGGCCGCCGAGACGCGCTCCACCGGTGCCGGCGAGGCCGACAAGATCCGCGCCGAAGCCGACAAGCAGCGCGAGGTGATCCTCGCCGAGGCGTACCGCGACGCGCAGAAGATCAAGGGTGAGGGCGATGCGGCCGCGGCCAAGATCTACGCCGCCGCCTACGGCAAGAACCCGGAGTTCTATTCCTTCTACCGCAGCCTC